>JAJYLS010000369.1 GCA_021787555.1 Acidobacteriota bacterium | reverse complement strand
GATCTATAGCGGCGAAACTCTTCTGGACTCATGTTAGCGGATGGTGACCGTGCCGGTGGCGCGCAGCTTCGCGGCCGCATCGGGCGGAACCTTCCAGTTTCGATCAAACCGGCCCTCCGCCACAACATTGGCCAGCGAGCCTTTATAGAGGATGTAATCGCCGAAGGTCTCGAGCAGCCGCAATTGCCACGGCGCGAACGGGTCGCCGCCGCGCTTCGCTTCGTCCGCGCCGGTCCACCACGGCAGGCCGGAATTGACCAGCACGCAGCGGTGGCCGAGGGGGTAGATGAACAGCAGCCCGTAATCGGCCGCACCGGGATTGAGCGCCAGCGGAAGCTCCGGGGCGAGTCGGGCGATCACCGAGTTCGTGCCGGCATCGCCGAAGAGGATGAGGTTGGCGCGCGCCTCGTCCGCGGCGGTCACCAACTTATCGGCTTTCACCTCCGGGGCGATCAGCAGCCGGTTGCGGGCGGTAGACCATGCGGCGGCCCGCTCCGCCATGGCGCGCGTGCCCGCGCCATAAACATAGATCTGCGGTCCGGCGACGGCTTCGGCCATCGGGCCTTCCTCGCCGGCGCGCTTGGCACTCGGCGGGCAATGCCCGATGTGCCAGCGGCCGTTGACCTTCCGGAAGCTCAGGGAGCGGGTCGCCAGCGCCGTCCCGTCGATCGCGACGCGGTGCAGGCCCGGCGTGCCGGTCACGGAGAAGCCGTCGATGTTGGTGGTCGCGACCGCCAGCTTACCGTTGTTCCAGCGTGCGTCGATGGTTGCGGGCGTTCCCGGCGTCAGGCCGTCGATCCGCACCCAATAAGCCGAACTGTAGCGGTAGGAGTCCGTGGTGAAGTGCACGTGCTCGGGCTGCGTGTTGCGCCGGTAGTTTCCGAACCAGCCGAAGATGGCGCCGTCACGATAGGCCAGTTCCCACGCGTTATGGCGGGCGGCGGGGTATTCGATGTATTCGGCCGTGACGCCCACATCGAGGAGGCGGCGCTGCCAGGCGCGCGTCAACGCCACCTTCACCATAGGGTCCTGCTCGCCGTGAAACAGGCGGACGGGAAGATCGATCGCGTTTTCGGCGAGCGCGTCGAGGCCCGGCGCAGGCGTGGGGCAGACCACGGCCACGGCCGCCCAGACATCCGGCTGCGTGAGCGCCAGCCGCAGCGCGCCCGCGCCGCCCATCGACATTCCGGTGAGGTAGACGCGATCCGGGTCCACCGGAAAGCGGCGCTCGACGTCCGCCAGCATGTCGTAGACGTCCCGCTCGGCGAGGCCCTCGTAGCCCATGGTGCCGCGCGCCAGCGGGCAGGCCACCAGGTACGGCACGTCGCTGAGGGGTTTGAGAGAGCGCAGGTTCTCGGGACTGATTTCGCCAGCGCGGTAGCGCACACCCAGAACGCGCCGCAGGCTCAACCGGTGGTCGGAATCTTCCGCGTGCAGCCCGATCACCAGCGGATATTTTCCGTCGGCGGGCGGCGATTTGGGAACGTAGAGCGCGTAGGGCTGCTCGGAACCGTCGGCGGTCGAGCGAAAGGTGAGCAATTGCGGCCCGGTGGGGGACGCCCCCGCCCAAGCGATATGAATAGCCGCAAGCAGAAAGACCCATGCACCTCCCCTAGGGGCCCGTGGTAGAAGTAAGTGCCCTGGAAAACCGGATACAGGCACCGAAATTCCGCGGGGAGGTGTGTTCTGTTTCCGGCGGGTTGGCGGCGCGGAATTTCGGAGCCAGTCCCCGCTTTTCCGGCTCGACGAGTTTTGCCACGGGCTGCTAGGCATGGGCCGCTAACCTCAATACCCGTGGGCTCCAGCCGCGGAACCAGTCGCGGAATTCGTCGAGCAGCGCCTGCCGGGCGGGCGCCAGGGGAACCGGCAGCGGACCCGTATCCGGACCGCGCAACCCGGCGGCTACCTTCACCGCTACCGGACGCGGGAAGCGTTCGGCCCAGGCGACAAACTCGCTCCACAGCGCGGCGAGGCGCTCGCCTTCGGCCCGGTTGCCAGCGGCCGCCGTGCGCTCCAGTCCGGCGGCCAATTCCGGCAGCGCGCCGGCGGTTTCCGAAATTGCCCCGCAAAATCCGCTGCCGAGGGCGCAGGGCAGTTGCGCGTCGTTGGCGATGAGCAGGCGGTTGCTCCGCCAATCCGCCGAACCGCACGCCATAGCCGCGAACCCCGCCGCCAGCAGCTCGCGCGCGGTCTCCCGCTCGATTTCGCCGCCGGCGTTGCCGATCACCGTGACCTCCGCCGCGTCGCTCTCCGCCGCGAATTGCAGGTAAAACTCGCGGATGTCCTGCTGGTCGTAGCGGAAGAAGAAGGCGGGCGGGAGCAGCAGGCCCGCCGCACCGTCGTCGCAGGCCTGGCGCGCCAGGAAGACCGAATCCGCCAGCGTGGTGCTGCCTACGCCCGCCAGAACCGGCACACGGCTGCGCTTCACCGCCAGATAGACCAGCCGTGCGCGGTCCGCCGGGCTGAAAGCCGGGTATTCGCCCGCCGCGTCGAAAAGCACGACTCCGCGAACGCCGCCCGCGCAGAGGTAATCGATCATCTCGAAGGCACGGCCGAAGTCGATGCTGCCGTCGTCGTCGCGCGGCGTGACCGCCGCGGCATACACCCCCGCGAACTCAGCCATATCGATCCCTGGCGCTTCACTTTAACATAACCCGGGAGGATACCTGATAACCATGCCTTCCCGTACTTTACCTGGTACTGGCCGGACTCGATTTCGCCAGCCGGCTGCCATGTAATAGTACCGGAAGGGGAACGAATTGACACCGGTTGCCCACACACTGTACTCCGTCGCGCTTTTTCTCGCGTTGAGCTCCCTGCTGTTATGGACCAGGCGCCGGTCGCACGCCCAGCGGCGGCGGCGCGAGAACATCCTCAACACGCTGGCCAGCGAAAACCCCGATCCGCAGAAGTAGCTGGTTCCTGCCCGTCAGGCGATTCCCATATGCAGGGCCACGATGCCGCCGGTGAGGAGTTCATACCGCACCTCGCGAAATCCGGCGCGGCGCATCTCGCCGGCCAGTTCCTCCGCCGAAGGAAACTTCCGCACCGATTCGGGAAGGTAGGCGTACGCGTCGCGGTTGCCGGAAATAGCGCCGCCGATCCACGGCAGCACGCGCCGCGAATAGAAGTTGTACAGTGCCGCGAAGCACCGGTTCCGCGGCTGCGAGAATTCCAGGATGGCGGCCACGCCTCCACCGCGCAGGACGCGGCGCATCTCGCGCAGCCCGGCTTCGTAATTGGCCAGGTTGCGGAACCCGAACGCCACCGTGATAGCGTCGAGCGAGGCGTCGCGCACCGGCAGGCGCAGGGCGTCGGCTTCGAAGAGGCCCGCGGCGGGGAACTTTCTCCGCGCCTCGACCAGCATCGGATGGCAGAAGTCGGAGCCGAAAGTCGTGGCGCCGGTGCGCGCCACGGCGGCCAGCAGATCACCCGTGCCGCAGCAGATATCCAGCGCGCGCGCATCCGGGCGTCCGATTGTGGAGCGCACCGCCCGCGCCGTATGGCGCCGCCAGGCGCGGTCGCAACGGAAGGAGAGCAGATGGTTGGCGAGGTCGTAGCGGTGCGCGATGCGGCCGAACATGCCGCGCACCCAGGCTGCCGCCTCCTGCTCGGTGCGCGCCCCCTCGGGTGTAGTGCCCTTCATGCCAGCGCCGTGCGCATGGCCTCCAGCACCTGTTTCTCATCCAGGCCCGAAACCACTTTCACCTCGCCGATGCGCACGGGCACCACGAAATGCACCTTGCCCTGGAGGGTTTTCTTGTCGTGCACCAGGCGCGCCAGCAGGTCGTCGGCGCGAATGCCGTCGAGCGGCGGGATGGGGCCGTAGAGCGCGATCTCCTCGAGGATTTCCACGCTCGCTTCGGCGGAAAGGTAGCCCGCGTTTTCCGCCAGGTAAACCGCCGCCTTCATGCCCCACGCCACCGCTTCGCCGTGCAGGAAGCGCCGATATCCGGTCTGCGCTTCGAGGGCGTGGCCGAAGGTATGGCCGAGATTCAAAATCCGCCGCAGATCGGCTTCGCGCTCGTCGCCCGAAACCACTTCCGCCTTCATGCGCACGGAATCCGCAATGATGCGGTCCAGCGCCGCGTCCTCGCGCGCCAGGACCGCGCTGCTCTGTTCCGCCAAGAACCAGAACAATTCCGGCTCGCGGATCACCCCCGCCTTGACGATTTCGTACAAGCCCGCGCGGTACTCGCGTTCGGGCAGGGTGGCCAGAACCGCCGGATCGATCAGTACCGCCACGGGCTGGTGAAAGCTGCCAATGAGGTTCTTGCCGCTCACCAGGTTGACCCCGGTCTTGCCGCCGATGGAGGCGTCCACCTGCGCCAGCAGCGTGGTGGGAACCTGGAGCACGGAGAGGCCGCGCATGAAGATGGCCGCCAGGAAGCCGGCCATGTCGTTGACGATGCCGCCGCCGAAGGCCACCACGATGCTGGAGCGGTCGCCGCCGCGCTCCACCATGTCCTCCGCCAGTTGTTCCACGAAGTGCAGCCGCTTATTTTCCTCGCCGCCCGGCAGATGCAGCACCTCGTGGGCGATGGATTCCAGGCCGCGCTCGAGCGCCGCCCCCTGGTGCTTCCACACGTCTTCGGTCGAAATGACGAAAACCTTGCCGGATTTCGACGGAATATACTGCGCCGCGCGCGCGACGATTCCGCGCCCCACGATTACCGGGTAGCAGCCATGCGGGGTGTCGACGTGAAAAGTGGGCATAGGGAAGTTGTAACACGGCCGGAAGGCAGAAGACAGGAGTCAGGAGTCAGAATTTCGCGGCCCCGCGCTGGTTTGCGACTTCTGTCTTCTGACTCCTGTCTTCTGACTCCTGACTCCTGACTTCTGAATTACACTAGGTATTTCATGTCTCATTTGCTGGAGGGCAAATTTGCCCTTATTCTCGGAATCGCCAACCGCTGGAGCCTGGCCTATGCCATCGCCCAGGCGTTCTCGC
>JAJYLS010000044.1 GCA_021787555.1 Acidobacteriota bacterium | reverse complement strand
TGCTCCA
Organism: Acidobacteriota bacterium; assembly: GCA_021787555.1. Classification (GTDB taxonomy): domain Bacteria; phylum Acidobacteriota; class Terriglobia; order Bryobacterales; family Bryobacteraceae; genus JAJYLS01. The sequence goes on along the minus strand of JAJYLS010000044.1, from coordinate 24,604 downwards.
GTCGGTTCTGGCCGCGGCTGGCTGCGCGTTCGATGAGCGCAAGGCCAGCGGCGACCTGAAATAGCGGGAGATTGAGACGTGATCTACGGATACGCGACGAAAAGCTGGCAAGTCGTCAAGGGCTGCAACAAGGACCTGCCCTGTGCTGTCCGGTGTTGGGCGAAACGCGAATGTCACCGGATGGCGTGGCACCCAAACCGCAAGATCAGCGACTTTCATGCGGGCCTGACGACCAGCCTGGGCAATTGGACCGGAACGGTGCGACTGAACGAAGCGCACCTGACCGACCCGCATCACTGGCGGAAGCCGGAAGTGATTGCGGCGGCGTATCACGGGGACCTGTTTCTCGCGCCGGATGAGGTGCTGGCGAAAGTGTTCGCGGTGATGGCACTGTGTCCGCAACACACGTTCCTTCTGCTGACGAAGCGGCCGGAGCGGATGCGAGAGTGGTCCGCAGACAACCGGACTCCCTTCCGTGTTCAGAAGCAGATGGATGTGACTTCCCAGATCCTAAACATAATCCACGGACGACACTGGAAAGGCACAGGGCTCCAATGGCCACTCTCTAACGTATTTGCGGGCGTCTCTCTCACCAACCAGCCCGACGCCGACGAACGCATGGGCCATCTCCGCAAGTTCGCCGCGATGGGCTGGAATACGTGGATCAGCCTAGAGCCAATGATCGCGCCAGTATCATTCCGGTGGGCAAACTCGGAGCCACTCAAGGGACCGAGGCAGACCACCAATCATCTTGACGGCCTGCGCTGGCCGAAGCAGGTCGTGCTTGGTGGCGAGTCCGGCCCCGGCGCGCGGCCATTCGATTTCGCGTGGGCGCGGTCAGTTATTGAGCAATGCCGAGCGGCCAGAGTGCCCTGCTTTGTGAAGCAGATGGGAAGCGCGCCATATAGCCTAGCAGATCGCATCACTCATCGGGGATGCAAATTGCCGATCTCAGAGGTCTTCTGGCGACACCTGAGTGATTCGCACGGAGCGGACCCGTTGGAATGGCCGGCCGCTCTGCGAGTGCGCGAGCTGGCATGGGGGCGGAAGTGAGCGGAGCAAATTGGACCGAGGATCAGTGGGCCGAATTTCAGGCGCGGCTGAAGGAGCAACCCGCTGGCGTGCGGACCGAAGCGAAGCCGACGGCCGACGTGTCGGAGGCGTTCATTGAGTCGGAGGTGACAAAACTCCTCGAAGAGGACGGCTGGAGGGCGCTCCGCACGGACCCGGTGAGCGACCGGGGCCGTGGCAAAGGCTTCGGAGAAATCGGCATGGCGGACCATCTGTATATCCGGTATCAGTTCGCCCCCAGCACATGGGAGTGTTTGGTGCCTCCTGCGGCGTGGCCTCTGGCGCCATCTGAAGTTCTGTGGATCGAATTCAAGCGCTCCGGTGAGAAGCCGAAGAAACACCAGACGGCCTGGCACACCCGAGAGCGGGCGCGGGGTGCCCTGACGCTGATCGCCGGTGAGGATTTCCCGGCGACGGTGGCCGGATTCCGGGCGTGGTATGACGCCTCGGGTTTGCGGCGTGCGAGGGTCTGGTAGTGGAGGGGCGCCGGATGCTCAAGCCCGACGAGGCCGCAGCGGTGCTGGGAATGAGCCCCAAGACGCTAGCCGGCTGGCGTAGCGACGGCTACGGGCCGGTATGGTCGCGGTTCGGTGGAGCGGTGCGGTACGACGCCGAAAAGCTCCAAGTGTGGTGCGATGAGCAGGAAAGGCAACCACGCAATGTCAATACGAGAACGAAACGGGAAGCTGGAATGGCGGTTCAAGGCCAACGGGCACGAATTCAGTCACATCACCGATTTGGCCGACACCGCACGAAACAGGACGCGAGCCGCGCAGATGGAAGCGGAAGCCCGGCGCCTGGTCATGAGTGGCCGGGAGTCGGAGTTGCGGATCGCAGCGGAGCCGTTCAGTAGCGCGGCTGAGGCATTTATCGTGTGGGCGCGCGGCGAATACCGGGAGCATCCGAACAGCGCAAAGCGCCTCTCGGTGTCCATGTCCACAACAAAGGCGTTCTTCGGCAAGCGGCCACTGTCGAGCCTCACGCGCGGGGACCTAGAGGACTACAAATCCTACCGGCGCACGGTCCACAAGGTCCGCGAGGTGACGTTGCGGCACGATCTGCACGCGCTGTCGCTGCTGTTCCAGTACGGCGAAAAGCACGGCTGGTGCCGCGGGAACCCGGTGCGCCACGTCGAGATTCCGAGCGACGCCGACGCGGTGAGGATCAACGTGCTTTCGCCGGCCGATGAAATGCGATTGTTCGCGGCCATCGAGGATCTTTCGGTGGAGGCGGCAGCGAAGAAGCGGACGAAGCGGCTCCGGGCGCTGGCAGACATCAAGGACCTCGCCGTCCTGATGCTCAACCAGGGTTGCCGGCCGACAGAACTGCGGGCGCTCCAGCAGACGGATATTGACCTAGAGCACGGCACAATGACGATCCGACAGGGCAAGAGCAAGGCGGCGTGCCGGGTCCTGCCGATGACAGCGGCCAGCCGGGGCGTGCTCACCAGACGGCTGCAAAGGCCCGGCGTGTGGGCGTTCCCGAGCCAACTCCGTGCGGGCAGCAAGCACATCGGGCAGTATCAGCGCCGCTGGGACGCCGTGATGGAAAAGGCCGGGCTGACGTGCGTGCTCTACGATCTCCGGCATACGTTCGCGACTCGGGCCGTCGAGAGAGGCGTGGAACTGCCGAAGCTCATGGCGATCCTGGGGCACTCCAACCTGCGCAGCATTATGCGCTACGTTCACATGTCGCAAACCCACATTGTCGAGGGGATGCAGACGTTCGAGGCGGGAGAGCAATTCTTGCCCACCGCCTGCCCACTTCCAGGCGCGAAAACGGGCGAACAAGAGGGAAAGCGGGAGATTACCACGAAAGATGCTAGCGAACGTAGAATCAATTAGTTACATGGAGGCGCGGGCCGGAATCGAACCGGCGAATAAAGGTTTTGCAGACCTTGAATCGACTGGCGTAACACTTTCGGCTGCAACACCAGGACCCGCCGAAACTCCGCTGTGCCCGCGAAAAGCCCACTTTCACTATCAAGTTTGCCCCGGCCCGAAGCGGCCAACCGGGTACACCGGCTCTGAACACTCACGGATAGACGGGGGCGGCGCGCGAACGTCGGCTCGCAGGTTTTCGCCTCCATTGCGCAAGGGAGAGGCACCACGCAAGTGCGAAGCGGGCAGAAAGCCGTCCGGGGCCGGGGCAATTCACTTTGCCGCACGCGCGGGGGTGCGGCGGTGAGCGGATGCGCCTACTACAACGAGTTCGACCCGCAGAAAGCGGCCTGGCTCCCGGAACTGATATTACGCGGCTGCATCGCGCCGGGGGACGTGGATGAGCGATCAATACACGATGTTCGGCCCGACGACGTGCGGGGATACCGCCAGTGCCATTTCTTGGCCGGCATTGCAGTCTGGTCCTGCGCCCTGCGTCTCGCCGGATGGCCCGACGACCGGGAAGTCTGGACGGGTTCCTGTCCCTGTCAGCCCTTCAGCGACGCCGGGAAAAAAGAAGCGTTCGACGGCCTGCGGCATCTTTGGCCAGTCTGGTTTCCTCTCATCGAAGCACGACGACCTCTCGTACTCTTTGGCGAGCAGGTTGCGTCCGCGGACGGACTTGCTTGGTTCGACGCTGTTTACTTTGACCTGGACCACGATTTGTGCGGTGCGTGCGTCGGAGCGCCGCACCGAAGACAGAGATTGTTCTGGGTGGCCGACACCGACGGAGGATCACAAGGACGATGGGCCGGCCGTTCGGCTGCGCATGTCAGCCGGCGATTGGAGGACCTGCGATCAGCGTCTGCGCAATATCGCAAATCTTTCGTCCTGGCCGACGACCCGAGCGGAGGATGCGGAATCGGCTGGGATGCGGCACTCCAGGGGCGTGGCAGATACGCTGACGGCGGTAGCGACGCTGGCGAGTTGGGCGACTCCCGCCGCGCGGGACTGGAAGAGTGGGGACGCCAGCCAGGAGACGCTGGACCGGAACGCCAGGCCATTGAGCGAACAGGTGCAATTGGGATCATGGCCGCCGCCGATGGCTGGGACGCCAGCGCAGAAGGGCTACAACGAAGCGGGGAATACGGACTCATCGCGCCAGACGGTGGCGATGTGCCAGTGGCCGGTCCCGTCAACGGATTCTGGCGCGACTGCGATTGGGTACTTACTCGACCGCAACGGGTGGGATATCGTCCCTGCTTGCGGCCGGTTGAGGCCATCCATGAGCCGTTGGCTGATGGGCCTGCCAGCGATTTGGGACGAAGCGGCTATCGCGGCTTTCCGCTCGCGAAAGGCGAGGAGGCGCGGGTGATGAGGCTGAGAGGGTACGGAGACGGAATCGTGGCGCCAGCGGCGGCGGAATTCGTGAGGGCGTACATGGGGGTGCGGAAGTGACCCTTTCACGTGGCACACGGCGCCTCGAGCGCCCCGTGCCGGTCATGGCGCTGGTGGCGGCGCTGCTACGGCTCAAAGTGCGGCGCGAGGAGCAATTAAAACTGAGGCTGACACAGGAAGCGGGAGGGAAACGGTGAGCCTGAATCGAACTGTGCAACGGATCTGGGAACATTCAGCACTCTTACAAAAACGGTCGCAAGCGCCCATGGTCGGAGGCGCAAGAATGGCGACCCGGGAGGCCACGTATTGATGAGCGAACGCGAGAAGCTATTAGGTCCAGAAGAGAATCCGGAATCAAACTCGGGGATATCGCCAGCGAGTTCCGGATCTCAATTTCCCACGTCCACCGCATATGCGGGAAAGGAGGTAGCGGGAAGAGTGCTTAAGGCACCCTTCCCGTGGTTTCGGCGGCAAATCCCGCGTGGCGCCCATCGTGTGGGATAGATTTGGCAACGTCCAAAACTACGTCGAACCATTCGCCGGATCCCTCGCTGTCCTGTTGGGTCGTCCGACTCCACCGCAAACCGAGACGGTCAACGACATGGACTGCTATCTGGCGAACTTCTGGAGAGCACTTCAGTCTGACCCGGAGGGAGTCACGGCTAACGCTGATTGGCCGGTGAACGAAGCGGATCTGCACGCCCGGCATTTGTGGCTCGTTTCACAAGAGGGCTTCCGCGAACGGATGAAGGTGGACCCGGATTTCTATGATTCCAAGATCGCAGGATGGTGGGTATGGGGACAGTGCATCTGGATTGGATCGGGGTGGTGCGCGGTGCAGCTACCCCACCTCGGGAGCGCGGGCACGGGCGTGCATCGTAAGCTACCCCACCTCGGGAACGCGGGCAAAGGAGTGAACCGGCAGCTACCCGACCTCGGGAACGCGGGCAGAGGAGCGGAGGTCGAATGGATAAGCTACCCCACCTCGGGAACGCGGGCACGGGCGGCGCTCGTGGAGTACATGCGCGAATTAGCGGAACGAATGCGCCGCGTGCGGGTCTGTTGTGGCGATTGGTCGCGGGTGTGCGGGCCTTCTCCTACGGTCAAGCTCGGTGCTACTGGGGTGTTCCTCGATCCACCTTACTCGGACGAAGCGGATCGGCGAGAAGCCCTGTATTCCACGGATGACCTGTCCGTAGCGCACGCCGTCCGCAAATGGGCCCTAGCCAACGGCAGCAATCCAAATCTCCGCATCGCCCTTTGTGGCTACGAGGGTGAGCACCAGATGCCGGACTCGTGGGAGTGTATGGCATGGAAGGCGCGGGGTGGCTACGGCTCTCAAGGCAACGGACGCGGGCGGGAGAACTCGGCACGAGAGCGGATTTGGTTCTCGCCAGCATGTCTCCGGCCGCAAGATAGCCTGTTTGCCACCATGCCCTGGGATGAGCCCGGCGGCCGCCACAGAGAGGATACTACATGAAACTTGCTTACGTTGCTGGCCCCTACCGTGCGGCCACTGAATCCGCCGTCGTTGCGAATATTCGAGCAGCCGAAGGAATAGCCATAACCCTCTGGCAAGCGGGATACGCCGTCATTTGCCCGCACAAGAATACCGCACTATTCGGAGGACTGGCACCCGATGAGGTGTGGCTGAAGGGCGATCTGGTGATGTTGGCTCGGTGCGACATGGTTGTACTTGTTCCCGGCTGGCGCCGGTCGAGTGGGACGCAAGCGGAAGTGGCGCACGCGAGAGCGCGCGGGATCCCGGTGTACGAGTGGCCGAACTTGCAGGAGACCCTCAAAGAAGAGGCGATGGAGGCGGGAAAAAAGAACAAATGAACCTACCCTGGATGCGGTTTCATACTCGCGATTGGCTCGACAATAAGGAACTCAGACGGTGTTCTCCGACCGCGCGCGCAATCTTGACCGACCTGATGTGTCTGGCACATGAAGGTGAGCCGTACGGCCACCTGGCAGACAAGACGGGCGCCCTCACCACTAAGTACATGGCTTCCCGGTGCGTTGTCACGACTGGCCAGTTTCTGCGGGCCGTGTCCGAGTTGAAGCAATACGGCCGGGTGAGCCAGCGGGACGATGGCGTTCTGTTCATCGCGCGCATGGTGGAGGATGAGCGAATAAGGTTGGCTCGCGCCGTTGGCGGAGGTAAAGGTGGAAACCCGGCGTTGGTTAACCACGAGCTTAACGGGAAGGTTAACCACGAGCTTAACGGGAAGGTTAACCACGAGCTTAACGGGAAGGTTAACCACGAAGGTTATCCTTGTTTGAAAAACGACTCACGCGCGGGCGCGCGCGCTGACTCTGACTCTTCTTCTCTTTCCGGGAAAGAAGAAATTCTTCTTGATGAAATTGCGGATCGCATTTACCGTTTGCACCCGAAGAAATGGGGGATGTCCCTCGTGGGGCCATCCCTTGTCGCGGCGGTGGGCCGTGGATACAGCCTGACCGATATCGAGGCCTGCCATAAGGCGTGGTGCGAGACGGCCGGTTGGTCCGACAATAACGGAAATTTCGCCCCGAAACTCCCGGTATGGCTGGATGACGACGGATTTACCAAATGGCCCGCCGGCAAAGAACCGCCCCGCGAGCGCAATACCCGCAAGGTGCGCGTGGCGAAGATCACACACCCTGATCAGCCCATCGAATACGAAGAAATCGAGGTGCCCGCATGATCAATTCCCTGCCGGCAGCGGTCGATATCGAGCGTCTCGTGCTCGGCTATTCGATTTTGCGGCCCGAATACCTGGATTCGGCGCGCGGCTCACTGGATGACACCGACTTTGCGCGCGAAGATCATCGGCGCATCTGGCACATCATCTGCGCGCTGTACGACGCCGGAAAACCCGTGGATCGCATCACGATCCTGAATGAGCTAGCAAACCGCAAGCAACTCGAGGGAGTCGGCGGGATCGGCTATATCGTAGGGCTCGATGACGGGCTGCCGGAGCATCCGCAGATCGGCGGGTACGTGGACAGGCTGCACGATGCCGCGTTGCGCCGCGGCATGATCCTGAGGGCCCACCAGCTCGCCAGCCGCGCGGCGGATGAAACGCAGAGCGCCGACGAAGTGCTGGCAGCATTCGGCGCGGTCGCCACCGACCTCGCCCAGGCCACGAGCGAGTCGCGCCGGCCGATCTCCACGCGCGACATGATCCAGGTGGAGGGCCCGACCGCGCTCCTGGAATCGCGCCGACATCGTGGGCTGAAACTGCCGTGGCCGAAGCTCGATTCTGACCTGGCCGGTCTCGGGCCGGGCCAACTTGTGGTGCTGATGGCGGCCACATCGCGCGGCAAAACTTCGATGGCTCTTCAGGCGGCAACCCACGCCGCGCTTCAGGGATCGACGCCGCTGATCTGGACGATGGAGATGAGCCCAAAAAGCCTCTTCCAGCGCATGATGACACAACTCTCGGGCGTGTGGACCGGCAAGCGCCAGGCCACTTTCGAGGAGTTCGACGCCCAGCGCCAGGCGCTTGCCAGCCTGGATGAGCGGCCGATCTGGTTTGATCGTCACTCCCGTTCGGTGGCGTCGTTTCTTGCTAGCCTCCGACAAGTCAACGCGAAATCCAAAGTGGGCTTGGTGATTGTGGATTATCTGCAATTGATTCGGGGCACCGGGGGCGCCCGGGCCAACAGGGCGCAAGAGGTGAGCGACAACTCCCGCGCACTTAAGCTGGCCGCGATGGACTTCGGCGTTCCGTTCCTGGTGCTGTCCCAGGTGGACCGCGGGAGCGTCAAGGGCGAGGGCAAGATCGGGCTGCATTCGGCCAAGGAATCGGGCGATATCGAAAACGACGCCGACGTGCTGCTCTGGATCGAAGGCGGCGAACTCTCACGGGATTCGCCGACCACGGTGTCTCTGCGCGTCGGCAAGCAGCGCGAAGGGGCGGCCGGGTTCGGGATTCCGATGCTGTTTCAGCCAACTACGCAAACGTTCATGGAGGTCGGAGGAAATGGTTAAGCACGAGGACGGGAAATTAGAGTGCGGCCTGCGCGAGGCTGGCGAAAGGGGCGAGTCATGAGCGTAGTCTGGACCGATCTGCGGGGTGCCGAACTGGACCGGCTCTGCCGGCAGGAACGCCGGCGCGGACACCACCGCTGCCCCATCTACGGTTATCCGCCAGAAAGCCCGAAAGCGCAACGCATGGCGCGGGTGGCCGCGCGGATGCGGGAGCGGTACGGAGGCGAGAGCCGCAGGCTGTCCCGTACCGCCCCCAGCAAGCCCATGATTGCGCCAATGGACGGCGACCTCCAGCCGCTATTGCGGCCAGCGGGAAGCTAGCAGTGTCCCAGCGCTTTCCGCGCCGACGCACACAGCACGCCGCACCGTGGGCACTTGGTAGGCTTGCGCGGGCGGCCGCCGCGATGGTGCTTGCGCGCCGCGGCCATCTTGCGGGCTGCGGAACGGGTGAGGTTACGAGGCATCGCAATCCCACTCAATGCCGCTGAACCGGAGTGTGATGCCATCCACTGCTACTATAGCGGTAGTGTCCTCGGAGTCGAGCCACTCGTCGTTACTGACCTCGGCCACTAGGCAGCAGTCCCCCTCCTCGGTCGCCTCACCCGCGAATAAGGCCGAAAGGGCCTCCTGTGCTTCGGCTAGAGGGCCGCCAGGAGTAGACCAGCCCCCAGAACTCTGAGTGCCGTCTTGATAGACGGTGATCGAAACGTCTCCATAATGACCGGAGCGGCCGTGATAGACCGCCGAGATTGTCCATTTTGCGGACGCCGTGTATTCAATTGCTTGTGTCATCTCATCTTCTCCTGCCGGATTACCGGCCCTCTTCCCTCATCCCGCCCTGCCACACGATCCGGTACACCCTGCCCATCGCATCCCGGTGGATCTTGTCGCCGCGGCGAAATGCGCCCACTCCCGTGGCGATAATGACCGTCCAATGGCCTCTGGGTTTGGCTTGGCGGCAGGCCGCCTGTATCGCCTCTTCCTGCGTGGGCGCAACGGCCCACACCGTAGCGTAGGTGACGTATGTGCCCGGAGCATCGATCACTGCGTATTCCGTCTTCTGCGTCATCTCATCCTCTCCGGGCTGCATTACGGCGCGGGGCGCGCCGTCGTCTGCATTCAGGCGCGCTCCTTCCACGCGCGATATTGGCGGACGCGTTCCACCGGATCAGCAATGTCCATGATCCGGTTGTGTTCTCGGATACGCTCCCTCTCCGCGCTTAACTTTTCTTGACCCTCGGGAGTGGCCAGATACCTCAAGTGAGCTTGCTGCACGGACATGGCATTGGCATGGCACGTGTCGCAATACCAGAGCGTTCTCGTGCCGTCCGGCCCCTCAAGGTCACCCGCCCAGTGCACCTGGTTGGTCTTATTTCCACACCCAGCGCATGTCTTCGTCTGTGTCATCTCACTATCTCCTTACATTGTCAGTATAGCAGAATGTACGAACAACGCAAGAGAAAAATGCAGGTGGGGCGAAGATTTTTGCGAAGATGGGGCGAAGCTATCGTAAATTTATCGGGGCGGCTAAGAATATTTCGCCGGCGGGCGATTACTGTCCTGAGGAGTTCAGCCGGCGCGGTGAATGACGCGCAGGGCTGGCACGGCCGGGGATCTGGCGCGCCCTTCATTGCGGCGATGCCAGGACGCGAGGAGCCGAAACCCGAGGTGGAGCGCCTGGAGAGGCCCCCGAAGCCGTTGGGCGGTATAGGTGATACCTGGGCTTGTCCCCGTCTGCCGCCACTCGCTCTTTCTTCGCCTGACGGGGGTTTGGGGGACTTGTTTCTGTGTCCACGAGATGCAAGTCACAGAAACCACGCCACTAAACAGAGTGTACGTTTTCGGACGTGTGTGTTATCTTGTGGGCGAGTGACGCTACGTAACAGACAGATGCCGGTGCGGGAACACGACGAGACGCGTAATAAGTTGGCTCGGACGGCCAGGCGCAAGGCGATCGTCCAAGGACTGATTGAGCAGCGTCCCGTGACCGCCGTGGCGCAAGCGATCGGGATCAGCCGCAAGACGCTGTACGCCGAGCTCCACCAGCCCGAGACACAGGCGCTCATCCGCTCGTGGATGGAGCCCCATCACAACGCTATTCGCCGCATGATTCCCCGCGCCTTGGCCGCTGTAAACACAGGACTTAAGCCGTCTCAAGAGATGCGGGATCGGCTCCAGGCGGTAAAGACGCTCGGCACGGTAATGGGCTGGGCACAAGGGAGTACCGATGGCGACAGCGACAATCAGACCGGCCGCAGATGGTCGGGCGAGTTCGTCGAGCTGCTTGGGATGTTCCGGGACATCAGTATCGATGTCAGTGCGGCCAAAGCCAAAGCGGATCGTAAGGCCTAGGACGCGCGGCCAGGACAGCGCGCGCGACGAGCTGGTGATCGAGAATCTCGAGTGGGCGCACTCAATTGCCGAGCGCGTCGCCGGCCAACTGCCCACCTGGTTCTTGCGGGACGATCTGATTGGGCCGGCAGAACTGGCGCTGGTCAGGCTGGCCGGCGCATACGATCCCTCTCGTGGCGTGCCATTTCGGGCGTACGCGCAAGCCCGGCTGCGCGGGGCCTGCTACGACGCGGTGCGGCGGCGGGAGTACCGGGAGCGGGCGCACGTCTCGCTTGATGCCGACGACCCCCAGTACCAGAGCCCCAATCCGCACGAGGTCCCCGGCCGCAGTTGGCACGATTGGGCGGCCCGGCAAGGTCCAACAACGGAAGACTCGCCGCAAGACACGCTGTCGGAGGCTCAATCCGGCGTGTTTGCGGCGGTGTGGCACCTGCCGCCCCGCCACCAGCGCATCATCATCCTGCACTACCTCCGCGATGTGACTATCGAGGAGATCGCGGCTCGCATGGGGGTTACGCCGTCACGGATCAGCCAGTTGCACACTGAGGCCTTGCAAATGCTGAAGGAGCCGATAAGCCGATTATTATGAGTACATTAGCGCACCTGCTACCAGCGCACCTATTGCCCGTGGACAGGGGGATCACGCCAGCCCTCCCACCAGCCGGTGAGATCGACGGAATCACGAAAGAGATCCACGTGCTGGAATCTCACGCCATGGAGCACGCAGGGAGCGCCGTGCAGTTCAAGATCGAGATTGGCCGCCGCCTGATGCGGGCCAAAGAGATTCTGCCCCACGGAGAGTTTATTCCGTGGGCCACGCGCGAGTTCCAATGGGACCGAAAGCATCTGTGGCGGCACATGGCACTGGCACGAAATGTGGCACGCGTGCCACATTTGCCCCCCGATGCCAGCCTGCGCGCTGTCCTGGCCGCCATTGCGCCAGCCAGGCGAGAGCAGTCGGCCGAAAAGACGGAGCGCCTCAGTTTCACGCTGGTGGCCGAGGGTGGGGATTGCCTGGAGTTGGACTTCCGTGTCGATAGCGCCCAAGCATCGCTCTGCCGACGTGTAGCAGAAGATGGCGGGGCGTTGCGGGTAGTGCGGCGGCGCAGAGAGGAGACAAGAGACTGACTATGGAGTGCCCGCACCGCAAACCGCAGATCTACTGCCAGGCGGAGGCCGCACACGCCAACACGGGAACGCGAGCCCGTGGGAGCCGGAAGCCAGACTTATCGGAAATTGAGGGGGGTCGATGAACCCAAAACTGGCCCCCCTCACTCCCGACGAAATGCGGGCCATGCTGGAGGGATTCGCGGACCACCAGAAGTTTTGCCAACACCTCCGCATCCGTAACAAGGATGGCCTGTCAGTACCCTACAAGCACTCCCCGGCCGGCCTGAAGTTGGACACGGCTATCCGGCGGCAGGAATCGGCGGGTTTGCCCGTCCGGATCGTGTGCCTCAAGGCTTCGCAGGTCTGGATGAGTTCGAGCACGGCGACCCAGATCTTTCGGCGTGTGCCGTTCTTTCCTGGGCGCCGCGCGCTGGTCGTGGCCGACACCCAGGCTCACGCGGACCTGGTGTTCGAGTACTACCTCCAGTACATCAAGAGTTACAGCGACAACCCTTACGGCAGCGAGTGGGACGCCGCGATCCTCCTGCCGAAGCTCGTGAAGGACACCGAGCAATGGCTCCGTTGGTCGAACGACTCCAGCATCCTGGTAGGCACGGCCAACAACGTGGAGATTGGCCGATCCGCGCCGTACAACTGGGCGCACCTGTCGGAAGCGGCCTTCTACCGCGATATGGGCGCCCTGATGACGGGCCTCATGCAACGCATCCCCAACAGCCCCGATTCGGGCGTCATCGTGGAGAGCACGGCCAACGGTATGGGCGGCGATTTCTATGACCTGTGCCAGCGGTCGATGGACCCGCGGCGGGACTCGGGGTGGGCGTTTGTGTTCTTCGCCTGGTGGGAGCATCCGGAGTGCCGGGCGGACCCCAAGGCGCTAGGATACTCGGGTCCGGAGGCCTTCCAGCGGACGTTGGACAAGTACGAGCGTGAGGACCAACAGAAATACAACCTCACCCTGGAACAGCTCGCCTGGCGGCGCCGGCAGATCGAGACGGCCTGCGAAGGCAAGGTCGAGCGCTTCAGGCGGGAGTTTCCGGGCAACGCGCAGGAGGCGTTCCCGGCTTCAGGGCGGTCGATCTTCGATCTTGCGGCGCTCTCCCGAATGCCGGCGATTCCAGATCCGGTGCGCGGGTGGCTGGAAGTCGTGGACGTGGGGCTCGAGCAGCGGGTGCAGTTCCGCCAATCGGAGGACGGCCGCGGGGAAGCCACCATCTACCGCCAGCCTCGCAAGGGCGGCCATTACATCATCGGCGCGGATCACGCGGAGGGCATCGATCCCACGGCCAGGAGCGGCTCGAGCGACCCGGACTACTGCTCCGCGACGGTCTTCGATGCAGACACCGGCGAGGAGTGCGCCAAGCTGAAGGAGCGGTACGAACCCCACCCGTGGGCCGAGAGGCTGTACTGGCTGGGCAGATATTACCAGTGGGCCTACATCGTGCCGGAGCAGAAAGCCGTGGGCAAGGCGGTAATCGGGCACCTGTTGGCCGCCACGGACACGCGGGGGGGCTATCCGCTCGAACTCATCTACTCGAAGCAGCGCGACCCGTCCGACCGGCGAAGCCCGTTGCTCCAGGAGTTGGGATACGACACGAACACCGTGTTCCGTCCGGTACTGATCTCCAACCTGGACCGGGCATTGAGGGAATCGGCTATCAAGGTCCACGATGTCGAGACGTTGCAGCAATTGCGGGAATTCGTCCGCAAGCCGAATGGCCGGGAAGAAGGTCAGAACCACGATGATGACGTATTCGGGGTGGCTTTGGCCGTAGAGGGATTCCAGTACGCACGCAGGGCTTTTGCGTATCGAGAACAAATCCAGAACCAAGGCCAAGAGCAATGGAAGCCCGTCAAGTACGGGCCGGCAAGGAAAGAGGAGGACGATGACTGATGGGCGCTAAATCCCGCGGCAACTTCCCGCACTATCCGAACCCGGAGCACTGCTGCGAACGTTGCGTATTCGATTCAGGCGAGCATTCGGTTTGGTGTCCGAAGCGGAGTGGATCGAAATCCTGGACTGCGACTCCGAGTGCGAATGCCACGACCTTGAGCGGACTGAATGCGACATCCGTTAAGTCCCGGCGCTGCCCCGGGCGATAAATCAGCGTGAGCACGGAAGAAGTCCACCACTGGCTACTCCAACTGGCAAAAGTGCTGGATGACTCCCCGCGGTGCGGCATGGTCTCCGACCGGCCTGAGGGACGGCGCTTCATCGTAGTTAGCGACACTCTCGCCAACCAGATCTCCGAACAGGCCCGGCGTGTAGCTCTGGCTTACGAACCCGAAGCCTCCACTTCCGGGGTATCTGCCTGATGCCGAAGAGTTACCAGATCCTCCTCTCCGACGGTGAGAAAGCCAAGCTCGTCAACCGCATTGAGAATGACTTCTTGACGGCCAAGGCGTCGCACATGCGTTACGCTGAGCGCTGCGCGGAGTGGATGAAGAAGTGGGAAGCGCGGGTATCGGCCCCGCAACTGGGCGATGAGGATAAACCGAATCACACCGTACCGTTGATTCAGTGGCAGTGCTTCAACAAGCTGGCCCGGGATCTTCAGTCGCTGTTGGGCGACGAGGCGGAAATCACGGCACGCCCCACGGGGCCGGAAGACGATAAGGTGGTGCGCAAAGTCGGGCGGTACATGACCTCCAGGGTGTTCGACCAGATGGAGATCATCAATCCCCTGACCATCTTCGAGTTCCGGCGCATCCTGAACGGCTGGGCCGCGGCCTACAGACCGTGGTACAAGCGCGAATTCGACGTGCTCCAGGGCGGCAAGCGGTCGCGCGTCTGCGATTACGAGGGGCCGGGCTTCTTCCCACTGGAGCCCGACGACCTGATTATCCCGCCCGAGCGCGGGGTGACAAGCATCCAGGACTTTAGTTTCGCCATTCGGCGCGTGCGAGTGACGGTAGACGACCTGATCCGCGGGGACGGGACGCTCTATCAAGGCACGTCGGACCCGGAGTTCGTCCGAAGGATCATCGCCTGGGCCAAAATGGGCGACATTGCCAACGACTACACGCTGGTGGGCCAAGATCCGGTCAGGACGGAGCGGGAAAAGTCGGAGGGCGTCGATTACGACACGTTCATTCTCGGCCGGAGGGCCATCTGGCTGTGGGAATGGTACGGCTACTGGCGCCCGCTGAAGAAGCAGAAACGGGACGCGGAAATCGATGACATCCAGAAGCGCCAGGAGTTCGAGGCGGACTGGGTAATCCGCTTCATTCCGGGCCTGAGGGAGATCGTCGGCGTTCAGGACCTGCTTGAGCTCTACCCCAAGATGCGGAAGCGGCGGCCATTCGTGGAATCGACGCTCATCAAGGACGGCACGTACCGGCCGAAGGGCTTCGGGGCGTTGCTCGAAGACCTGGAGGACGAGGCGACGGCCAATTCCCGGCTGTTCACCGCGGCCGGCGAGTTGAGCGTGTGGCCGATTGTGTTTTACCGGCCGGGCGGCGGATTCAAGCCGGGCGTGGTCAAACTGGAACCCGGTACGGCCATTCCCACGGATGAGCCCTCAAGCGTGAATGTCATCAACATCCGGCCCAACCTGGAGTACGCCATCGCCCGCCAGCAGGATATCCTCGCCGTCGCCGAGCGGGTGACAGGGATTACGGATCAGAGCCTCGGCCGTGCGGTAGACCGCCCCAACGCACCGCGAACCGCTACGGGGCAACTCGCCCTGATCGAAGAGGGCAACGTGCGGGCCTACCTGGACTCAACGGTTCTCCGTGAGGATTTTGAGCAGATCATCACGGATTTCTGGGATTTGGACTGCGATCTGGCGCCAAAGACTCAGCCGGGGCTGTTCTTCCGCGTGACCGAGGAACAAGCCAACGGCTTGTTCGACGTGAAACAGGGCGGTGCGTTCATGACGCCCAAGGAATTTGGCGGGAAGTACGACTTCCGGCTGAAGTTCGCCACGTCGGTGTATGCCCGGCAGCAGAGGAAGGCGGAAATCCTCGGGTTCTACCAGTTGGCGATGCAGAATCCGCTGGTTGCGACGAACCCGAAGGCCCTGTGGGTGCTGACGAACCGCGTGGCGAAAGAGTTCACGATTGAGGATTTCAGCGGCATCGTACCGGAGCCCCCGGACCTGGACCAGCCGAGACAGCCGGACGCCGAGTGGACGGACATGCTGCAAGGGGAGGTCGTCAACGTCAACCCGCAAGACAATGACGACTTGCACCTGCTTGAGCACAACAAACAACTGGAGACGGAACGGCGCGACCCCGAGCGGGACGTGCAGGCCATCGGCCTCCTGGTCAAGCACATCCTGGAGCATCAGCAACAGAAGCGCACCAAGATGCTCATGCAGGCATTGACGGCACAGTTGGTCCAGAACATCACGCCGCCGAATAGCTTGGCCTCGATGTACGGCGCTGGAGCACCTCCAGGCCTGAACTGGGCCGCCCCCTATGTCGATGGGACCCAGCCGGCGCGGGGCGGCGGGGGCGCGGTAAGCCAAGCGCCCGGCAATGGCGATATACCAGCACCCCCGCAAGGGGCCGGACCGCAAGCGGTAGGCAGTAGCGCGGCGCCGCAACCACAGAACGGGATGATGTGATGTACGATTCCTCGGACCTCGACGCCATCGAAGAACTGGAAGTCGCACCTGGCTTTCGGCTGGTGCAGGAGCGCATTCAGGCGACCATCGAGGATTCCGTGCGGGAGTTGGAGCGGGATTCAGACGCAGGACGGACGGCCAAGATCCGCGGCATGTTGAGTGGCCTACGCACGGCCTTAGCGATCCGCGACATTCTGAAAGTAGAAATCAAGCAACACCTGGAGGCACAAAGACATGGCCAGTAAAGCCCATCCCGGCTTCGCCGCGGTGCAAAACAAGATCGAAGGTGAGGGTTACAGCAAAGAGGCGGCCGGAGCCATCCTCGCCAAGAAGACCCGGGCGGCCTCACGCGCTGCGAAGGCGGCCAACCCGAGGCTGAAGCGCGTCAAGACCAAGGCGAAGAAGGGCGGGGGCGGTCAAGTCGGCAAAATCATGTCGAAGATGATGGCGGACTGATGCCCTGGCAACCGGCCGACGCCACCAAGCACACCAAGAAGGCGAAGAAGCCCAAACAGAAGGCGCAATGGGCGAAAATCGCAGACCGGTTACTCTCCTCCGGCGTGCCTGAGGGACAGGCGATCCGCGAGGCCAACGGCGTTGTAAAACGCAGGAGCAAATAGTGCGATTCGTTCGTGTTCTGGCCGCATTCGGCCTTTGTGTTCTCCCTGGAGTATCGCAAGAGTTCCCCCAACAGTGGGCGGCCGCGGGCGCGACATTCAACCAATACGCCGCCCCGCAGATCAACGGCTTGGCCGTCTATGCCCACCGGTTGACCAGCAACGAGCACCCGATGTACAGCTTCTCGGTGATCAACATCCTCAGTGTGCAGCGCTCGCCGTTCCGAGTCATGACCACGACCGAGACCGGCGTAGCGCAGTATCTGACGACTTTCGGCGCTTTCCGGGTGTACGGCATCGGGACTCTGGGGTTGGCTACCGCCGGCTCGGGCGATGGCACGAATACCGGCATGGTGTTCACGGGAGGCGGCCTGGCACAAGCGAGCATCGGCAAGGGCTGGACCGTGGGGCCGCTGGTGCGGATCGTCAAGCCCACCATCGGGGATCGGCAATGGGCGGCCGGCCTCGTGATCGGGTGGGGGAAATGACGCTGTTTCTCTCGGGGATAGTAGCGGCGGCGCTGGCGATTGTGGGTTGCTGGTGGTTTGGGACGGAGAAATAACATGACGCCAACCGAAGAGATCATCCCTGGATTCAAGTTGTCGAAGGATGAACTAATCATCTACGCCGAAGACCAGCCGCAATACATTCCGCTGCCGGCGTGGAAGGGACCTGATGGATTGCGCATTACCCGGTGGAAACTTACCTGGAGGGAACGGCTCCAGGCACTTCTGGGCGGAAGTATTTGGTTGCGGATCTTGACGTTCGATCAACCGCTCCAGCCGGTTCTGATCGAGACGGCGTGCCCATTGATGGGTAGCGCGATGCTGGATGAGGAGATATAGCGTGAATCCATTTACGGCACTTCCGAAACTCCTCAAGTCCAAGAAATACGTGGATGAAATCGAAAAGGACGCAAAAACGATGACGAAGATGAACTGGAAAACCTCCCTGGTCGGTATCGTCACTTGCGTTATCGCTCTGGCGACGATCTGGGCCCCGGCCGACTATCAGGGGAAGATCCAAGCGACGGCCGCGGCGTTGGCCGGCGTGGGCCTGATTGCGGCCAGAGACCACGACAAATGATCCAACTCAAGAACCTGGTGTATATCTCGGATATCCACGCCGGTTGTCAGTTGGCGCTGTGTCCCCCCGGCGGCGTGGGCCTGGACAACGGCGGCAAATATCATCCCAGTCCCTTCCAGCGAAAACTGTGGAAGATGTGGCGGGAACTGTGGGACGAATGGATACCCGCGGCCACGCGGCAAGAGCCTTTCGGCGTAGTGCTGAACGGCGATGCGGTCGAGGGCGTCCACCACAAAGCCACGACGCAGATATCGCAGAACCCGAAAGACCAGGAGGAAATCGCCTATCAAATTCTCGCTCCGGTGGTGGACAAGTGCAAGGGGCGATACTGGCATATCCGCGGTACGGAAGCGCACGTGGGATCTTCGGCCTGCGATGAGGAACGGCTGGCGAAAAGGCTCGGCGCCGTCCCAAACAGGGAAGGCCAACATGCCAGGTGGGACCTATGGAAACGGGTAGGCGACGGGAACCTGGTCCACTCGCTGCATCACGTAGGAACGACGGGCTCACAGGCCTATGAGAGCACGGCCGTCCAAAAGGAATTGGTCGAGAGTTTCACGGAGGCGGCCCGCTGGAGGCGCGAACCGCCGGACGTGATCGTGCGCTCTCATCGCCATCGCTCCATTCAGATCAGGATTCCGACTGGCACGGATGGACACGAGACCGGGGAGGCCATCGCCGTAGTGACCCCCGCATGGCAGGGGAAGACTCCCCACGTCTGGAGAATCCCCGGCGGCCGGCTGGCAACTCCGCAATTCGGGGCGATCCTGATTCGGGAGGCCCACGGGGAACTGTTCGTTCGCTCCAAGGTATGGACGGTGGACCGGAGCCCAGTCGAATGATGGACTCCATTTTATCCTCGCAGCCCGCTCCGCGGGCCAATGATCGCAAGCCCATCTGGGAATTGGTCATTGAGGACATGCGGCACCGGGATCTTGCGGGACGAGCAAAGTACAAAACCCCGCTCCAAGCATTCAATGGGAGAGATGCGCTCGTAGATGCGTACCATGAGGCCCTTGACCTGTGCGTCTATCTGAGACAGGCGATAGAGGAGCGGTCGCGATGAAGCGTCCCGTCTGTATCACCATAGATGAACTGCAAAAGGCGCAAGAGGACGCATGGGCCGCGGTAGAACAGGCGCGCGAAACGATCCTTCTGCAACGGCAGCCGGACCCGGGGTCTATCTCTGTCAGTGATTACGCTCTCCGCTATCAATTGCCCAACAGGACGGCACAAGCGCATCTCGAAAAACTGGTGCAGGCCGGAAAACTGCGAAAAGTCCAGCGGATAGTGGGCGCACACAAGGTCAATTCCTACATCCCAACGGAGGCGACGCATGGGGGAATGCGAGATCGAACCTGACACCAGCGTTTATGACCTTCCCAGTTGGGACCTACCAGGACATGACTCAATCACAAGAGGCGCATCTTCAGCGCATAAAGACGGCATTTGCCAAAGACGTGGACGCAAAGTACAGAAGGGGCGCCGCT
This sequence comes from Acidobacteriota bacterium, assembly GCA_021787555.1. Lineage (GTDB taxonomy): Bacteria > Acidobacteriota > Terriglobia > Bryobacterales > Bryobacteraceae > JAJYLS01. The sequence goes on along the minus strand of JAJYLS010000044.1, from coordinate 5,032 downwards.
GAACATGGCGACGACCTGATGGACGCAGATCCGGTGAAACTGGTGGACATGCTCATTGAGGAAGCCATCGATCAGTACGTCTACGCGGTGACGCTTCGGGAAAAACTTCTGTGAGCGCCCACATCATCCTCACCGAGATCTGTCCCTACTGCACGAAGCGGCGGTTTCCCTCGGACTTCATCCGTGCTCCGGGGTGGCAGATTTGCCACGACTGCTACCAGAGACACCTTCGGGCACTCACGGCACTCTCTACCGGGCAGTTCCACGGGGAGTGCTCGGAATGCCACAAGACGGTCGAGGAATTAACGGCGTTGCAGGCGAATGGCGATAACTCGGTGAGAATGGCGGTGATCTACGAGGATGGCTTCTACCGTATGCTCTGTCCTCCATGTGAGGCGGTGTACGTGCCGAAGCGCAGGGAATTCTTCAAGGGCACCGCGTACGCGAAAGAGAAAGGGTTGAACTGATGGAAACAGCGGAAGTCACCCACGATGGTGCGCCGCCGTCCAATGTGTCCGACAAGGGCCAGGGCGGGAAGAAAGACGAAACGGTAACCATCCCCAAAGCGCAATGGGAAGCGGTCCAGCGCGAGCGGGACGAAGCGAAGCAGTCGGAACGCTTCTGGGCGAGCAAGGCCAAGCCGACGCCCGAGCCGGAACCGGAAGAAGACGAGCCAATCGAGACCGACGACCTCGTGCCCGCAGTAACGGGGAATGACGGTGCGGACGAGGCGATCTTCAATGATCCGGACAAATGGACCGATGCAATCAGCAAGGGGCCGGCCGCGGTCGAAGCATTCCTCCGCAAATCCGGCTACGTCACGGCCAGGGAAGCGGCGGAAATCGCGGTCAAGGCCGCCCGCCAGACCGTCCAGGTTGAGCGGCAGAAGATGACCACGGACGCCCAGATCTTGGGTGAGTTCCCTGAACTCAAGGACGACGACTCCGAGTTGTTCAAGGCGACTTCAAAGGAACTGAAGGCCCTGTTCAAGATCGACCCGAACTTTGCGAGGACTCCGGCCGCCCTGTACGCCGCGGCGCGGGCGGCCAAGGCTGGACTGAAGCCCGCACCGAAACCCCGCAACGAAGACGACGGCGACGACGATTACGACCGCTACGAAGACGAGCAGGACCGGCGCCGCCGGGCAGATTCGCAGGATACCACGCGCAGTCGCGGGCGGCCGGAAGTCGAGGACGATGACATGCTCGGCCCGGAGGCGAAAGAGGTCATGCGGCAGATGGGGATCAGCCGTGAGGAGTTCATCGAGAGCCGGAAGCAGACGGCCGGGATGCGGAGGAAACGGTAATGGCCTGGACACCAGAGATGCGAGATAAAGCGGCGCAGACGCGCCAGCGAAACAAAGAAGCGCGCGCGGCCGAGAAGATCAGCGCCCAAGGTTACGGCGAATCGCGGGTCTTCCGCGATCCTGACGCCCCAGATCCCTACGAGAAGGTCCGCAACTGTCACGTCGGCGGAAAACTAGTGGGCGAAGTGTTCAACGAATCGCAGATCGCCCTGCTGTCCTACGAGCAGACGGACGAAGGGATCGCGCAACGGAACGCTGGCAAATCGGAGCATCGCGTTTCGGTGGTTTCGGACGGTTTCGACAGCGCCATCAGGCAGAGGCGGGACGATGTGAAGGACCGGGACATGGACTCCTGGGAAGCACGCGACCCGCTGAAGGAAGTTTGCGACCGCTACGTCGAGCCCGGAATGCGCGGAAAGTTCCTATCCGCGCAGAAGATTAAGGAAAATTCCGGAACTGGCGATTATGAAGTTGTGAAGGATGCCAACGGCGATCCCGTGAGGGTTCGCGGGTTGGTTTTGGGGCAGATGCCCGAACAACGGGCAGAAGCCAGGAATCGGCACTACCGGGAGCGCGGCAATCACCTGCTCAAGCAGATGAATGAGCAGTACAAGCAAGAAGGCGGCGCGACGGCGGTAACCGACCAATAGTAAACGGTACGCGAAGCAGGCGCGTTCAACGATTGTCCCGCAAGGGCACCCGAGCGCGGCTCACCTCGGCAGGCCAAGTCTTCGCACAGATGAGGGAAAGAATCTTCATTTGGAGCGAAGAATATGGCAAACGCGAATGCGCCTTTCGGTTTTCGGCCCACCATGCGGTCGATTGCCGGGGGCCCGGGTGCTGGGTGCGTGAGCGCTCATAAGCTCGTCGGCGACGGCGCGGCCCTGTTTATCGGGGATGCGGTCAAGCGGGCGGCCTCCGGGACCAAACAGACCATGTGCGTCACGGCAATGACCGCTGCGGGCGTGGCCTTCGGAGTCAACCTCGTTTACGGCGCGGCTTCCACCGCGACGGACCACGTGGTCATTCAGGGCCACGAGCAGGTTTTCGAGATCCAGGAAGACGGCACCGGCAATACCAACTCGGGAGTACTGGCCGCCAATCTCAACAACAACGCGAACATCGTAGCCACCGCCGGCAATGCAACGCTGAAGACCTCCAAGCATGAGCTTGCGGGTTCCACCCTGGCGACTACCAACACCCTCGACCTTCATGTCCTGGGTCTGGTGCGGGCCGCGGACAACGCTTTCGGGCAGTATGCCCGAGTGTTCGTCACCTTCAACAACAGCCAGATGGCGAATCAGATCGCGGGAGTGTAGACAGCCATGCAGATCAGAGGACAATTCAGCGATTTCTTCTTTGAGACGATGCTGCCAGCGCTCAACGCGAAGATCTGGCAGAACTTCAAGGCCAAACCGAAGGTCTTCGACAAGGTGCTCAACGTCGACTCGACCTCCCGGTCCATCGAGCAGTACTCGCAGATGGCCGGCGTCGGGCTTCCGAAACAGATCGAGGAAGCCGAGGACATTTCGGTCGACAACTTCGTGCAGGGCTACCACAAGACGTTCAAGCCGGTGAAGTTCGGCTTGGGCATTGCGGCCTCGCAGGAACTCGTGGAAGACGACAAGATTGGCATCGTCTCCCGGCGCACCGTGGCGCTCAGTAACTCGATTGGGCAGTCCCTTGAGATCCAGGCCGCCTCGGTGCTTAACAACGCCTTTGATGGCACGAACTACGCCGGACCCGATGCGAAGGCGCTCTGCGCATCCGACCACCCGCTCATCAAGGCGGGCGGAACGCAGTCCAACATTCTCAGTGTCGCGGCCGATCTGGACGTTACGAGTCTGGAACTGGCCCTGACGGACTGGGAACTCATCAAATCGCACGAGGGCTTCTACCAGATGCTGCCTACCCCGCGCATCCTGACGGCCTCTGCGAACCGCTGGAACGTGGCCGAGATCCTGAAGTCTCAAATGCGTTCCGACACGGCGAACAACACCATCAACGCCTTCAAATTCCAGGATACGGGCGGGACCATCGAGTCCATCACGTGGCCCTACCTGACCGATCCCGATGCCTGGTTCCTGGTGGCGCCCCCGGCCGAAACGGAAACCATGTGGCTGTGGCGCAAACAGCCGTACACCAAGTCCGACTACATCGAGAAGAACGAGACCGGCTACGTGTACATGCGGTACCGGGCCGACTTCGGCTTCTTCGGTTGGAGAGGGGTGTACGGCACGCCCGGCGCGTAACGAGTCAACAGCAGGGGAGCATGGGGCCGTCTAGCGGCGGCCCCGATTTTTCGTAGTAGACGGGAGAACACACATGGCAACGGCATTTCCTACCGATCAGGAACGCGGTACCGCCGCGTTCTACACCAAACTCACGGCATTGCTGGTCCGGGCGCGCTACCGGCAGTACGTGGGCGACTCCAACGCTGCAAACAAACTCCTGGCCGTGTTGCAGGCGGCTTCGGGCCAGACGGCGGACCTGGTGGGCATCTTCGATTCGGCCAAGAATCCGCTGCTTTCGGTGGATGCGGCCGGCGGTCTTGTCCAAGGCGCCGGAAACGTGAGTCAGCGTGTGGTTCAGGTCGCGCTGACGGCGGCACAGATTACCACACTGAACACCGCTCCGGTGCAACTGGTGGCGGCGCCGGCGACCGGCCAAGTCATCGTGCCGACGCTCCTGGTGTTTCAGTTCAAGTACGGCAGCGTGCAGTTTACCCTCGGCGGGGCGGTCAACCCCGTGTATCACGGCGCGACTACGAACCTTCTCGGCGCTTCCGTAGCTGCGGCTACGATTCAGGCCGCGGCAAGCGCGGTGATTTCGACGGGGCCGGCCGCTGGACCAACCACTCTGACCTCCGCTACCGGGGTGGATCTCTACGCGGCCACTGCGAATTTCGCCGCGGGCGACTCGACAGCGATTGTGACGCTCTCGTACGACCTCGTGACGCTTGGGTAGAGAGACCGGGGGCTTCGGCCCCCTCTCTGGAGAGAAACTCATGAGCCTGCTAACTTCTACGGCGACCGCCACAATTGCCAATGGTGCAAGCCTGTCCGGTGCGGTTTTCCTGGGCGACAAGGTTCTGTCTGCCATCCAAATGCCCGCGGGCTGGGACGCCGCGGCCTTGACGTTCCAGGTCTCGAACGACGGGGGCACGACTTGGAATGAACTCCTCGACGCCACGGGAACGGCCATCACGGTAGCGTCGCCGGCAGCGGCCAAACGCTACGAAGTGGACGCGACGCAGTTCAAGTCCTCCTTGTTCCTGAAAGTTCGCTCTGGCACGTCAAGCGTGCCCGTCAATCAGACCGCCAGTCGCTCACTGATCTTGGTAGCCCGCAAATTCTACCCGGTGAGCTGACGCGACGTGGTTCAGCCCTAGACCCCTCTCTGGCGATAAACCATCGTGACCTATGGCACGTTAAAATTCCGGCTCACGAAGGCGTTTCCCGGTGTTGACGCCGATCTGATCGAGGGCTGGATAGGCGATGTTTACGCTCGGCTCATGGGCGAGTTGCCCTGGCAGCGCAACCAGGTCCAGGCGATCCTCCAGACCATCCGATTGCACTCGCGGCACCGGGCGAACAGTCAGACAGGGACTTCGGCCAAGGCAATCGCGAGGATCAGATCATCCGAACCACCCATCCGCACGTGTCCCGGTCTCCGGCGAGAACCGCGACTGGTTGCGGCCTCCGGATCGGGTGAACTGGTCCAGCC
>JAJYLS010000368.1 GCA_021787555.1 Acidobacteriota bacterium | reverse complement strand
GCTCGATATCAACGATTTGTCCGTCGGCATCGTCCAGGCGCAGAAATACCTCTCCAGTTATTATGTGATCGGCTATTACACGACGAATACTACGCTCGACGGTAAGTTCCGGCGGATCAATATTACTTTGAAAGATCTCTCGGCCAAGCTGGATTACCGCCGGGGTTACTTCGCCGGCAAGACATTCGATAAGTTCACCGCGGCCGATAAGGAGCGCCAGCTTGAAGATGCCCTCATGCTGGAAGATCCTATCACCGATCTAACCATCGCGATGGAGATCAATTACTTCCAGATCAACCGCGCGGAGTATTACGTTCCAGTGGTGCTGAAGATCCCCGGCAGCGAGCTGGCGCTGGCCAAACACGGCGGCGCGGAGCGCACGCTCATCGATTTCATCGGCGAAATCAAGGACGAATACGGCACCACGGTGCAGAACATCCGCGACAAGGTGGATATCAAGCTGAGCGGCGAAACCGCCGCGGAGTTGGCCCGGAGACCCATCGAGTACGACAGCGGTTACACCTTGTTGCCTGGAACTTACACCGTCAAAGTGCTGGCCCGCGACGACGAAACCGGCCGCATCGGGACTTACATGACAAAGTTCGTGATCCCGAACTTGAACAAGGTGGACCAGAGCGTGCCCATCAGCTCCGTGGTCCTGAGCAGCCAGCGCGTGGACCTGCACGACGCCCTTTACACGGCAGGCAAGGACAAGGAGCAGGCGACCAATCCGCTGGTGCACGATGGGCAGAAGCTGATTCCCAGCGTGACCCGCGTTTTCAGCACGCGCCGCGACCTGTACGTTTATCTCCAGGCGTACGAGCCCGGGGCCGCTTCCGTGCAGCCGGTGGTGGCCTTCGTGAGCTTCTACCGCGGCCAGAAGAAGGCGTTCGAAACGCCGCCGCTTCCGGTGAGCCAGGGCCTGGATACGCACCTGAAGACCGTGCCGCTGAAGTTCGACATCGCGCTAGGCAAGCTGCCGCCGGGCAGATACAACTGCCAGGTGACGGTCATCGATCCCACGACGCAGAAAGCCGCCTTCTGGCAAGCGCCGGTGATGCTGGTGCCGTAACGCGATTAGCCGAAGGCAGGAGAACGCGGCGGGAGCCTGTTCTTCTCCGTTCCGGGGGAACAGTTCACACGACGAGCATGCAATCGCCGTACGAATAGAAGCGGTAGCGCTCGGCCACGGCGTGGCGGTAGGCGGCGAGCGCCAGTTCTTTGCCTGCGAACGCACAGACCAGCAGCAGCAGCGAGGTGCGCGGGAGATGGAAGTTGGTCAGCAGGGCGTCGATGCGGCGGAACTCGAAACCGGGATAGATGAACAGGGCGGTTTCGCCCGCGGGCGCGCCGCCGCGCCACATGGATTCCACGGTGCGCACGCTGGTGGTCCCCACCGCCACGACGCGTTGCGCCGCCTGGATCTTGGCGGCGTTTTCGGGCGTGACGCGGTAGCTTTCGGAGTGCAGGCGCACATCTTCGACGCGCCCGGCGTGCAGCGGCTGAAAGGTGCCCAGCCCCACGTGCAGGGTGACATAAGCTGTCTCGGCGCCGCGGGTGCGGCAGGCATCCAGGATTTCGGGCGTGAAGTGCAGGCCGGCGGTGGGTGCGGCGACGGATCCTGTTTCGCGGGCATAGACGGTCTGGTAGCGCTGGCGGTCGGCCGGCCGGTCGGCGCGCTTGATATAGGGAGGCAGCGGGACGTGGCCGATGCGCTCGAATTCGGCGAACAGATCGCCTTCGCCGAGGAAGCGCACGGTGCGTTCGCCGAATTCGCCGCGCGCGACGATTTCGGCTTCGAGGCCATCGCCGAAGCGCACGTGCTCGCCGGTGCGCATCTTGCGTCCGGGATGCACGAGCGCTTCCCAATCGCGCCCGTCCGGCGAGACCGGGCGCAGCAGGAACACTTCGACTTCGCCGCTCAGATATTCGCGCCGCTTGGGATTATTTTTTCCGATGGGCAGGGATTTGACGCCCGCGCGCCGGCCGAGGAGCCGGGCGGGGAAGACGCGGGAATCGTTGAGCACCAGGCAATCGCCGGCAGCGAGGAATTCGGGCAGGTCGCGAAAGCGGCGGTCTTCCCAGCGGCCCTCGCGCCGGTAGACCACCAGCATGCGCGAGGCCGCGCGGTCGGGGAGCGCCTCCTGCGCAATCAGGTCGTCGGGAAGCTGGTAATCGAATTCGGCGAGATCCAAAGCCGCGCGCCGCGTCAGCCCGCCGGCAGAATCTTGGAGATGTCGTTGTAGATGGCGAAGACCACGATGAGCATGATGCAAACGAAGCCGACCTTGAACATGGCTTCCTTCACGTTGAGGCTCAAATCGCGCTGCATGGTCATTTCCACCAGCAGCGTCAGAATGCCGCCGCCGTCCATGATGGGGATGGGCAGCAGGTTCACGATGGCCAGGTTCAGGCTAATCATCGACATGAGCATGAGGAAGGAAGCCGGGCCTTCGCGCGCCGCCTCGCCGGAAAGCTGCGCGATGCCGATGGGGCCGGTAATGGTCTTGGGCGACATGCGCCGCTCCACCACGCCCTCGAGGAAATGCACGATGAGCATGGCGCCCTTGGCGTTCTGGCGCACGGATTCGTTCAGCGCGGCGGGGAAGGAGAGGCGGGTGGTGATGAGGTCCAGCTTCTGCTGCGGCATGACGCCGATCATCCAGCGCTCCGGCGGGCCATCCACCTTGGTGAACACGGGCTGCACGGTGACCTCCTCGGTCTGCCCCTTACGGGTGAACCGGATGAGGATGGGTTTGCCCGCACTGCTTTTGGTCATTTCCTGGAACTTGTAGACCGAATGGATGGGCACTCCATTGGCGGAGATCAGGACGTCGCCTTTTTTCAGGCCGGCCTTGGCAGCGGGCATGCCGGGCTCGACCTCGCCCAACTGCACCTCGCCGCGCTCATCCCAGCCGGCATATCCCACGCCCGAGCGCTCGCTCAGGATGGGAGTTACCGTGGTGTCGAAGACCTTGCCGGCGCGTTCGATGGCCAGGTGCATGGGCCGGCCCGCGCTTTCCGCCTCTTTGAGCCCCACGTCGTCCCAATTGGGATTCTGCTTGCCGTCCATCGCCACGATCTGGTCGCCGTCGCGGAGCCCCGCTTTGGCGGCGGGCGAGTCCGGAACCACGTGGCCAATCACCGGGACGAGGTCCTCCGGCGCCACCCTCTGGTACTTCACCATGTAGAGGCCGGTCAACACCGCCACGGCCAGCACCACGTTCATAAACGGCCCGGCGAAGACGATGATGAGGCGCTGCCAGCGCGGCTTGGCGAGGAAACTGCGCGGATCGCTGGCGTGCTCGTCATTGGGCTGCTCGCCGGTCATTTTGACGTAGCCGCCCAGCGGGATCAGCGAGAAGCGGTAATCGGTGTCTCCCCGCCGGAAGCCGAACAGGCGCGGGCCGAAGCCGAAGCTGAAGGCTTCGACTTTCACGTCGAAGAAGCGGGCTGCCCAGAAATGACCGAGTTCGTGCAGGTTGATCATCACGCCGATCATGACCAGCAGCCACAACACATTTTCAAAGAAAACCAGCATAAAAGAAGCTCTTGGCTGTTAGCTATTGGCTTTCAGCTACAGCGCTCTCCGGCTCGCGATTCCCCTTGCTTGCAGCCACCAATCCGCGCGCCGCCGCGCGCGACTCCCCGTCTACCTCCAGGATATCGCCAATGGTGCGTGGTGCGCGAGGGGGAACTTTGCCCAGGGTTTCGGCGACGATTTCGGAAATCTGGAGGTAGCCGATTTTGCCGTCGAGGAAGGCCTCGACGGCGATCTCGTCGGCCGCGTTCAAGGTGCAGGTGGCCGAGCCGCCGGCCTCCTGGCACTGGTAAGCCAGCTTGAGCAGCGGAAATTTCTCGAAATCGGGCGGCAGAAACTCCCATTGCCGCGCCTCGGCCCAGTTCAACCGGGGAACCGGCGCCTGCCAGCGGTCGGGATAGGTCAGGGCGTACTGGATAGGCATGCGCATGTCGGTCGCTGAGATCTGGGCAAGGACGCTGCCATCGGTGTATTCGATCATGGCGTGCACGCTGGATTGCGGGTGAATCACCACATCTACCTGGGAAGGGTGGAAATCGAACAGCCAGCAGGCCTCGATCACCTCGAAGCCCTTATTCATGAGGGTGGCGGAATCGATGGTAATGCGATTCCCCATCCTCCATGTTGGATGCCGCAAAGCCTGCTCAGGTGTCACAAATCGCAGGTCCTCGCGCGGGGTCTTGCGGAACGGGCCGCCGGAGGCGGTGAGGATGAGGCGCGAGACCTCGCGCCGGTTTCCCGCGCGGAGGCACTGGTGCGCGCCGTTGTGCTCGCTGTCGATGGGCACCAGTTCGGCGCCGTATTGGCGGACGGCTTCCATGAAGACCTGGCCGCCGGAAACCAGGACCTCCTTATTCGCCAGGCCGATGCGCTTGCCCCTGCAGGCCGCCGCGTAGGTGGCCGGGAGGCCGGTGACGCCGACGATTGCCGAGACGACCGTGTCCACCTCGTCCGCGACGGCAATTTGGGTGAGCGGCGCGGCGCCGCCGAGCAACTCGGGCCATTGGGTGCGCGGCAGGCCGGCTTCGGTGAGCCGGGCGGCCAGGCGCCGCACGCCGGCGGGGTCCGCCACTACCGCCGCTTTCGGTTGAAATTCGAGGATTTGCGCCGCCAGCAGATCGACATTGCGCCCGGCGGCCAGCGCGTAAACCTGGAAATATTGACGGCTGCGCCGCACCACATCCAGCGTGTTGGTCCCGATCGAGCCGGTCGAGCCCAGAACGGTGAGGGTTCGCATTGGGAGGCTAACTGTAATGATAACAGGAGGCGGGAGGGAAGGAGCGAAGGAGTCCGGAGTCAGGAGTCAGGAGTCAGGAGAGAAGCGCGGTGACTCCTGTTCCTGGCTCCTGGCTTCAAATTCAACGCACCACTTCGAACGGGATTGCGGGCATGGTTCCGAGGGGCTGGCGGCGGGGCTTTTTGACG
>JAJYLS010000367.1 GCA_021787555.1 Acidobacteriota bacterium | reverse complement strand
CCATGTTCATCACCCCGCCGGCCATCTGGCCGTACTCGGCGGAGAAGCCGCTGGTCTCCATTTTGAATTCTTCGAGCGCGTCGATGCTGGGCCGGAACTGCGACGCCGCGCCGCGCGAGTTGCGGTCGTTGAAGCCGTCCACGTAGAAATTGGTGTTGTCGGCGCGCGCGCCGTTGACAGTGAAGTTCGAGCCGTTGGCGCCCTGCGCCTTGGGCGCCACCCCCGGCACCAGCATCGCGATATTTTGGAAGTTGCGCCCGTCCAGCGGCACGTCCTCAATCTCCTCCTGCGTCACCACCGCGCCCATGACGGCGCCATTCTGGGTGTTGAGCATCGCCGGCGCCGCGGTCGCGGTGACGGTGACCGTCTCGCTGACGGCGCCCACTGCCAGACTGATGTCCTGGCGTAAGTGGTCGCCCACCGCCAGCGTGATCCCGGTTGCTTGATAGCTGCGGAACCCGCTCTTGGATGCGCTCAGCGCGTAAGGCCCGGGCGCCAACTCGGTGAAGGTATAGCTACCGTCAGCGTTGGTTGAAACGGTGTGCGAATCGTTCGTATTGGTATTGCGGATCGTGACCGAGACTGCCACGACCGGCGCATTGCTGGCATCGGTAACAACGCCGGTAACCGTGGGAAGTTCCTGCTGTCCCCACATAGCCGCCGGAGCAATCAGCGCCAGCCACACTAAACCTCTCCTGAAGCAACGCCCCATAACTACCTCTAATACCCTTGGGCTTAGTTTTTTCGGCAGTAAATTATAGCTCCAGGCACAAAGGTCAGGGGATGGGTCTTTTGGGCCACGGGAAGCACTTAATGGTACTTCCGGTACTGATGCCACACTCCGCGCGTCCACGGCTAAAATATAAGCTCCATGCCGCTGCGCCTGCGCCTCGAGCGCTACTTCCAATTCAAGGAGCTGAACACTACCTGGCGCACCGAAATCCTCGCCGGCTTCACTACCTTCATGACGATGGCGTACATCGTGTTTGTCAATCCCGCCATCCTGCACGATGCCGGCATGCCGCTGGCCGCCGTGACCGCGGCCACCTGCCTCTCGGCAGCCATCGGCAGCTTCCTGATGGGCGGGCTGGCCAAGTATCCCATCGCGCTCGCGCCGGGCATGGGGTTGAACGCCTACTTCACTTACACGGTGGTGAAGGGCATGGGAGTGCCGTGGCAAGCCGCGCTGGGGGCGGTGTTCATTTCCGGCGTAGCCTTCTTCCTGCTCACCGCTCTGGGCGTGCGGCAACTCATCATCGCCACCATTCCCTACGAGTTGTACGCCGCCGTGGCCGCCGGGGTGGGGCTGTTCATCGCGCTCATCGGATTCCGCAATTCCGGGATCATCGTGACCAATCCCGCCACCACCGTGGCGATCGGCAATCTGCGCGCGCCCGGAACCGCGCTGGCGCTCGCCGGTCTGCTGCTCATCGCCGCGTTGATGGCCTGGCGCGTCCGCGCGGCGATGCTCATCGGGATTCTCGCCACCACCGCCATCGGGCTTGCCACCGGCGTGGCGCAATGGCATCCGCAAGCCTACCGTCTGCGCGATCTCTCGGCCACCGCTTTCAAGCTGGACCTGGCCGCCACCGTGCGGCTCGGCTTCCTCGAAATCGTCTTCGTGTTCCTGTTCATCGACCTGTTTGATAACATCGGCACGCTGGTGGCGGTGGGCACCAAGGCCAACCTGTTCGACCGCATGCACCGCATCCCGCGCGTCAACCGCATCCTGTTTTCCGACGCCACGGCGACGATTGTCGGCTCGCTCACCGGGACTTCAACGGTGGTGAGCTACATCGAAAGCGCGGCGGGCGTGGCGGCAGGCGGGCGGAGCGGGGTCACCGCCATTGTGACCGGCGTTCTCTTCATTGCCGCCCTGTTCATCGCGCCGGTGGTGGGCGCGATTCCCAACGCCGCCACTGCGCCCGCGCTGATTATCGTCGGCAGCCTGATGGTCGCGGTGGTCGGTGAAATCGAGTGGCGCGACCCCGAAGTGGCCATTCCCGCTTTCCTCACCATGATGGCCATCCCGCTGACCTTCAGCATCGCCAACGGCCTGGCCTTCGGCTTCACCGCCTACACGCTCATGAAGCTGTTGCGCGGCAAGTTCCGCGAGGTGGGCTGGTTCGTCTACCTGCTGACGGCGCTGTTCATCCTCCGGTTTGTGTGGCTGTCGTCTTGATCCAGCAGCGCAGCACCTCCGCGACGCTCCAGGCCTGGGCGATGCAGCCGCGCGGCGTGTAGGGCGGCTCGGCGTCGAAGATCTCGCTGATGGAGCCGATGCAGGCTTCATCCAAGTGCGACGCGAAGCCGTGCAGAAATTCCCGGGCCTTGGCGGTTTCGCCCGGGTGCAGCTTGAGCCATGCATCGATATACGGGCCGATGAGCCATGCCCAGACGGTGCCCTGGTGATAGGCCGCATCGCGCGAGCGCAGATCGCCGTAATACTTGGGCTTGTATTCCGGGTTGCCGGGCGCGAGCGAGCGCAGCCCCACGGGCGTGAGCAGGCGCCTGGCGACGACGTCCATCACCGGCTCCCAGCGGGATCGATCGAGCACGGGGTAATCCAGGGAAATCGCCATGACCTGGTTGGGGCGGCAGGAACCGTCGTTGCCGCCGGTCTCGGCATCGATCACGTCATAGAGATACCCGCCCTCTTCGAACCAGAAGCGGCGGTTGAAAGAATCGCGGACGCGCGCGGCGATGTCGCCGATGGCGCGCGCTTCGGCCGGGTCGCCCTCCTCGGCGAGCCAGCGCTCGGCGAGCTTGAGCGCGTTGTACCAGAGCGCGTTGATCTCGACTGCTTTGCCCCGCCGCGGCGTGACCACCCAATCGCCGACCTTGGCATCCATCCAGGTGAGCTGATAGCCCTGCTGGCCCTGGCGGAGCAGCGCGTCGGTGGGATCCATGCCGATGCCGAAGCGCGTGCCTTCGATGTGCTTGTGGATGATGCCGGCGAGTTTGGGGAGGATGAGCCTGAGGGTGGTGCGGTCGCCGGTCAGTTCGACGTAGCGATGGATGGCGTGGAAGAACCACAGCGTGGCGTCGGCGGTGTGATACAAGCCTTCCTTTTCGCCTTCGGGGAACATGTTGGGAATGAGACCGTCGCGCACGTAGAAGGAGAACGTGCGCAGGATCCAGCCGGCCTCGTTCTTGCGGCCGGTGGCCAGGGTAAGGCCTTCGAGGCTGATCATGGTGTCGCGGCCCCAATCGGTGAACCAGTGGTAGCCGGCAATGACGGTGCGGATTTCGTCGCCGGTGGCGCGCGCGCGGGCGGCATCTTCGACGCGGCCGACCGGGGTGATGAGAAACTGGTCGGCGGCGAGCACCCATTCCGCGGCCGCGCCGGTGCGCGCTTCGGGCGGCGCCGCGGCCAGCAGCAGCTTGCGGCGGTCCATCTCCGCGGTGAAAGCCGCTTCGGGCGAGAGCGCCTGAATGGTCTCCCAATCTTCGGTGGAGACCACGAGGGTGGTTTGGTCACCTTCTTCGAGGTCCGAGCGGAAGTATCCGGGACTCCACAACGAGCCTTGCCAGTCGTAGCCGCGGCTGCGCTCAGTGCGGTAGGGAATCGAAGTGGTTTCCTTGCGGTCGAAGGTGAATGCCGCGGAGGGGCCGTGGAGCCTGAGGCGCAGCACCGGCAGGTTGGGGCCGGCGCCGATTTCGAAGCGCTCCTCGACCACGGTCAGGACGTACTTGTGGCGCTCGGTCTGGGCGACGGCCGCATCATGGCCGCGGAAGTGAATCGCCGGGCGCAGACCGAGCCGCAGCTTACCCTTGCCCGCAAGCAGGCGGTAGGAGATGTGCGTCGTATTCTGGCGGTAGATCAGCAGCAGGCGCTTTTCCAGCACGAAGCCCTCGATCTCGTAGCGCCACACCGGCAGCCCGGCTTCCAGGCGGAATTCGGAAGCGGGCAGGGTATGCTCGGGCGCGCTGCCGGTGAGTTCCTCGGCGCCGGTGTAGATGGCGCGGTGGTCGGGGAGGCGCAGACGCTCGGAAAGGCCGTTGAGCATCATGGTGCGGCCGAACGGATTGGGCAGCGCGGCGATGAGCAGGCCGTGGTAGCGGCGGGTGATGGCGCCGCTGACGGTGCCCGAGGCATAGCCGCCGAGGCCGTTGCTCACGAGCCACTCTTGGTGGAGATGCGGGTCGGCTTCCGGATCGAACACCTCGCGCTTGGGCAGGACGCGAATCAGATCGGACATAAGCCCTCCCGTCCATCAGGGCGCATCACCAGTGCCGCATGGCCGGGAATGCGCCAACCATTTCCGGCATCCGGTGGCGGGGTGCCGGTGCCGCCGTAGCGCGGGTCTTCGCTCGACCAGAGCACTTCCCAGAGACGGCCTTCGGGCGGTGCGAGCAAGGGCTCCGGGGCGGGAATCAGCCGCAGGTCGCGGCCCAGGTTCACCAGCAGGAGGCGGTCGCCGTGCGGGCCGCCGAAGTAGCGCAGGACGAAGGCATCGCCGGAGAGGACGGCGCCATCGAGGCCGCCGGGGCGCTGCGCGCGAAAGACCGGGTCGTCGCGGCGCAGCGCGATCAGGTCTTTGTGCAGGGCGTAGATCGGCGCATGGCGCCGGCGCTCACGGAGATCCAGCTTGGAGCGTTCGAAGGTGGCCGGATCGCCGGGATCGGGGTGGTGCTCGCGCATCTCCGGCTGGGCCAGGCTGGGGAACTGCCAGAGAAACTGGATGCGGCCTTCGCGCACCAGATCGCGCAACTCCGGCGGATGGTCGGCGAAGAAATAAAACGGCGATGAGGCGCCGAATTCCTGGCCCATGAAGAGCATGGGCGTTCCCGGCGCGAGCAGGAGCAGCGCCGCGAGGGCGCGGTAGTGAGCGGGGCCGGCGAGCCCATGCACGCGCAGCCCCAGCGCGGAGTTGGCAGCCTGGTCGTGGTTCTCGAGGTAGTTGACGAACTGCGCGGGGCGCAGGCCCCATGCGGGCGTGCCGCGGCGTTTGGCTTGCCAATGATAGTGCTGGCCCT
>JAJYLS010000043.1 GCA_021787555.1 Acidobacteriota bacterium | reverse complement strand
TGATCGTCCGCGACCAGTACCGTGGTCTTAGGCATTCGATACTTTCTCCTCCAGCGGCAGCCTGACGAGGATACGCACTCCGCCATTCGGCTTCGACTTGATATGAACCGAACCGGCCAATTCACGGGCACGTTCCTCGATTCCCATCAAGCCGAATCCTCTCTTGCTCTGCCAATCGGCGGGCAAACCGACACCGTCATCCGCCACCTCCAACTGCAACCCGTCATCGTCCGCCTGAACCGCAATCTCGACATGTTTGGCGCCCGCGTAGCGGGCACAATTCGTCAGCGCCTCCTGCACGATCCGGTACATGCAGATCAGGTGAGCCTGCGGCAGTTCCGGGAGCGGGGTTTTCATGCGCACCTGGGCCTGCGTGCCGGTGGTTCGCGTAAACTGCCGCACCTGCCACTGTATTGCGGCGTCGAGGCCGAGATCCAGCACCGAAGGGCGCAAACCCATAGCCAGGTTCCGCACGGTCCGGAGCGTCTGGTCCGCAAGTCCTTTCACGTCGTTCAGATGGCGCTGGAACGTTTCCGCCGGCCCTTCGCGGAGCTTCTCCAGTCTCCCCAGTTCGATCCGCAAGCCGGTCAGGACCTGTCCCACCTCATCGTGCAGTTCGCGGGAGATGGTATGGCGCTCCTCCTCATGCACCTGCATGAGGCGGGCCGACAGGCTGCGCAACTCGACCCCGGCCTTTTCGGCGGCGAGGCGCTCCTGCTCCGCCCGCTTCTCCCGGACGGAAACCCGCAGGGCCGTTACGCCCGTAATCAGCAGGCCCAGAAAGAAAGCGATCACCACAGCACCCTCCATCTGCATGCGGAAGTTTGCCTGGCTGAGACGGATGTCCTCATATTGGCGCAGATGGCTCTGCATGCTGAGATCGCTGATTTCACGCGCGATGGCCATGATCGATTCGCGCCGCGGCCTTTGTTGTTCCCGCAGGAAATAGATGGCGCGCTCACGCCGTTCCTCGGGCGTCCAGGAGAAAACCGGTTCCAGATGGTCCAGATATGCGTCGATGGCGTTCTTTAGTTGAGCGAACTTGTTTCGCTGGTCGAGCGCGGCCCGGCTGCCGAGTTGCGAAACATCGTGGTCGCTCTCCGACTGGAGAGCGGCAAAGCTATCGGCATAGTGGCGCGAATGCTGCGGCGAAGTATCCAGTAGAAAGTCGCGCACCAGGAGACTGGCCTCCAGGAGCCGTTCCTGCACGGTGGTCAATACCTGCCCCGTATGCTCGTAAGATTCCTGGAGCTCGTACACTTCGTTGAATGCCCTGGCAGACTGGTGGAGAGCCGCCGCTCCGGCCGCGAGAATCAGCAGCAGAAGCGACCCGGTTCCCACAAGAAACACCCGCCAGGTCTGCTGTTTCATACCGTTCCCTCCATTATGCGGCCTCCACCCTTTCGGCTGGGCCTATACCCGGTTTTTCCCGATCCTCTCGGGTCCATGGACGATTGGCTAAATCTCTTTCCGGCCGCACACTGGAAACGATGCGATTGGTGTTGACTGGATTGGTGGCGGCGTTGGCCGCCGGGTGCGCGGGATGCTCGTACGGCGGCGCGGTGGTGTCCGGGGCGCCCTCTTCAAAGCCCGTGGTGGTGCCGGCCACGGCATTAAAGCGGCAGATCCTCTCCACCGAGCTTACGGTCAACGCCGAGTTCCGGCCCTATCAGGAGGTGGATGTCTATGCCAAGGTGGCCGGATATATCCAGCGGATCACGGTGGATGTGGGTGATCGGGTAACCGCCGGACAGGTGGTTGCCGTCCTGGAAGTGCCGGAACTTCTCGAGGAATTGAGCCACGCCGAAGCCACCGAGCAGAAGAGCCAGATCGATGTCGAGCGGGCGCGCAGCGACCTGGAGCGCGCCGAAACCGAGTGGAAAGCGCGGGACCTGGAGTACAGCCGCGTTGCGGCCGTGGCGCGCCAGCGGCCGAACCTGGTGGCGGTGCAGGAAGTCGATAACCTGAAGGCCCGCGCCGACCAGGCGAAGGCGCAACTGGATTCCATGCGCGCCGCGTTATCCTCCGCCGAGGAACAAGTGCACATCAGCGCCGTGGCCCGGGAGCGGGTCGCGACGCTGGTGGGTTATTTGAAAATCGTGGCGCCGTTCGACGGCGTGGTCACGCGCCGCTATGCCGATACGGGCGCGATGATCCAGGCAGGCACGAGTTCGCAAACGCCGGCCAGGGCAGTCATTCGAGTCGCGGAGGACCGCGTGCTCCGGCTGGTGTTGCCGGTCCCGGAGTCGGCCGTCGCCAGCATCCGGGTGGGCGGCCCGGTGGAGATTCGCGTGGATGCGCTGCGGCGCATCGTCCAGGGCAAAGTGGCGCGCTTCACCGGGCAGGTGGACCAGGCAACGCGCACCATGGAAACGGAAGTGGATGTCCCGAATCCCGACGCCCGGCTCAAACCGGGGATGTTCGCGCATGCCACCATCCCGCTCGAGTACCGCGAACATGCCGTAGCCATCCCGATTCAGGCGATCCGGCAGACCGACGGCCATCCATCCGCGTTTGTGGTACGTTCCAACCGGATCGAAGTCCGGCGGCTGAAAACAGGCTTGGAGACCCCCGGCTACGCCGAAGTGCTCGATGGCGCCAAAGAGGGCGACATCGTGGTGCTGGGGAGCCGGGTCACGCTCCGCCCGGGGCAACCCGTCGAGCCGCATCTCATGGCGCCCAATGCACGGGAGGTCGACAACTGAATGCCCGGTTCGGCCATCCGGAATCCCTATTTCGTCATCGTGATCTGCCTCATTGTTGCGGTGGTCGGCGGTGTCGCCATCGTACGCATGCCGGTGGACCTTTTTCCCGATATCAACATCCCCGTGGTTGTGGTCGCTACGTTCTATAACGGCATGCCTCCGGAGCAGATCGAAGCGGATATCACCGGCCGTTTCGAGCGCTTCTTCACGCTGGCCAGCAACATCGATCACATCGAGTCGCGTTCCCTGCCCGGGGTCAGCCTGATCAAGATCTACTTCCAGCCCGGCTCCGACCCCGACTCGGTGGTCACCAACATCTCCAACTTGGCCATGGCGAACCTGCGGCGCTTGCCTTCCGGCACGCTGCCGCCCGTGGTGCTGAAATTCGATGCCTCCAGCCTGCCGGTCTGCCTGATCACTCTGAAAGGGGACGGCCTGACCGAGACCCAATTGCGCGATGCCGCGCAGTTCGCCGTGCGCAACCAGGTCGCCAACGTTCCCGGCGCTTCCGTCCCGCAGCCGTTCGGCGGACGGTATCGCCAGATCATGGTCTACGTCGATCCCTATAAGCTGGAAGCCCATCAGCTCAGCCCGATGGACGTGACCCGCGCGGTCAACGATTCGAACCTCATTCTGCCCGCCGGCGATGTCCGCATCGGGCCCGTGGACTACAGCCTTTACACCAACAGCCAGGCCGAGGACATGAGCGAGGTCAATTCCATCCCCCTCAAGACCATCGGCAACGCCATCGTGCGTGTGGCGGACGTGGGCGAGGCCAGGGACGCGCAGCAGATCCAACTCAACATGGTGCGGATCGACGGCCAGCCCTCGGTGTATCTGCCGGTACTGAAGCAGGGCGGCGATACCAACACCATCCAGGTGGTGGACGGCATCCGGCAGGCGGTGAGCGGCCTGACGGACGTTCCGGAATCGCTCCGCGCGGAAGTCGTGTTCGATCAATCGGAGTTCGTGCGCAAAGCGATCCTGACTCTGCTGCGCGAGGGCGGTCTCGGCCTGTTCCTTACGTCGCTCATGATTCTGATCTTTCTCGGCAGTCTGCGGGCGACCACGGCCGTGCTGCTCTCGATTCCCCTCTCCGCGCTGGCGACTTTCATGCTGTTGTACTTCGGCGGCGGTTCGATCAACTCGATGGTCCTCGGCGGGCTGGCACTGGCGTTCTCCCGCCTCATCGACAATTCGGTAGTGGTGCTCGAGAATATTTACCGGCACCTGGAGAAAGGCGAGCCGCCGGCCGAGGCTGCCGAGGCGGGCGGCAGCGAGGTGGCGCTTCCCGTTCTCGCCGCGACCCTGACCACGGCCATCGTCTTTTTTCCGGTCACCTTCCTTTATGGCGTAAGCCGGTTCCTGTTCAGCGCGCTGGCGCTCAGCGTGGTCATCTCGCTGGCCGCATCGTACTTTGTCGCGGTCACCGTGGTGCCGCTCTTCTGCGCCCGCTTCCTTCGGCCGCACGGCCACAAGCGAGCCAACAAAGCCTCCAGACAGTTCCAGCGGTGGTTCAACGCCGGCTTCAACCGCATGCTCCAGGGTTACACCTGGAGTGTGCGGAAGGCGGTGATGCGTCCGGCCGCCACCGTGGGGGCGATCCTCTCGGCATTCGTCTTGAGCCTGCTCCTGTATCCGGCGGTCCAGGTGGCGTTCTTCCCGCGCACCGATGCCGGGCAGTTCGTGATGAACGTGAAACTACGTTCCGGAACCGCTCTCGAGAACACATCGCGAAGGGTGGAGGCCATCGAGAACCTCATCCGGCGAACGGTTCCCGGGCGCGAACTCCGGATGATCGTCTCTAACATCGGGGTCACACCGGGTTTCTCCTCGATATATACGAGTAATTCGGCGCAACATACCGCCACGATACAGGTCGGACTTACCGAAGGTCATGCCGTCGCGACAGATAAATATATCTCGAAAATCCGGCAGCGGCTCTCGCGGGAGATGCCCGACGTAACGGCTTACTTCCAATCGGGCGGCCTGGTGGACGCGGTGGTCAACCTGGGCTTGCCGGCGCCGATCGACGTTCAGGTCAGCGGGGCCGACCTCGATGCGGTCAACCGGATCGCACGGGCTATCTCCGGAAAAGCCCGCGCCATACCGGGCGTCAGCGACGTGTACACGCCGCAGGACCTTGATTACCCCGCTTTGCGGCTCACCATCGACCGGCAGCGCGCCGGCATCCTGGGACTTACCCACAAAGAGGTCACGCAGAACATCATCACTTCGCTGACTTCCAACCAGATTATCGCTCCGAGTTACTGGGTGGATCCGCAAACCGGCAACGACTATATGCTGACCGTGCAGTATCCCGAGAACCAACTGAAATCCATCGAGGACCTGAAGGCGATTCCGCTGCGCGGCGTCAACCACCCGCTGCCGACGCGGCTCGACGCGGTAGCCGGCATCCGCCGCATCCAGGCGCCCACGGAGGTCGATCATTATCAATTGCGGCGGGTAATCGACGTGTATGTGGGGCTGGCGGGCGAAGACCTGGGCCGCGTCGCGGACACAATCGAAGGAATTATCGGCGGCCTCGAAGTGCCCAAGGGCGTGCACGTCGATTTGCGGGGAATGGTGCAGGGCATGCGCGCCTCGTTTGCCAGCTTTGGCGCCGGCCTGCTGCTCGCGCTGGTGTTGCTGTATCTCATTCTGGTCGCTCAGTTCCGTTCGTTCATCGATCCCGCGCTGATCCTGCTGGCGGTCCCCACGGGTCTCAGCGGAGTGCTCATCACCATGGTGGTGACGGGGACCTCGCTCAATGTGATGTCGCTCATGGGGGTGGTCATGATGAGCGGAATTGTGGTCTCCAACAGCATATTGATCCTGGATTTCGCACATCGCCTGCGGCGCGGCGGGATGCCGGCCCGAAAAGCCGTCATAAAGGCTTCCCGCACGCGCCTGCGTCCCATCCTGATGACCTCGCTGGCTACGGTCATCGGGCTTCTGCCTATGGCGCTGAAACTCGGTGAGGGTAGCGAGAGTTATGCGCCCCTGGCGCGGGCGATTATCGGCGGTCTTGCCGTATCGCTCGTCTTCACTGTGTATATCGTTCCGGCCGCCTACCAAGTGGTATACGGCAGCCAGAGGGTCTGATGCCCGCGCAACGAATCCTGGAACAGCCGGCCAGCCGCCCCTGGGCTGGCGTGGTGTGCTACCTGTTCGGCCCCTTCGGCGCCGCCTTGCTTCTTGCGATGCGGCGATTCAATCGGCTTTCGGCCGTTCGTTTCCACGCGGTCCACTCGATCCTGTTCTTCGGGTTCTGGCTGGCGGTCTGGTCCATCCTGGAACTCGCCGAAAGCCTCTCGACCTGGTTTCTCGCCACCGTGCTCAACGAAATGCAGACCGGGTTCAACATAGGCGGCGTCCTGCTGTGGGGCGCATTGATGCATGCCGCGCACCAGGGCAGCAGGCAGGCGTTCTTTGCCCCCCTGCAAACTTTGGCCGCGCGTTTGACGGACATCCGGTCTAAACGGTCGGCCTGACTCCGCGCCCCGTCCCGATGTACAATCGCTAATGGGCTAATCGGGTCTGAAATTCCATGAGGCCCATGATCGGCCGTGCCATCGCGCATTATCGCGTCGTCGAGAAACTCGGCGAAGGCGGGATGGGCGTGGTTTACAAAGCCCGCGACACCCACCTGGACCGTTTCGTCGCTCCACGACCCGGGAACAGGAGGTCCTGAATGTCAGCTCCCGCCACCGCCATAATGCCCTTGGCGAATCGAAGCAAGCCGCTGGGCGCCACCATCGTGCCGGACGGAGTAACGGTCCGCACCTGGGCACCCACGGCCAAACAGGTTTTCCTCACCATCGGAAGCGCGCTGGCCGCGGCGCGCGAACCGGGCGCGAGTCCCTCGGCGGCAAACGCACTCTCCCCCATGGGCGACGGCACCTGGGGAGGCTTCCTGGCGGGCGCCAGCGAAGGCACGCGCTATATGTTCTGGATCGATGGGCTCGGCAGCACCGGGCTGAAACGCGACCCGCGCGCCCGCGAACTGACGCCGGATTTCCCGGCATCCGAGTGCATCGTCCGCTCTCCCGCGACTTACCCCTGGCACGATGCCGGATTCCGTCCGGCGGAATTCCGCGATTTGATCCTCTACCAGTTGCACATCGGCGTTTTCTACGCGGTCGATGCGCAGGGCAATGACAAGCGGCTGAACGTCGGTAAATTCCTCGATATTCTCGACCGCGTAGAGTATCTGCGCGATTTGGGCGTGAATGGCATCCAACTTATGCCGATCCCGGAATTCCCAGGCGAGGCGAGCGAGGGATACAACGGCCTGGACCTGTTTTCACCCGAGATGGACTATCAGGTGAAGGAGGCCGACCTCGCCCCCTACCTCGCGAAAGCAAATGCTCTGCTTGCGGACCACGGAAAACCGCCGCTCGCGGCGGAACAGTTGGCGCCCGGTCCGAATCAGCTCAAGTGCATGATCGATATCTTGCATCTGAACGGCATCGGCGTGCTCTTCGATCTGGTCTTCAACCATGCCGGCGGCGGCTGGGATGACGCCCTAGGTCCTCGACCGCCTGATTCAGTTTGCCTGTGGCTAGACCTGGCTAGACCTGGCTAGACCGCTCTCTTTGGTCGCGGTACTAGCCGGCCGTCCGCACCATGTGCCCGGCGAACCAATCCCCCGCCAGCCGGGCCACCTGCTCCAGGGCGCCGGGCTCCTCGAATAAATGGGTAGCGCCCGGGACGATCTCGATCCGCTTCTCGACACGCAGCCGGGCGTAGGCCTGCCGGTTGAACTCGATCACCGCCTGGTCCGCGCCGCCGACGATCAGCAGCGTAGGGGTGGAGACGCGCTCGATCGCGGGACCGGCGAGGTCCGGGCGGCCGCCGCGTGAGACAATTGCGGCAACCTGCTGCGCGCCTTGGGCGGCGGCCACCAGCGCGGCGGCGGCCCCGGTGCTCGCGCCGAAGTAGCCGATCGGATAATCGCGCGTTTGAGGATGCGCGGCGAGCCAATCGGCCGTGTCTCGAAGCCGGCCGGCCAGGAGGTCGATGTCGAAGCGCAAGTGACGGGTGCGGTCGTCGATGCGCTCCTCTTCGCGAGTGAGGAGATCGATCAGGAACGTGCCGAGGTTGCGGCTATGGAGGGATTCTGCCACAAAGCGGTTGCGCGGGCTGTGGCGGCTGCTGCCGCTCCCGTGGGCGAATACGACGATGCCGGCGGCCGAGGTGGGGATGAGAAGGTTGCCTTCGATGGCGCCGCCGTCCACCGGCAGTGTGACCGGTTGTTCTACTGCGGTTGCCATTGTTCCTTTCCGGCGCGTGCCAGCAGTTCGCGCACCTGGACGTCCGAGACTTGGGAGAAATCGATGTACCACTCGCCCACGGCGTACAAGTTAACGGGCGTTTCGGCGCAGACGATTTCGTCCACCTCCCGCGCGAAATCCTCGCAGACCTCGCGCGAGGCGATGGGGACGGCCACCACGATCCGGCAGGCCTCCTGCCGGCGCAACGCTTCCACGGCCGCGCGCATGGTGGAGCCGGTGGCCAGGCCGTCGTCGACGAGAATGCAGGTCACACCCCGGAGGGCGCGGGCCGCGCGGCCGTCGCGGTAATCGAGCTCGCGGCGTTCGAGCTCGATGCTCTCGCGCGCAGTGACGGCTTCGATGGTCTCCTCCGGAATACGCAGGCCGCGGACGACGCTCTCGTTGAGAATGCGCACGCCGCCGGAGGCGATGGCCCCCATGGCGAGCTCTTCATGGCCGGGAACGCCGAGTTTGCGCACAACGAAAACATCCAGCGGCATGCCGAGCGCGCGGGCCACCTCGAAGCCAACCGGTACGCCTCCGCGAGGCAGCGCGAGCACGATCGTATCCGGCCGCCCCGCGTAGGAGCGGAGCTTTTCGGCGAGCTGGCGTCCGGCGTCGGTGCGATCCAGGTAAGGAATGGGCATCTTGCGCCTCCACCACCGCTTGCCCACACAATAGCACGGTGGCGCAGGCGTGGCGAGGGGCGGGAGCCGGTTCGCCCACAGACGCGCGGCGCGCGAAACGGGTTTCATGAGTTTTGTGAACAATTACCCCCTTGCGCTTCGGGAACGTTAGAATGAGATTATGGCCAAAGGTTGGGAAAGCAAGTCGGTCCAGGCGCAGATCGACGTGGCCGAGAAACACTCCCGCGCCGATTTGAAAAACATACCCGATCCCGCAAGAGTCGAATTGCTCCGCCAGAAGGAAAATATCCTTCTCTCGCGCACCCGAGTGGTTCACCAGTTGAATACCGCGCAAAATCCACGCTACCGGGCCATGCTGCACAAGGCCCTCGCCGATCTTGATGCGCAACTTTCAACTTTTGTTCAGAAGTAGCGAGTAAATTTCGCTCATTTCGGAGTGCCCGCTGTAGCGGGCAGGCTTGGTACCGGGGGGCACCTCCGCGGCCCGCTTCCGGCCCATGGATTGCCCGTAGTGGAACCGATGTGCCGGAGCGTGATCCTGCTCGCGGCAACGCTGCCGCTGAGCGTGCCGCTCTACGCCTATTCGGTTCTGGCGCACGAAGCGGTTATCGATGCGAGCTGGGGCGGAGGAATCCGGCCGCTGCTGCTCGAAAAATTTCCGAACGCCACTGCCGCCGATCTGCGCGAGGCGCGCGCCTATGCTTATGGCGGGTGCGTAATCCAGGACATGGGCTACTATCCGTTCGGGAGCCACTTTTTTACCGATCTGACCCATTATGTGCGCAGCGGCGATTTCGTTCTGGCGCTGCTGCGCGATTCGCAATCGCTCGACGAGTATGCCTTTTCACTGGGCGCGCTGGCGCACTACGCCTCCGACGAGGAGGGCCACGCGCTGGCGGTGAATCTGTCGGTGCCCGTCGAGTACAGGAAGTTGCGGCGCAGATACGGAAATGTGGTGACGTACGAAGACGATCCGCACGCGCACCTCAAGGTGGAGTTTGGCTTCGACGTGTTGCAGGTGGCCCAGGGCAAGTACGCGCCGCCGGATTATCACGATTTCATCGGATTCAAGGTGTCCAAGCCCGTGCTGGAGCGGGCTTTTCAAGACACCTACGGGCTGCACCTGACGGACGTTTTTTCGGAAGTGGACCTTTCGATCGGCACATACCGGCGCGTGGTGAGCGTGATCGTTCCCGAGATGACGAAGGTGGCGTGGGACCTGAACAAGAAGGATCTGACGCAGGCGCAGCCACGCTTGACGCAGCGGAAATTCGAGTATCGGCTGTCGCGGCGGAACTATCGCGCGACGTTCGGGAAACAGTACCACCCCTTCGGACTAGGCGTCCTCGTGCTGGCGTTCTGGCTCCGGCTGATGCCCAGAATCGGGCCGTTCCAATTCTTTGGGTTCAAGGCGCCCACGCCGGAAACGGCGCGGTTTTTCACCGATAGCTTCACGCGCACGGTGGCGGTGTACGGACGGCTTCTGAAGCGGGCGGGGCAGCCGGGATTCCGGTTGACCGACCGCAATTTCGACACCGGCGCTCCAACGCGGCCGGTGCGATACCGGATGGCGGACGACGCGTATGCCAAACTCGCCAGAGAGCTGGCCGAGCATCCGGCAGCGGTCACGCCGGCCGTGCGGGCGAACGTCCTGGCGTATTTCAGGGATCCGGAACTGCCGTACGCGACGAAAAAGCACCGCAAGAGTTGGCGCAAGACGCTGGCGGCGCTCCAGGTGCTCAAGAGCGCGGGGGAGGCGAGCCGCGAGGCGGTGCCGGCAAAATAGGGCGCCCCACCGGCGCTACGCCGGCCGGACCCAGACCTTGGCGGCGATCGCTGATTGCAAGCTGACGCGGCGGCGGCCGGCGCGGAGGCGGATTTCACCGTCGGAAGCGAGCACCTGGATCGACGCTCCGGGGCGGATGCCGCTTTGATCCAGGTATTCGAGGAGGCGGCGGTCGCGCTCGAAAACGCTGGCCACGGCCAGGCGCTCGCCGGGTACCGCTTCTTCGAGCGGTTTGAGGCCGCGGCGGCGGCGGGCGCCGGGCGAATCCATCCCGACGATGTTGCCGTGCGGGCAGATGCTGCCCGTTCCGAGCTTTTCCAGGAGCTTCTGCTCGAAATCGGCGGAGACGGCGTGCTCGAGCTGCTCAGCTTCGTCGTGGACCTTATACCATTCCAGGCCGAAGATCTCGGTAAGCATGCGCTCGATCAGGTGGTGCCGGTTGAGCAGACGGCTGGCGATTTCGCGGCCGGCGGGGGTCAGGGTGATGCGGCCCTCGGCATCGACGCGGATGAGCGCGTCGCGCTTGAGCCGCTTCACGGCCATGGTGACCGCGGGCGCGGAGACGTTGAGCCAGCGCGCGAGGGTGATGGCCTTCACCGTCTCGGCTTCCGCCTCGGCCTCGGCAATGGCCTTCAGGTAATTCTCTTTGGAGATGGTGATTCGCACGCCTGAATCGATTTTAGCGGCTTAGGAGACCGCCGCGAGGTCGGTGTGCAACTCGGGAACCTCGATCTGGATGCGCGTGCCGCGGCCCGGCTGGCTGTCGATCCACATGCGGTAATCGTTGGCGAACAGAACTTTCAGGCGCTCGTTGACGTTGCTCACGCCCACGCCGTGATCGAGCAGGGTGGCGAGCTTGGCCTCGGGAATCCCGACGCCATCGTCTTCAATGAGCAGGTGCAGGCGGGACTCGGTGCGCGCGGCGCGGATGCGGATAGTGCCGCCCTCGACCTTGCTGCTGAGGCCGTGCTTGATACAGTTTTCCACCAGCGGCTGGATGAGCATGCTGGGGACGAGCATGTCCAGGGTGTCGGCGGCAACTTCGTTCTGGAAGCGCAGCTTGTCGCCGAAGCGGACCACCTCGATCGAGAGGTAATCGTCGATGAAGCTGAGCTCGTCGCGCAGGGTGGAGAAATGCTCGTGCTTGCGCAGCAGGCGGCGGAGCACCTTGGAAAGCTTGACGACCATGCGGCGGGCCTGGTCGGGATCGGTGCGGATGAGCGAGGAGACGGAGTTGAGGGTATTGAAGAGGAAGTGCGGGTTGATCTGGCTGGTGAGCGCGGCCAGGCGCGATTCGGCGAGGAGCCGCTCCTTTTCTTCGAGTTTCTTTTCGTAGCGGGCGCTGTTCCAGATTTTGAGCGGGATGGCGACGGCGAAGAACGTGCTGGCGTAGAGCGCGATGACGGAGAGCGCCTGGTGCGGCTCGGGTTTGAGGTAGAAGATGTGGTGGATGGTGAACTGGCGCCCGAGTTCCTGGCGGAGGCCCTCGGCGGCGAGGATGGCGGCGGAAGCGATCAGGTGGAACGCCGCGCGGCGGTAGTTGCGGCTCTCCTTGAAGAAACGGTAGAGGTTGAGGTCGAGGAAGGGGGAGAAGCGCCAGATTTCTTCGGGGTCGGGGGCGATGTCGCGGAGGACGCCGCCCAGGACGCCGATGCCGGCGAATAACGGCATGGCGAGGGTTTCGCCGTGGATCATGGCGGGAATGGAAATCAGAATGCCGGAGAGGAGACCGGTGACGTAGCCGCCCAGGAGGCCGGAGAGGAGGCTGCCTTCCATGCCGAGGTCGGCGGCCTGGTAGTTGGGGTTGAGGACGCGGGCGGCGACGCTGGCGCCGAAAATGACGGACAGCCAGAGGGCCAAAGCGACCCGCTGGTTGAGCGTGCGGCTCTCGCGCATCAGCATGGTTTTAAAGGAGTTAGAGCGCGCGAGAATGCTGGCGATGCCGGCCACGCTGCCGAGTTTGACCAGGAGTGAGAAGTAGCTTTCCAGCATTCGACGCCGAAGCTAATTATAATAAGAGATACAGCAGAGAAGATGGATAACTTTCCCGCGCTGCGGCTCACGAAGGTGGCCGAAGCGGATTTTCCAAGCCAGTTCGGATTCTTCCGGATTTATGGTTTCGACGGCCGGGCCAACGGCCATGTCGAAGAAGCGGTGGTGCTGGTCATGGGGGATCTGAGCGGACCCGTGCCGCCGCTGGTGCGCATCCACTCGCAGTGTCTCACCGGCGACGTGTTTCACAGCCTGCGCTGCGACTGCCGCGCGCAGCTCGAGATCGCGCTGGAGACCATCGCGCAAGAAGGGCGCGGGCTGGTGATTTACGAGAACCAGGAAGGGCGGGGGATCGGGCTGCTGAACAAGCTGCGGGCCTACGAGTTGCAGGACCACGGGGCGGACACGGTGGAAGCCAACGAGCAGCTTGGGTTCGAGTCGGATTTGCGGCGCTACGAGTTGCCGGCGGCGATCCTGCGGTATTTCGGCCTGATGGCAATCCGGCTGCTGTCGAACAATCCAGACAAGGTCGAGGCGATGGAGAAGGCTGGGATCATCGCCGAGCGCGTGCCGTGCCTGGCGGAAGTCGTGGACACGGCGGAAGCGTATTTGCGGACCAAGCGGGAGAAGATGGGGCATTTGCTCGAATGAGTTTTCAGTTGTCAGTACACGAAACTGAGAACTGAAAACTGACAACTTAATCACCGCGCCGTGAACCTCGTCCATGGCCGCGAGGGCATGTCGCGAAGAATGTCCTTCGTCCAGGCGAATTCCGGGTGCTTTTCCAGGTGCGCGGCGACGTGGAAGTTCATGCCGCAGGCGTGACCGAGCGCGGCCACGAAGGACATCTTCGTGGCGCTGGCGGCGTCGGTGACCTTGTTCTGCACGGCGCCGGCGGGGGCGAAGGGCGGCTGCCAGCCGCTTTTGCCGCGCGAAGAGAGCTCGATATGGCCGTCGATGGTGCGCTCGTCGGGATCCATCCGGTTTTCAAAAGTATCGAAATGGTCGGCCAGGAAGCGCTCGCCGGCGGCGATGTCGATTTTGCCGCGGTTCTGATCCATGAGCTCCAGCCAGCGGGCGTGACGGGCGTTCTCGCTGCGGCTCTTGTCGGTGGGATCGAAATCGGTCTCCTCGGCGATGAGCTTGGGATTGGCGGGGAAATTCGAGCCGACGTAGAAGCCATCCCGGGTGCGCAGGAGGGTGACGTTCTTGAGGCCAAGCTCCAGGCTGCCGACCTCGTTGTTCTTGCGGTCGGCAATCAGCCAGGTATTGGCGTAGCCGCCGTTATTGCCCCCCTTCATGATGCGCGCGAAATCGTCGATCGAGTTGGAGTACTGCATGGCTTTGCGCGCGCGCACGAACTCGGGGATGCCGTTAACATCGAATCCGCCGAAGCCGCTGATGGTGGTTTCGGTGATCATGATGCCGGCGGAGTTGATGCCGAAATCGTCACCGCTGTGGATCAGGCCAGGGGCGCCGTCCATGAGGATGCGGTAGCCGTGGGCGGGCACGATGTCGAAAACGATGTTCCAGCGCTCGCCGGAGGAATAACTGGTCCAGTTATTGTGGCCGATAACGGGGCGGCCGTCTTTGGTGTAGCTGCCGGTGGCGACGAAGGCGCTGCAATGATCCGCGGTAGGCCCGCCGGACGTGGCTTCGGGAGCGGGGTTGGTGAGCACCTTGTCGTAATAGGGCAGCTCGAGCCAGGCGTTGAGCGCGACGATGTCCCAGACATCCAACGAGGAGGCGCCGCGCGCCTTGAGACCGTCGACGATGCCGGAGATCTCCGCACGGTATTCGGCATCGACGTGCGGCCAGAAGACGTTGCGGGCGGCGTTGCGGAAGAACTCCCAATCCCTTCGCTCGTCGTGCATGAGCTCGGTCGAGATGGCCTTGAAATTGTCCTGGATTTCGGGGGCGAGCCAATACCCGTGCTGGAAACCGATCTGGGCGGGGGTGCCTTCAAGGTGGACCTGAATCCAGCCGTTGCGCTCGGCGTAGCGCGCACTCCCCTTCAGGCGGGAATCGGTCTGCTGAGAGCGTGAAACCAGCGTGCAGGCCAGAGCGACAAGCAGTAACGCGGAAAAAAGGGAGGTGCGCCTCATCCCGCTATTATAGTAAGGACGGCAGTAAGGCCGCCCGATGAGCACGCAGATGAAAAAACTGACGGCGCACGTGAAGGCTGCGGGTTGAGCGTCCAAGCTGAGTCCAAAGTTGTTGGACAAGATTCTGCTGGGCCTCCCCAAGTGGGCCGACGAAAACGTGCTGGTGGGGTTTGAGACCGCCGACGATGCCGGCGTCTACAAGCTGACGGCGGAGCTTGCCCTGGTGCAGACGGTGGATTTTTTTACGCCCATCGTGGACGATCCGTACACGTTCGGGGCGATCGCGGCGGCGAATTCGCTGAGCGATGTGTATGCCATGGGCGGGCGGCCGGTGTCGGCGGTCTCGCTGCTGGCCTATCCGGCGGCGGGCGATTTGGAGGATTTGCAGGAGATCCTCAAGGGCGGCTCCGAAAAAATGCACGAGGCGGGGTGCGCGGTGCTGGGCGGCCACAGCGTCGCCGATCCGGAGATCAAATTCGGCTACGCGGTGAACGGGACGGTGCACCCGGCGCGCATCAAGACGAATGCGGCGGCGCGGGCAGGCGACGCGCTGGTATTCACCAAGCACATCGGCACGGGTGTGATTTCGACCGCGCTCAAGCGCGGCGCGGCGGCGGACGAGCACGTGGCGGTGTCGGTGGAATCGATGACGGCGCTGAACCGGGCGGCGTGCGAGGCGATGCTGAAATTCGACGTTCACGGGTGCACGGACGTGAGTGGGTTCGGACTGATCGGGCACGCGCGCGAGATGGCGGCGGCGAGCGGGGTGACGCTGGAGATCGAGGCGGCCAAGGTGCGGCTGCTGCCGGGCGCGCTGGAATACGCGCGGGCCGGCGCCATTCCCGGCGGTCTGAAGAATAACCGCGAGTTCGCCTCGTGCGCGGTGGAGATGGCGCGCGAGGTTCCGCGCGAGCTGGAAAATCTGCTGTACGATCCGCAGACTTCGGGCGGGTTGCTGATCGCGCTGCCGGAAGCGGACGCCGCGGCGCTGGAGCGCGCGTACGCCGGTGCGTATCGCATCGGGCGGGCGGTAGAGCGGGGCGAGAGAGCGATTCGGATCGTATGAAGCATAACCCGATCATCGTGGCGCTGGACGTGGAATCCGCGGCGGAGGCGCGGGCGTTGGTCGAGCGCCTGGGCGGCCGCGTCGATTTTTATAAGGTCGGGCTGGAACTGTATGCCGCGGCGGGAATGGATTTCGCGCGCGAGTTGATGGCCGGCGGCAAAATGGTCTTCCTCGATTTGAAGTTGTACGATATTCCGGAGACGGTGAAGCGCGCGGTGGCGCAGGTCGCGCGCATGGGCGTGCGCTTCCTGACGGTGCACGCGGTAGGGCAGGCGATGCGCGCGGCGGTGGAGGGGCGCGCCGGGTCGGATCTGAAGCTGCTGGCGGTCACCGTGCTCACGAGCTTCGGGCCGGAGGATCTGGAGGAGCAGGGAATTCGCGGGACGGCCGCGGAGTTGGTCGAGCGGCGGGCGCGCAAGGCGGTCGAGGTGGGAATGGACGGCGTGGTGGCGTCGCCGCTGGAGGCGGCGGCGGTGCGGCGCGCGGCCGGTGCCCAGGCGATCGTCGTGACCCCGGGAGTGCGGTCGGCGGGCGCCGCGCGCGGCGACCAGAAGCGCGTGGCCACGCCGGCGGAAGCGGTGCGGAACGGCGCGGATTACGTGGTGATGGGACGGCAGATCACGCGCGCGGCGGATCCGGCCGCCGAGGCCGCTCGCGTGCTCGAAGAAATCGCGGGTGCATGAGCGTTGCGTCGGTGCATATCGGCACGTCGGGCTGGCATTACAACCACTGGCGGGGACCATTCTATCCGGAGAAGCTGCCGGCTTCGCGCATGCTGGAGTTTTACGCCGGGCGGTTCGACATGGTGGAGTTGAACAACACGTTCTACCGGCTGCCGGTTCCGGGGGGCCTCGAAAAATGGCGCGACGCCCAAGAATTTCCGCTTCGCGGCGAAGGGCGGCCGTTTCCTGACGCACATGAAAAAGCTGACGGACACCCTTCTTCTCACATTTCTACAGCATATCGACGAAGGTGTGTGGCGGGTTGTGCCGGTCACGGAGCGGCTCCTGCGGAACGTGAGTTTCAATTTCAACGTGGGTCGCCTGCCGGCGGGCGTGTACCTGCGCGCCGGTGATGCCGTGCATCTCACGACCGCCGCGGACCAGGGAGAATCGGAGATCTGGACGAACGACCGGCACCTGCTGGCCGCGGCGGGGCACTTCGGAATTGCCGGACGGAAGGTCTGACCGCTATCCCAGCACCGGGGCTTCCGTGACGAGCTTGCGCCGATGGCCTTTCCAGGCCTGCACGCGCGCTTGCAGGGCCGACATGTAGATGTAGAAGACCGGGGTGAGGTAGAGCGTTACGAGCTGCGAAAAGAGCAGCCCGCCGACCACCACCAGGCCGAGCGGCTGGCGGGCTTCGCCGCCGGCGCCGTAGCCCAGCGCGATGGGAACCGCGCCGAGCAGCGCGGCCATGGTGGTCATCATGATCGGGCGGAAACGGATGAGGCAGCCTTCGTAGATCGCCTTCTCCGGTTTCAGGTTCTGCTGGCGCTCGGCTTCCAGGGCGAAATCGATCTGCATGATGGCGTTCTTTTCCACGATGCCGATCAGCATGATGAGCCCGACAAAAGCGTAAATGCTCAGATCGAGGTGGAACACCACGAGGGTGAGCAGCGCGCCGAAACCCGCGGAGGGAAGGCCCGAGAGGATGGTGATGGGGTGGATGTAGCTTTCGTACAACATGCCCAGCACGATGTAGACCACCAGGATGGCGATCAGGAGCAGGACCCACAGGTTGCCCAGCGAACTGCGGAACGCCTTGGCGGCGCCCTGGAAATTGGTGCTGACGGTAGCCGGCAGCTCGCGGTCCGCGAGGTCCTGGATTTTCGAGGTCACCTCGCCGAGCGCCGCGCCGGGCTTCAGGTTGAAAGAGATCGTCGCGGAGGGGAGTTGGCCGTAGTGGTTGATGGTCTGCGGTCCCGTCTCGGTCGTGATGTTGGCCATGGTGTCGAGCGGGATGAGCTTGCCGTCGGTATTCTTGAAGTAGAGGAGCGAGAGGGCGCGCGGGTCGCGCTGGTACTGCGGTTCGAGTTCGAGCAGCACCTTGTATTCGTTGGCCGAGCCGTAGATGGTGGAGATCCAGCGCGGGCCGTAGGCGTCGTAGAGGGCGTTCTCGATGGTGTTGGCGTTGATGTTCATGGCCGCGGCTTTATCGCGGTCGATGGCGACGTTCACCTGGGGAGTGGTGACCGCCACGTTGCTGGTGACGTCATCGACGCCGGGAAGTTGTTCGACCTGGCCCACGAGCTTCGCCGTTTCGGCGTAGAGCTCCTGCTTGTCGGGCGTCTGGAGCGAGAACTGGTACTCGCTTTTGGTGACCTGCCCGCCGATTTGGATGGTGGGAGGATTTTGCAGGTAGTTCTTTATGCCGGCGATGGCGGAGAGGCGCGGGCGAAGCTGTTTAATCACGTCGTTGACGCCGAGCGCGCGCTGGTTGCGCGGCCTGAGGTGGACCACCAGTTCGCCGTAGTTGGGGCCGCCGAAATCAGAGGCGGTGGTGCCGCCGATGCTGGCCATCAGGGAATCGACATTGGGGTTTCGCGCCACGATCCGCGCGACCCGCTTCTCGTAATCCACCATCTGGTAAAAGGAGGTGCCCTGGGCGGCCTCGGTGACCACCTGCATCTGGTCGGTGTCCTGGTCGGGGATGAAGCCCTTGGGAATGGTGACGAACATGTACACGGTCGCGCCGAGGACTAGCACGAAGCTGGCCATCATGGAGAGGCGGTGGCGCAGGACGAATTGCAGGGAATGATCGTACCAGCGGAGCATGCCCTGGAAAAAGCTCTCGGTGCCGCGGTAGAACCAGTTGCGCTTCTCTTCCTGGGCGGCGCGGAGGAAGCGGCTGCACAACATGGGAGTGAGGGTGACGGAAACCACGCCGGAAATCAGGATGGCCACCGTGATGGTGACGGCGAATTCCTTGAAGAGGCGGCCCAGGACGCCGCCGAGGAACAGCACGGGGATGAAGACGGCGGCCAGCGAGAGCGTCATGGAAACGATGGTGAAGCCGATTTCGCCGGAGCCGCGAAGCGAGG
Organism: Acidobacteriota bacterium; assembly: GCA_021787555.1. Taxonomy (GTDB): domain Bacteria; phylum Acidobacteriota; class Terriglobia; order Bryobacterales; family Bryobacteraceae; genus JAJYLS01. The sequence continues at coordinate 6,243 of JAJYLS010000043.1, read as the reverse complement.
CCATGAGCGGGCGCTCGCCTCCCTCGATGTGGCGGACAATGTTCTCCAGCATAACAATGGCGTCATCGACGACGAAGCCGATGGAGAGGATGAGCGCCATCATCGAGAGGTTGTCGAGGCTGTAGTTCAACAGGTACATCACCGCAAAGGTGCCGATGATCGAGAAGGGCAGGGCGAGGCTGGGAATGATGGTGGCGGAGAGGTTGCGCAGGAACAGAAAGATGACGAACACCACCAGCCCGAGGGTGAGGAGCATGGTGAACTGGACGTCGTGGAAGGATTCGCGGATCGTGTCGGAGCGGTCGTAGAGGATATCCATGTTGACCGAAGGCGGCAACTCGGCTTTGAAAAGCGGGAGCAGGTTCTTGATGGAGTCGGTCACCTCCATGGTGTTGGTCCCGGGCTGGCGCTGGATGGCGAGGATGATGGCGCGGCTGCTGTCCTTGTGGGTGTAATACCAGGAAGCCTGCTTGTCGTCTTCCACGCTGTCGATAATTTTGCCGAGTTCTTCGAGGCGCACCGGCGAGCCGCCGCGGTAGGCCACCACCAGCGGGCGGTAGGCGGCGGCGGACATGAGCTGACCGCTGGCTTGTAGGGTGAAGGCGCGCTGCGGGCCGATGATGGAGCCCGTGGGGAGATTGACGTTCCAGTTCTTCAGCGCGGTTTCGATTTCATTGATGCCCACCTGCCGGGAGGCCAACTGGTGCGGGTCCATCTGCACGTGCACGGCGTATTTCTGCTGGCCGAGCACCTGCACCTGCGCCACGCCGGAAATCATGGAAATGCGCTGGGCGATGCGCGTCTCGGCGTATTCGTCGAGGGTCCACAGCGGCAGGGTGGGCGAAGTCAGGGCGAGATAGAGGATGGGCTGATCGGCCGGGTTGACCTTGGTGAAGGTGGGGGGCGTGGGCATGCCCTGGGGCAACAGGCGTGAGGCCTGAGTGATGGCCGCCTGCACGTCCACGGCGGCGCCATCCAGTTTGCGCGAGAGGTCGAATTCCAGGGTGATCTGGGTATTGCCGAGCGAATTCGAGGAGGTCATCGAATTCAGGCCGGCGATGGTGGAGAACTGGTTTTCGAGCGGGGTGGCCACGGCCGAGGCCATGGTCTCGGGGCTGGCGCCGGGCAGGCTGGCGGTCACCAGCAGGGTGGGGAAGTCCACGTTGGGCAGGTCGCTGACCGCCAGCGAGCGGTAGGCGACCGCGCCGAAGAGCGCGATGGCCGCCATCAGGAGGCTGGTGGCGATGGGGCGCTCAATAAAAGTCTGAGAGATGTTCATCTGGCCCGCCGTGCCGTCATAGTTTGGAACCCATTCATGCGTCAGTCTCCCGCCTGCATGGCCGGAGAGAGGGCCCTGTGCTCTTTACGTGCCTTCCACGCATTCCACCGCTCGACAATTCCCGCCATATAGGTATAAACCACCGGAGTCAAATAAAGGGTCATTAATTGCGAAAACGCCAGGCCACCCACCACCGCCATGCCCAGCGGCCGGCGTGCTTCGCCGCCCGCGCCCCAGCCCAGGGCGATGGGCACGCCGCCGAGGAGCGCCGCCATCGTCGTCATCATGATGGGCCGGAAGCGGATGAGGCAGCCTTCGTAGATCGCTTCGGCGGGCGTCTTGTGTTCCTTGCGCTCGGCTTCCAGGGCGAAATCGATCTGCATGATGGCGTTCTTCTTCACGATGCCAATCAGCATGATCAGGCCGACGAAGGAAAAGATGCTCAAGTCCACCTTGAAGATGAGCAGCGTGAGCAGTGCGCCGAAGCCGGCCGAGGGCAGCCCGGAAAGAATGGTGATGGGGTGGACGTAACTTTCATACAGCACGCCCAGCACGATGTACACCACCGCGATCGCCAGGATGAGCAGGACGCCCATGTTCCGCATGGAATCCTGGAAAACCTTGGCGGTGCCCGCAAAGGCGCCGGTGATCGTCGCAGGCAGGTTATCCCTGGCGATCTGCTCGATGGTGCTGGTGGCCTGACCCAGCGAAGTGCCCGGCTTGAGCGCGAACGAAATGCTCACCGAAGGCAACTGCCCGGAATGCGGAATGTCCTGCGGTCCAGCATCTTCCTTGATGTGGGCAACCGCGCCGAGAGGCACCAACTGGCCCGTGTCCGACTTCAGATAGAGCATCTTGAGGCCGTCGGTGAAGCGCTGGTACCCGGGCAGCATCTCGAGCAGCACCCGGTACTGATTCGTGGGCGAGTAGATGGTGGAGGCGAGTTGCGGGCCGAAGGCGTCGTAGAGCGTGGTAGCGAGCGTATTGTAGTTGACGTGGAGGGCCGCGGCGCGGTCGCGGTCGAGGACGATGTTGACCCTCGGGTTCTTGATCTGAAGATCGCTGTTGACTTCGAGCAGCCCCGGCACGCGCGCGACCAGGCGCTCGAATTTGGGCGCTTCGGCGTAGAGTTGCTGGGTATCCGGGCCGGAAAGCACGAACTCGTAGCTGCTCTTGGACATGTGGCCGCCGACGCGAATGGCCTGGGGAATGGTCAGGTAGGCGCGCAGGCCGGGAAAATTGGAGAGTTTCGGCCGCAGCCGGTTCACGATATCGGAGATGGTGTCCTTGCGCTGCCGCCGCGGAATCGTGTTGACCATCATGCGCGCGGTGTTGGCCGAGCCGCCGTGGCTGCCGCCCGTCATGGCATAGAAGCTGTCGATATCGGGGTCCTGCACAATCACGCTGGCCACCTTCTTCAGATCGTTCACCATCTGGTAGTACGAGGTCCCTTGGGCGGCTTCCATCTGCACGTAGAAATTGTCGTTGTCGATAATCGGGATGAAGCCCTTGGGCACCACCACGAACAGGAGCCCGGTGATTCCCAGCACCGCGAAAAACATGGTGAGCATCAACGGCCGGTGGCCCAGCACCCATCGCAGGCTGCGGCTGTAAACGGAGAGCATGCCGTTGAAAACCTGCTCCAGGGCGCGGTACAGGATGCCGTGTTTCATCTCGCCCGCGGCGCGCAGAAAGCGGCTGCACAGCATGGGCGTGAGGCTGATCGAGACCATGCCCGAAATGAGAATCGCCGTGCAGATGGTCACGGCGAATTCGCGGAAGAGCCGCCCCAAAATGCCCGACATGAAGAGGACCGGGATGAACACCGCGGCCAGCGAGAGGGTCATGGAAACGATGGTGAAACTGATCTCCCGCGATCCGCTCAGCGAGGCGACATAAGGGTCCTCGCCCTTCTCGATATGGCGGACGATATTCTCCAGCATCACGATGGCGTCATCCACCACGAAGCCGATGCACAGGATGAGCGCCATCATGGAGATGTTGTTGAGGCTGAAATTCAGCAGGTACATGATCGAGAAGGTGCCGACGATGGAGAAGGGCAGGGCCATCGCCGGAATCATGGTGGCGGAGGGGTTGCGGAGGAAGAGGAAGATGACCAGAATCACCAGCCCCAGTGTGGCGGCCATGGTGAACTGGATGTCCTGGAAGGCTTCGCGGATGTTCTTGGCGCGGTCGCCGCGGACGCCCATGTGCACGGCGGGCGGCATGTGCGACTGGAAAAACGGCAGCAGTTTGCGGACGCTGTCGATCACCTCGATGGTGTTGCTTCCCGGCTGCCGCATGACTCCCAGGCTGACGCCGCGGGTGCCCTGCTTGCCGAACTCGCCGCCGTAGATGATGGACATCTGCTTGTCGTCTTCGAAGCTGTCGATCACGTTGGCCACATTGCTCAGCCGCACGGGCGCGCCGTGCCGGTAAGCCACGATAATCGGCCGGTAGTCGCGCGCGCGCATGAGCTGGCCATTGGCCGTCACGTTGTAGAAGGTCTTCGGGCCGTAAAGCGTTCCCGTGGGGAGGTTGACATTCCAGTTGTGCAGCGCGGCATCGACTTCGTTTATGCCGATCTGACGGGCCGCCAGCAGGTTGGGATCCACCTGCACGCGTACCGCGTACTTGGCCGAACCGTAAACCATCACCTCCGACACGCCTTCCACCATCGAGATGCGCTGCGCCACCATGCTCTCGGCATATTCGTCGAGGTCGGACAGGCGCATGGTGGGAGAGGTGAGAAAAATGCTGAGGATGGGATAATCGCCGGGGTTGGATTTGTGGAAGGAGGGTGGCGTGGGCATGCCCGGCGGCAGCAGCGGCATGGCCTCGGCAATGGCGGTTTCGACATCCACCGTAGCGCCGTCGATATCGCGGTTCAGGTTGAATTGCAGCGTGACGTGGGTGTTCCCCTGGCTGCTGTCGGAGGTCATCGAATCGAGACCGGCGATGGTGGTGAACTGGCGTTCCAGCGGGGTCGCGACAGCCGAAGCCATGGTGTCGGGATTGGCGCCCGGCAGGCTCGCCCCGACGTCAATGGTGGGGTAATCGACGGTAGGAAGATCGCTCACCGGCAGAGCGCGGTAGGCGATGACGCCGAACAGGGCAATGCCCACCATCAGAAGGCTGGTGGCGATCGGCCGGCGAATGAAGTTTTCGGAAATGTTCACGCCGAATCCCCTGTCCCCTCGCTGAGGCCCGCGGCCCTGCCGCTCAGCTTTTCGACTGCCCGCGTCCGCGGCCCGGCGCGGAGGGCGTCCCGCCCCGCTCCACCACGCGGCTGCCGGGCGCCAGCCGCAACTGGCCCTGCGTTACCACCTTATCGCCCACTGCCAGGCCGCTTTCGATGACCATGTCTTCATCCACGCGTGCGCCGGTGGTGACGGGCTGCACTTCCACTGTGCGGTCCGGTTTCACGATGTAGACGAACGAGCCGTTCTGTCCGGTCTGCACCGCCTCATTCGGTATCACGATGGCGTTGGGGCGGGTGGTGAGCAGCAGGGTGACCCGCACGAACTGGCCGGGCCAGAGCCTGTGGCCCGCGTTCGGGAACGTGCCCTTGAGCTTGATGGTGCCGGTGGTCGTATCCACGGAATTGTCCACAAACGTCAGCGTGCCGGTGTCTTCGGGGGAGGTGGGGTCGTCCTGGGCGCGCGCGGTGACGCGCAGCGGATGCTCCGCCATGTAGCGCTTAACGGCTGGCAGTTGGGCCTCGGGAACCGCGAAGGTGACGTAGATGGGCTCGATCTGGTTGATAGTCACCAACTCCATGTTGTTGGCGGTGACCACGTTGCCCTGCTTGACCGCGAGGTTGCCGGTGCGGCCGTCGATAGGCGAGCGGATGCTGCTATAGCCGAGCTGCACACGGGCGCTATCCACGCTGGCTTTGCTGGCTTCGATGGCCGCGCGAGCGCTCTCGATGGCGGCTTTATCCGCCGCCACCGCCTGGGCGGTCGCCTCGGCGTTGGCGTGCAACTGGTCGTTCTGGTCCCGCGAGATGATTTTCTGCTGGAAAAGGTCGGCGTACCGGCTGGCTTGCGACGAGGCGTAGCGGGCCTGCGCTTCATCGCGTTGCACGTTGGCCTGCGTCTGGGCAAGGGTAGCCTGGTCGCGCAGATTGTTGGCAATGGCCAGGTTCAGCGCGGCTTCGAAAGACCGCGGATCGACGGTGAAAAGCTGATCGCCCTTGTGGACGTAATCGCCTTCGTGAAAATAGACCCTGGTCAGCTCGCCGCCAACCTGCGCCTTCACGGAAATGGTGGAGTAGGCCTCCACGTTGCCAATCACCTGGACTTCGACGGGGACATCCTTGGCCTTGGCAAAGGCGGTCGTCACGGGGACATCGCCAGCGCCCATGCCCTTGCGTCCGCCGCGTCCGCCGCCGTCAGGAGTGGCCGAGGCGGTGACGCCGTTGGTCGAGCAGCCGCATAGCAAGACCAGCGTCACCAGCGTAAGTAGAAGAATCCATACGTGTTGCTCGAATCGCGACGGACTCTGACAAGAACCCTTGGAGTGCTTAAGCATACACCGCATAGGTAGAGGCGATCACCCATATAATAAAGTTACGCTGGCCGCCGGCGCAATGACTCGAAAGAGGCAAGATTTCGGAACTATCTCACAGCTTTGGTGTTGGAGGCGGCAACTCGCGCGCGGCCGCCTTATCCTGGAAACCGTGGCGGTTGTGCGCGCCGTCGCAGAACGGCTTGTTGGCGGAGTGCCCGCAGCGGCATAACGATACCGCCTGCCGGCCCCCCAGGCCGAAAGCATTTCCTGCCGGGTCGAGGATCTGGAATTCACCCTCGACGCGCAGCGGCCCGTTGTCCCTCACCGTGATTTTGGCAGCCATGAGGCCGATGGTAACATGCGGCCCGGGCCGCGGCCCGGCGCTGCTCTTATTGCTTCTTGGGCGCGGCCGGCGGGGTCTGGCTGTTGTCGTTCACCACACCGCCAGATCG
>JAJYLS010000366.1 GCA_021787555.1 Acidobacteriota bacterium | reverse complement strand
AGGCTGGATGCTGGCGCATCCTGGAGCCGTCCAGCTCAAACCGGCCCCAAATTGACTTTCGCCCGCCGACGACCAGCCCTCGACAGGGGTCGTGTGAGAAATGCGGGCTAATCGCTGTTCCACTTCATGATGCTACAATCGAAGATCCCCAATGGTGAAAACCGAACGCGAGTATCGCGAGGACATCTGCCAGATCGGGCGGCTGGTTTATCAGAAGGGCTGGGTGGCCGCTAACGACGGCAACATTACCATCCGGCTCGATCCCGAGCGCATTCTGGCGACGCCGACCGGTGTGTCGAAGGGATTGATGCACCCGGACGATCTCATCCTTGTGGATATGCAGGGGAACAAGATCGCGGGGCGGGCGGAGCGCACCAGCGAAATCGCCATGCACCTGAAAGTCTACGAGATGCGGCCGGATATCCGGTCCGTGGTGCACGCGCATCCGCCGGTGGCCACGGGGTTCGCTACCGCCGGGCGGCCGCTCAGCCTGGCGCTGCTGCCGGAAGTGGTGATCGCGCTGGGATGCGTGCCGCTGGCGGCGTACGGGCTGCCGGGCACGCCCGCGCTGATCGAGCCGATGATCCCGCTGATTCCGAAATATGACGCCATCATGATGGCCAATCACGGCGCGGTGTGCTATGGAGAGGACGTTTATAAGGCCTTTTTCCGGATGGAGACCATGGAGCACTTCGCGCGCATCCAGTTGGTCGCGGAACTGTTGGGCGGGCCCACGGTGCTGCCGCGCGAAGAAGTGGACAAGTTGCTCGGTTCGCGGACGCGCTACGGCGTGAAGGCGCGGAACGCCGGCGAGCCGGGGTGCCCGGTGTCGGCGGAAGAAAGGGGCGGCGCGCAGGCATCCGGCGGCGAGGAAACCTTTACTGTAACGCGGTCGGAGTTGATCGCCCTGGTGGATGAAGCGCTCCGGGCGCGCGGCTCGGCTTGAGTTTGAGAGAGAATTGGAGAGAATCGATGGGTGAAGCGTTAGGAATGATCGAAACGCGCGGCTTGGTCGCCATGATCGAAGCCGCCGACGCCATGGTGAAAGCCGCCAAGGTGAACCTGGTGGGGTGGGAGAAGATCGGATCGGGCTACGTGACCGCGCTGGTTCGCGGCGACGTGGCGGCGGTCCGCGCGGCCACGGATGCCGGGGCCGCGGCGGCGCGCCGGGTCGGCGAGTTGATCGCCGTGCACGTGATCCCGCGGCCGCATCAGAGCCTGGAAGACGTATTGCCGATCGGCAAGTCCGGGGCGCAAGGCGCCGGCAAGTAGCCGGGCTCGGGAGCGTCATGATCCTCGCCCGCGTGGTGGGCACCGTGGTAGCCACACGGAAGGACCCACGCCTGGAAGGCAAAAAACTCCTCGTGCTCAAGCCCGTCTCGCCGGAAGGCAAAGACGAGGCGGGGTACGTGGTGGCCGTGGACACGGTGAGCGCCGGCTATCGGGAGCGCGTGATCGCGGTTTCGGGCAGCTCGGCGCGCATGGCGGAGGGCTGCAAGGACTGTCCGGTGGACACGTCGATTGTGGGGATCGTCGACGACGTGAGCATGGACTGACCATGTACCTGGGCCGGGTGATCGGGCGCGTTTGGGCAACCGTCAAGAATCCCGCACTTAACGGGCAGCGGATGCTACTGGTGCAGCCGCTTACGCCCGAATTGCAGAATACAGGGAAGCGGATCGTCTGCACCGACTGCACGGGCGCGGGGGCGGGCGAGATCATCTACTGGGTGCGCGGGCGAGAAGCCAGTTTTCCATTTCAACCCGCGGAGACGCCCACGGACACAACCATCGTGGGAATCGTGGATTCCATCGATCTGGGCAAGCGCGCGGTTCCGGCGCGGCGGCGGAAAGGCTGAGGCATGCTGATCGGGCGGGTGGTGGGCGAACTCATCGCCACGCAAAAGCACCCCAGCCACGAAGGGTGCAAGGTGCTGCTGGTGCAGCCGCTGAACCTGGACGGCACGGACCGCGGCGATGCCGTGGTGGCGCTCGACGCGGTGGATGCCGGAATCGGAGACCGCGTTCTGGTGGCCACGGAAGGCTTCAGCGCGATGACCGCGGTGGAGCGGCCGCAGTCACCGATTGATATGGCGGTAATCGGCTTTATCGATCACATCGAGCTCATTCCGGGTGTTTCGTAGAGAGCCGCGCCAGCGCCCGAAGAGCAGGTGGATGGTGACGAAGAAGCCGATGGCCAGCTTGATCAACTCGGCCAGCGAATAACCGCCGTGCAGCACCCAGAAGTGGGCGCGCTCGGAAGCCAGGGCCGCGGGGGGCGCGAAATCCAGTTCGCGGCCTAAGGAGTTCAGCTCCGGCGTGAGGAAAATGCGCTGGAGCACGACGACGGTCAGCATGCAGAGGACGAGGACGAGGAAGAGCTTGTTCTCACGCGTGCCGAACAGGACGAAGAAAAAGAAGAACGCACCCAGGCCGAGCTGGGCGTATTCCCAATACTTGAAAAAGTGCCGGTTCTCCTCGGCGGCCTGGAAGCGCAGGAGCGAGCGGACGAGGCCCGCGGGGACGGTGCGGAACCGGGCGGCAACGGCCGGGTTGGGGTGAGCGGCGAGGTCGTCCGCCACCGCGAAATTCTCAGTGGCCATCCACGCGGCCATCAATCCACCCACCAGCCAGATTCCCAGAAGAAAGCACAAAAACCTGCGCAAGTGCATGACAAACAGGATTCTAGCGCATTCGCGGAGGGTGCGCAGACTCAGCTTCGCATGCGCAGGAGGAGGTAGCTGCCGGTGAGGGAGAAGATGACGTCGGGGGACCAGGCGGCCATGGTGGCAGGGAGTTGGCCGACGTCGCCGATTTTGGCGAACAGGGGGCCGACGCCGAGATAGACCAGCGCGATGGCGATGCTGACGCCGATGCCGGTCATGGCGCCGCGGTTGCCGACCATGAGGCCGAAGGGGACGGCGATCATTCCCATGATCAAGGCGAAGAGCGGGACGGAGAATTTGCGGTAGAACTGCACCTGGAGTTTGACGGTATCGAAGCCGCGCTGCTTCAGCACCTGGATGTAGCGTTCGAGCTCGATGAAATTCATCTGCTTGTCCTGCACGGCTTCGGTGAGGAAGTAATCGGGCGGCTCGGTGAGCTCGCGGAAATCGCCGTTCACCTGGAAGGGGACGCGGGAAATGCGCTGCGGGCCCCTGAAATCGCTCCACCAGCCGTTCTCGAAGATCCAGGTTTTGAGGCGCGGGTTCCAGTGGGCGCGGTCGGCGGAGATCTGGCGGGTGAGGGCGAAGGTGGTGGGGTCGAGCTCGAAGACGTTGACGCCGCCCATCACGCCGGAGGGATCGAAGTATTGGTAATAGTAAATACGCGAGCCGGTGCCCATGATCCACTTGCGCTCGGGGCTGAGGTAGGTCTGCTTGGGGCGGCCCTTGATGTGGTCGCGGAGGGCGTCCTGCTTGCGGTTGGCGCCGGGGAGATAGTAGAAATCGAAAGCGAACAGGCCGCCGCTGAAGAGGAAGCTGGCGATCAGGATGGGGATGGCGAGGCGGTAGAGGCTCACGCCGCAGGCCTTGAATGCGACGACCTCGTTGTGCTTGCTGAGGACGCCGAAATTCACCAGGATGGCTACCAGGAGGCTGATGGGGAGGGTGTCGTAGATCTCCATGGGGGTGAGGAAGAAGAGGTAGGTGAACATTTCGAGCAGCGGGATCTTGTTACGGATCATGTCGCCCATGAGCTCGAAGAAGTTGTAGACCAGGATCATGGAGACGAAGCTGGCGAGCACGACGGCCAGGTAGAAGAAGAAATTCGAGAGGACGTAGGTGTCGATAATCTGCGGCAGCAGCGGCAGCTTCCAGCCGGAGAGGCGGGCTTGGGCGGGGTGGCGGCCGGTTCGGGACTTGAGCTTGTCGAAGAGGCCGCCGAACAGGGAGCCGACGGAGGAGAGGATATCGCGGTCGCCGGGGCGCTCCATGCGGTAGAGGAAGATCAGGCCAACGATGCCGAAGACGATATCCGGCAGCCAGATGGCGACGGGGACGGGGAGCGTCTTCTGGCGGGCCACGCCCACCAGCGCGAGCGAAGACAGGTGATAGCCGAAGAAGCCGAGGAACAGGGCGAAGATATAGCCGGCGGATTTGCCGCCCTTGCGCGTGGCGATGCCCAGCGGAATGCCGACGAGCGCGAGCATGATGCAGGCGAGCGGATAAGAGAAGCGGCGGTGCAGCTCGATGCGGGCCTCGATATCGTCGGGGCCTTTGTAGTGCATGAGCTGGCGCGTGTTCATGGCGCTGGTGGGGAGCGATTCCTGGACGGGCGGCTTGGCGTCGAGCGCCATTTCCTTGTGGGGCGCGGATTCGTCGTTGGCCACGCCGTCCTTACCCATTTCGTGGGTAGAGTATTCGTGGAGGGAGAGCTGGATGCGGTTGTTTCGGGGATCGGAGACGGCGATGGCGGAGCGGGCCACGGTGATGAGCGGGCCTTCGGCTTTATCGCGCATGCCGCCGGAGCGCTCCTCGGGCGGGCGGACGTCGGCGAGGAAGACGGGGCGCCAGACGACCACGGGGCCGGTGCGGACGTCGCCGACATAGAGAATGGTGTTGGGGAAATCCTCGTCGAAGACGCGGGGCTGGATCTCGGCGGAAAGCTGGGTGGCGAGCAGTTCGTTGAAGATGGCGGTGCTTTCTCGGATGGAGAGCGGCGTGAGGCGGAGCGAGGCGAAGCCGGCGAGGGCATAGTCGCCGTTGCCGGTGACGAGCGAGGTCACGTCGGCGCGATAGGCGAAGTTGGCCGCGTTGCCCCAGCAGGGGTTGCCGCCCGAGCCGATGAAGGTGCCGTCGATCGGCTGCCCCGCGAAGGTGCCGAGAGCGAAGTCGGGGCCCGCGGTGTCGGCGAGCACGTCCCAGAAGAGGTAGGCCGCGGACACGTGCGCGCCGGCCGGGATGCCGGCGAGCGTGATCGTGCCGTCGCCCCGGTTGCGCATGCCAATCCCGGCGGCCACGTAGCCCCCGCGCACGGTGAAGGCGGCGAGCGAGCTGAGCGGGCCAGTGTCGGACGCCGGCGCGAGCGCGGTGGACGGGCCGAA
>JAJYLS010000365.1 GCA_021787555.1 Acidobacteriota bacterium | reverse complement strand
GTCAAGTGAAATGTGTGCCCGACAATCTACTGAAAGGAAAGTGGAGTTGTTTCCTTGGGTGCAAGGCGCCCGGTTCAGCGATTACGTATATACGCAGGACGCAGCAGAACTGCCGTTGGATGAGGGGCTTAACAACCGCAACGCGCCGGTTTTATGAAACTCCCGCTAGGGGCTCCACGCCAGCCCAGGCGGTTCGCAAGGCAGCAAACTGCGCTGTCAGCCGTCCAGCTTCGCGGCGCATGAGCAGGCACAGCCAGGTGGCAAGTACGATCAACAACCCTGAACCGGCCAAGATGAGAACGGGGACTGTCTTGACGAACTCGATCATTGAAATTCCGGCGACGCCAAAATACGCTAACAGGCGGCGCGTTGGGACGCAACCTCGGCCGCGGGGACGCGAAGGGCGGCGCGGTATTGGCGCTCGCACAGCAATCTGGCCGCCCCGACCGATTTGGAGGACCCCAGCGAATTCTTTCCCCCACGCGCTATCATTCGATAATAGACCTGCAAAGTTGTTGCGGCGAGTCCACCAGCCTTCGTGGCGCCGTGGCACCTTCGGGCCGCCAACTCTACCCACCTCCGAGCGTTTTGGGGGCACCGGAAAGGGGCAAGTGGATGAACGCGAATCTTGGAACCGCTACTGGCAGGGGGCCGTTGCGCAATCTCGTCGACCGCCGCAGTTTTCTGAAGACCGCCGTTGCCGCTCCTGCGCTACTCGCCGCACAAGCGCGGCAACCCAACGTGTTGTACATCATGGGCGACGAATGGCGCGCTCAGGCAACCGGATACGGCGGGGACCCGAACGTCCGCACGCCGGCACTGGACCGCCTGGCCGGCCAAAGCGTCAATTTCGTCAACGCCGTCTCGGGCCATCCGGTGTGCTGCCCTCACCGCGCGTGCCTCATGACCGGCCAGTATCCCCTGACGAACGGCATTTTCCTGAACGACGAGGAACTCAAGCCCAAGGGCACCACCCTCGGCCAAGCCTTTGCCAACGCCGGCTATCAGACCGGTTACATCGGCAAGTGGCACCTCTACGGCAGTCCTCAGGGGAAATACGAGCGGCGCACCGCCTACATTCCACCCGATCACCGTTTTGGCTTCCAGTATTGGAAAGCGAACGAGTGCACGCACAATTACAACCACTCCATCTACTATGAAGACGACGACCCCGAGCCCAAATATTGGCCCGGCTACGATGCGATTGCCCAAGCCGATGATGCGTGCCGTTTTATCGCGGAGCGGTCCAAAAAACGCGATCCGTTCTTTCTGGTGCTGAGCTGGGGGCCTCCGCATTTTCCGCTGGGCACCGCGCCGGCGAAATACCAGGCGCTTTATCGGGAAGCCGACATCAGCCTGCGGCCCAACGTGCCGGCGAATCTCCACGACCAGGCGATCGCCGATTTGCGCGGCTACTATGCGCACATGGCGACGCTCGACGATTGCCTGGCGCGCGTCTTGCAGGCCCTCGATACAGCCGGCGTCGCCGGGCAGACTCTGGTGGTGTTCACCTCCGACCACGGCGACATGATGCGTTCGCAAAGCTTGCGCACGAAACATGTCCCCTGGGACGAGGCGCTTCGCGTTCCTTTCCTGCTGCGCTATCCACAGAAGTTGGGAGCCAACGAGAGGCGCATCCGGACCATCCTCAACTCTCCCGATATCATGCCTACGCTGCTGGGTCTGACTGGCTTGCGCATTCCGGATGGAGTGGAAGGCACGGACCACAGCCGCATCTGCCAGGGCGGCGCCGAGCCGCGGGAAAGCGCCGCGTTTCTCCAATTTCCGGCTTCCTACGGCGAGGCACGCTCGGAGGGCATCGGCGAATACCGCGGGTTGCGCACCGAGCGTTACACCTACGTCCGTTCGCGGAGCGGTCCATGGCTCCTTTACGACAACCAGACGGACCCCTACCAGATGCACAACCTATGCAACAAAAAGGAACATGCGCACTTGCAGCAAACGTTGGATCGCGATCTGGATGCGCAACTGAAGCGGCATCACGACGACTTCCTGCCCGGCACGGAGTATATTCGCCGCTTCGGATACGAACATAACCGTGAGATCTCGATTACGCCGCATCACATCGTGAGCCCCTGGGGCGATTGGCAATCCACCCTGGGATGATCTCGCGGTAATGCCCTTCACGCGATCGGCGTCCAGGCCACGGCGTCATACCGCGCCGCTCCGCGGATCGTGCCCGTCTTCGCCGCCGGGTCCCACGCCAGCGTCACTTCCGCCAGCGATGGCGCACCGCTGTCGTCGTCTTCGTACAGCGTCGCCGCCGCGGGCCGCTCGCCGTAAACCCGCACCTCCAACCGGAAACTGCCCGCATCGCGTGTATCGGGCGTCGGCTGCGCCAGCGGAAGAATCGTGCCGCTCTTCACGAAGATCGGAATCTGTTCGAGCGGCGGTTGAATCTCGATGCGCTGCCTGCCCCCATACCGCCGCCCGCTCCAAAAATCGAACCAGTCCCCCGCCGGCAGGTAGACTGCGCGCCCGCTCTCGCCGGCGAACATCGGCGCCACCAGCAGCGCTTCCCCGGCCATGTATTGATCGTCGATGGCCCACGTCGCCGGATCTTCCGGCGCGTCCATCACGAGCGCGCGGAACGGCGGCACGCCGCTCCGGTGGTAGCGCACGAACGCGGCGTGCAGATATGGAACCAGCCGCATCCGCAGTTCCATCACGCTCCGGCACTTCGCTTCGATCTCTTCCCACCCCGGCATCAACTGGTCGGCATTGTTGGCCTTGCGCTCCACCTGTTTCCACGGCGGGTTCTTGATGTACCAGGCATCGATCTGCGCCAGCGGCGAAAGCACCACCGATTGCAGCCGCCGGAGCAGGTCTTCCGTGCTCTCCGCATTCCGCAGTTCCGGCGTCCACAGGATTCCCGAAAAGCCCATGTTCACCACGCCGCGGACGAATTCCCTGTGGTCGTACAGATCGCTGTAGAGCACGTACGGATACGGTGCCGCCAGCGCGCCCGACGACCGCACCAGCCCATACGTCCGCTGCTTCCGCCCCTCGAAAACCGCTTCGAGCGCGTCCTGGTATCGCAGTCCGAACAGGCAGTGCATCTGCTCGCCATCGGCGCCCGAAGGAAACCGCGCAATTTCCGGCCACGACCAGTTGCCCGTGAAATCCGAGTTGTCGCACTCGTCCAGCTTGTATCCGGAAACCCCCAGCGCCACGTGCTCTTTTTCGTGAAAGCCGCCGAAAATCTTGCGCGCTTCGGGATCCAGAAAGTCCGGTACCAGCCCGCCCCAGACTTCGTAATCGCCCGAGTGCGCTATCAGCGCCTCGTGAATCGGCGAAGCGGGATTGGTGAACGCGTGCTCCCACAGGTTCACGTGGTACCCCGCCGAATCCAACTGCCGTATCATGCCCGCCGGGTCCGGAAATTTCTTGTCCCACACATACGTGCACGAATACGCGTGGGTCTGCCACCCCGGCTCCAGCCCGATCACGTCGCACGGCATGTGCCGCGCGCGAAACTCCGCCGCCAGCGCCAGCGTCGCCTCCTGGTTGAAATCGCCCTTCATGCGATACCACACGCCCAGCCCCCAGCGCGGCGGCAGCGCGCCGCCGCCGGAAAACAGGTTGTAGCGCGCCACGGCATCCCGCATCGTGGGCCCGCCGAAAACGTACAAGTCCACGCCCTCGGCTTCCGGGATTTCCACCAGCACCTCGCTCGCCTCGCCGAACCGGCGCCGCCGGTAAGCCGCGGGCAAAGCGTTCTCTCCGATCGCCGCCGATGCCTGCGCGCCCGCCGCGGCTTGCCCCTTCCGCTGCTTGCCGCCGCAGTAGAACGTGGCATACCGCGCCGTGTCGATCAGCACGCCGTACCCCGCGGTGGTCACATAAAACGGCGTCGGCGCGTGCGAATCGCCCGTATCCATTTTCGGATCGGCGTTCACCCGCAGCTTCTTCTTCAGCCCGCGCTGGATCAGCGATTGAAGCTGCAACCCCAGCCCGTAAACGATCTCGTTCGCCCCCAGCGGAATCCACACCAGGTATCCGCGCCGCGAGCCCGATCCGCTCACGCTCACCGGGCAGCTTGCCACAACCGGCATTTTTGCGAGCCCCGCCTCCGCTGGCGGATAGCGCCGCGTTGCCACCGGCGTAATCTTCTCCGGCGTCCCCAGGCGGAATTCCCAGACCCCCGGATGCACCGCCTGTGCCGTCGCCTGCGCCGCGCTCCTGCGCGTTTGCAGCAGCAGCCCGCCGCCGCCCGCAGTCCCTAGAAATGTGCGCCGGTTCATGCGTCGCCGCTCACGGCTTGTCCACCCATACCGGCGAGCTCCACGCCCATTCGTCCGTCCCCTGCGTTACCCGCACATAGTAGAAAGCCGGCGGTGCCTGCTCGTCCTGATAGTCCAGCGTCTGCTCGTGCGCGCCGTCGGAAAAATCGCGCGAATAAATGTACCGGTTGTTGCGCACGAGATCCACCCGCGTGATCGGTCCGCTGCCCTTGATCCGCAAATGGATCCGCGGCGGCTTGGCCGAAGCGAACGATTCGCCCATGAAATGCCCGTCCACCCGGAAGTCGAGGACGATCGGCTGCCCGCCGCGAATCGCATACACGTGCCGCTGCCGGATGGCGTTCAGCACCGCGTCGCGCGTCAACTCCGGCGCGATCACCGCCAGCATGCCCACGCGGTACCCCGAAAAGCCGCTGTGCGAATCGCTGCTGCCCACCATCCCCACGCGCTTGCCCAGCGCCAGCGCGTCCTGCACCGATGTGCCCGGAACGATCTGCGTGTGGAACGGCACCGGCACCTCATGCCGCCGGTCGTACGTCTCGAACACGCCGTGCCCCGAGGTCATCTCCATCACCGGCTCGGTCTCGGGAATCAGGTATTTCGGGTTCACCGGGCTTTCCGCGCGCCCGATGTGATGCGGCCAGTCCAGCGCCCCCATGGCCTTCACGCGCCGGCTCAGCTTGGCCGCCGTGTCGGAGCCCGGGTCGGAGATGCGCGCCGGATCGTGATAACCGGGCGGAAACAGCACCGTGCGGTCGCCGAAGCGCGCGCGCACTTGCGA
>JAJYLS010000364.1 GCA_021787555.1 Acidobacteriota bacterium | reverse complement strand
CCATCCCGAGGACCTGGCGCCCACCAATCCGCTGGTCATGTGGGCGTTCTCGAACCTGAGCGATCCGCGCTGGACCTTGCTGCGGAAATATCTCATCCTGCGCCAGGACCCGAATAATGCAGTTCCCACCAAGCTGGGCAGCTTCAACCGCCACACCTGGGCGGCCTACCTGCTGAACGGCGACCTCTTCATCAAGCAATACCACGCCGTGGGCGACCCGCCCTGGTATCCCGATTACGGCTGCTCGTTCGAGACCTTCACCAACGCCGATTTTCTCGAGATGGAAACCCTGGGGCCTGTGGAAAAGCTGAACCCGGGCGATTCGGTGACCCACATCGAGCATTGGACGCTACATAAGAATGTCCACGTGGCCCACTGGACCGACGAGGAACTCGACCGGGTGATCGCACCGCTGGTGAATGCACAATAGCCCAAAAGTTTCTGCGTAAATCCATACACTGGCCGGACGCCTGCATAGCCGCCTGCTGATGCATCGGTCCTGTTATGTGTGGAGCTCCACCTCTCCGCCGCTGGAAGTTCATGTGGCGCTTGAGGTTGTCCAACATTTGAGCCTGGAAGCACTGGAAGCTCTCAAGTCCATTCCGCGGCGCGGCCTGGAAATCGGGGGCCTGCTGCTCGGCCGGAGCGAAACGCGCGACGAAGTTCCCATCCTCAGCATTGACGATTATCTCCCCGTTGAATCCGAACACCGCGCCGGTCCCTCCTACCGGTTGTCTCCATCCGAGCTTGAAGAATTGGACCAACTGGTCCGCTCACACCCTGCGGCCATCGGCCTTTACCGTACGAATACGCGCTCAGAAGACATTTCCTTACAGGAAGATGACGGTGCCATCTTGAAGTACTATTTAAACTCCGGGTGGCGTCTTTTTCTGATGATTCAGCCGGCCTCGCGCATGGCGGCTCTCTTCGTCACGGAGAACGGAGTGCCGGCCGCCGAGCACCAGTTTCCTTTCCGGCCGGCAGACTTGGCAATCCAGGCAGTGCGGGAAGAATTTTCACCACCAATTTCGCCAGCCCCGGCGGCGGAAGCGCCCCGGACGGCCGAGGGCCTCTTGGAGGCGGCGGCCGCCACGAAGGCACCGGCGCCAGAGGCGACACCGGCAGGAATTCCAGTGCGGCGCAGGCGATGGCTGCTTCCCGCCGCGGCCATGTTGGCAGGCATCGCCGGAGGAGCGGCGGCCAGTTTCCTCTATTTCCAGCCATGGCATCACGCGCCGCCCGCCGCCCCGGCCATCGCGACGGCTCCAGGGCACATGGTGCTTCAGGTCCAGAGAGTCGGCGATGCCCTGCATCTGGTCTGGGACGGCAACTCACCCGTGGCGCGCGCAGCTACTCATGGAGTGCTTCATATTACAGACGGCAACTTGCACAGCAGCATGGATTTATATAAAAGCGAACTGGCTGGCGGTCTGGTCTCTTACTGGCCCACCACCGGCGAAGTGAGCTTCGAGCTTCAGACCTTCGGACCAGGGCGGTCCACCGACGATACGGTCAGCGCGATTTCCCCGATGGCGCCGGTGCGGCAGTCGAAAGTGGAAATGGCGGCGGTCCCTGCAAACGCCACCCCTCTACGGAAGCGGTTGAAGCGATCCGAACCTGCCGATTCCGACAGGGTGATTGTGGCGGAGACCAAGCCGTCGCCATCCCCGGCACCCGCGGAGCAGGGGGCGCCGCTGGAGAGCCGGGTCCCGGAGCCGATTCTGACGCCGGAAACCGAACCTGCCCCATCCAAGCCGGTTGCGATGGCCGCCGTGCCTTCGAGAGCATTATCGGACGTTTCCGTTTCCGCGGAGCCGGTGCACCGCTCGCGATGGGGCCGGATGGCGTCCCATATTCCACTTCTGCGAAGGAGGTTGAAGAAATCGCCGCAAGCCTATGTACCACCGCAACCTGTGCATCAGGTGAAGCCCGCGCTAACGGCCCGCCAGAGGGGCGCGATCACGAAACCGGTGCCAGTCGATGTAAAGGTCTACGTCAGCGAAGCGGGGCGGGTGCAATATGCCGAATTGGTCTCCGGCCGCAACCGGGACCTGGAGGCAGCCGCGGTGTTCGCGGCGCGGCAGTGGAGGTTCACTCCGGCGCGGGTGGGCGGCGAAAACGTGGCGGGGGAGATGATCCTGCACTTTAGGTTTGGCGTCAACCATTAGCAAACGATTGGGGAAGATACTGCTGCGCCAGGGCCGCCAGTTCAGCCGGGCGCACCAGGCGGAACTGAAGATCGAGCCGTGAGAGGCGTTTCAGCTCGCGGGTCATTTCCTCGCCTGGAACGTCGGCGGTGAGCAGGTGAAGCTGCCCGCCGGAGACGCGATAGGGCATCACCTGCCAGCGGCGCACCGCGGTGGCGGGGAGCATGCGGGTGGTGGGGCGGCGCACCTGATCGTGGGGGACGCCCAGCGGGATGCCGGCTTGCGCACTGAGGGCGCGGTAGAGGTGCTCCTCGGAGATCAGGCGGTGCGCCAGCAGGTGCTGGCCGATGCGCACGCCGCGCGGCGCGGAATTCATGGCGCGCTCGAGTTCCTCGGGGAGCAGGCAGCGCATGCGCACCAGCACTTCGCCCAGCCGCGGCCGCGCCTGACCGGCGGCCGTGAGAGGGTAGTGATGCTCGGTCTTGCGCCACGCCAGCCGGCCGCGGCGGATAGCCGCGGCGGTAAACTGGCGCAAGGCCGCCGCGGTAGCAGTGAAATTGACGATATTGCCCCAGACCGCCCGCAGGGGCGCTAAGGAAGCGAAGCGCCAGCCGAAGATCTCAGCCGAGCAGCGCACGCGCACCCCGAGAGACACAAAGGCCATGGCCAGGGTACCGGTGTAGAGGTGGCCCGCCCAGGAGGGCATGTCCGCTCCTAAGCCCCAAGCGCCACTGCCCCACCGCGCCGCGGCCCAGGTTGCCAGGCCGTATAGGGTGATCAGGTTGGTGAGAGGAGAAAGCAGGTTGCCGACGAGACCCTTGCGGTCCCGCCAGAACCAGTAGCACTGGCGCCAGCCGCCGCGCCAGCCGTGCCGCTGCCAACCTTGCAGCGAGATACCGGCCACCCACCGGCCGCGCTGCCGGACGGCGGCGCGGAACCGGTGCGGGAAATACTCGCGCGTGGCCACGGGGCTCGCGCCGTCGAAGTGCAGCGGGACGAAGATCTGCGGCCCGCCCTGAGCGTGGATGCAGAAACCGTTCTCGTAGTCCTCGGTGAGGCATTCGGGGTCGAAGATGCGGCCCTGCCGCGATTGCGCCAGGCGCTCCAGCGCGGCGCGGCCAAAACCGGTGCCCACGCCGTTGGAGGGCAGAAAGCCGCCGAGCACCTGCCGCACCGGGATGTCCTTCAACTGGAACTCGGCGAACTCGTCGCAATACAGGCCGTGAGTGAATTCGCGGAGGCCGGTGGCGAGCGGCAGGACGGGAATCTGCACCATATCGAAGGCGCGCGAGAACCAGTTGACCATGCGCAGCGACTCGGGATGGACCAAGTCCTCGGCATCGTGGGTCATGACGATCTCGAACCGCACGCCATGCCGGGCTTCGTATTTCTCCATTTCGCGGTAAATCCAGTTGAGGCAGTCGCCCTTGGAGGTGGGGCCGTCGTGGGGGCAGACCGCCATGTGGACGCGGGGATGGCGCGCGGCGATCTCCGCGACGGCGCGCGCGGTGAACTCGTCGTTCGGATAGACTCCGGCAAAAATCTGGTAATTCGCGTAGCGGATAACCGCAAGATTGGATTCGAGCATGCGGCCGATCACCTGGTGCTCGCGCCACAACGGCACCAGGATGGCGATGGGGCGCTCGCGGGCGCGGTCCAGAGCGGCCGCGGGTGGCCAGCGAAAGCAGCGCCGCGGCGCCAGCGCAAAGATGGCGGTGATAGACAGGTCATCCAGCCCGCTGAGCAGGATCCAAGCCGCCAGCGGCACCAGACATAACGCGATGAAGTGGTCTACCCGGGGGAGGCAGATGTCCATTAACCAAAGTCCACTAACCGATGTCTACTACCAGGGTTAGTAGCGGAGGGAGGAGGAAAATTTCAGGATTTTTTTGGTGGAGCGGGCTTGGCCCGTGGCCGGACCAATGTCCCGCTCCATGTGGCGGTCTGTTCAACCAAGTGCGATGGCGCTTTGTACAGTGGACAGCAAGTCCCTGGGAGAGAATGGCTTGTGCAGCAAATCCACAGCCCCGGCCTGGATCACCCGCTGGCGCAGGCTGCCTTCGTCGTGGGCCGTAATAAATATGACGGGCAGGTTGGCGCGGACGGTCTTCAACTGGCGGTGCAACTCCAGTCCGTCGATTCCCGGCATGCGGACATCCAGGATCAGGCAGCCGGTGTGTGCCGCGGCGCCGGAATCGAGAAACACCTCCGCCGAAGCGAAAGCCTCGGCGCGATAGCCGGCGGACCTCAGAAGCGACATGAGAGCGTCGCGCACGGACTCGTCGTCGTCGACGATCACGACGAATGGATCAATGGCGGTCATTGGCCGACGCTGCCCCTTCGTTCGGCCGCTTATCGTGCACGGTCAGATCGGTAAAGATCTGAAGAACGCGGGCGTACTGGTCGAGGGCGTCCGCTTCCTCCTGGGTGGCGCGTGCCAGCGCGCCCTCCAACCCGAGGCTGTTGGCTTTGGCCGACTTTGCCAATATCCGGCGGTGCACATGGCGCGCGGCATCGTAGCGGCGCCGTGTCTGCTCCAATCGCGAGCGCCAGGATTCTTCGAGCCTCTGGCGCTCCGCCACGGGAGTTGAAAACCGGGGAGTATCCATAACAGCCTGCAATGTTCGGCTTGGCACGGTAACTTGCATGGTCGGCAAGTAGCCTCCTTTTTTGTGAAACAACTCCAGTGTGAACCGCTGGAAGCGATTTGAGAATTCTGCTTTGGTGCGAGTGAGGCTAGATCTTGGTATATCCAGAATCGGCAGTAGGGGGTATCGGCCAGCAGTGAACCGCGTCCGCTTGTCTTTACGTGCTGCCTTACGCACACCGAGCAAGTCGCTCAACTCGCTGATCCGGCCCTGAGTCCGGGGCGCGGTCGCCTGCCCAGTGTTCTCCTTAGCCG
>JAJYLS010000363.1 GCA_021787555.1 Acidobacteriota bacterium | reverse complement strand
CTGGACCGTTCGCATGTTCTTTCTCACGCCGGACACCCAATATGCAGCCCTCTGACTCCCGGCGGCCGTGTCTGGATACTTATGATCGGATTGATACCAGCGTGTCAATAGCTTTTTTGCGATTGAAATGAGACGGTTGTAAGATGCCTGAAATGAAAACGCGGCGTGATGACTGTGTTCCAGGGAGTTTTCCGGTTAGAGGTCCCCGGCGTGGATCACCGGATCTGAACCCAGATCAGCGGTCTGTGACAAACCATCAAGTTACCACGCCAAGTCGGATCGAGGCGGTCCACTTTGGCGGTAAGAGCTTTACCCAACCGCGAGCGCATTGGGATACTGCAATCATGCTGACGACCACCTTCGCGGAGCGAGGCTCTCATCGATGGGGCAGAATCGTCGGGCGTTCGTTGTTTGTCCACGAATGATCAGCAGACGCTGGCGATGCAGAATCGGGCGATGCGGGAGTACGCCGTCCGGCGCGGTTGGACGATTGCCATGCAGGTCCGCGAGGTGAACTCCGGGGCGGCGTGGCGGGAAGCGCGTGAAAAGATACCGGAAACCGCTCACCGCCGGGAGATCGACCTGGTGCTGGTGTGGCGCCTGGACCGCTGGGGCCGGTCGGTCACGGATCTGCTGGCAACCCTGCAGGAACTCGATCATCTGGGCGTCGGCTTCGTGTCACTGACCGAGGCCTTGGAACTGACGACAGCGGCTGGGCGAGCGATGGCTGCCATACTCGCAGTCTTCGCCAGTTTTGAACGGGAGGTCTTGCGGGAACGGACCCTGGCGGGCTTGGCGCACGCACGCGAAAACGGAAAACGCCTGGGGCGACCGGCAACCGCGGCCGTACACGCTGCGGAAATCCGGAAACTGTACCGCGCAGGCGTCAGCAAATCTGAGATTGCGCGCCGTCTGAAGATCGGCCGCACCTCGGTTCGCCGGATTTTGGCCTGACCCTATTTCCCGGAGAAATAGGGTGCGCAGTCTTCCCGAAAGCTCACAATCTGCTCTGGATGTCTTCCCGCGGTCGTGCTTTGCTAACTTTAAGGTACGAATTGCTGAATCGATGACACCTAGAGAACGTTGGATGGCGCTGTTTTCCGGAAAACGCCCGGATCGCGTTCCGTGCGACTATTGGGGCACTGGCGAGATCACCGAGCGATTGAAACGGGACCTGGAGTGCAATTCCGACCTGGCGCTCTGGCGCCGCCTCGGCGTCGATAAGTGCGTCCTGCTGGGTGCGCGCCATCCACGGGCCAAAGAGTCGGATTGGCATTTGCCGTCTCTGTTCAGCTTGTTCGGCATCGAGACCCGCAACATCGCATATGGCGATGGGATCGGCACCTATGAAGAAGTAGTCGAATCGCCGCTGCGAGATGCGATGACGGTGGGCGATCTCGAGGATTGCCCGTGGCCCGACCCGCGGGATTTCGACTACGCCGCTCTGCGCAGCGAGTGCCTGCGCTACTGGCCTGAATACCCGGTGCTAGGCGTTGCCTACGAGCCTTTTTATCTATATTGCCGGCTGCGCGGCATGCAACGCGCCTTTGAGGACATTGTCGCCAACCCGGAGATTGTCGATGCTCTGCTGGACCGGATTTTCTCCTTGTTCGAGGCGATCGTACGGAACAGTATCGAGGTGGCGGGCGATTGTTTCGACTTTGTTTATGTCGCCGAGGACCTCGGAACGCAGGAATCGCTCCTGATGAGCCCGCGCGCCATCCGTCGTTTCATTCTGCCGCGCCTGCAAGACATGGCCAAAATCGCCCATGCCGCCGGCAAGCTGGTTTTTCATCACGACGATGGAGCGATTCGCCCCATGATTCCCGATCTGATTCGGGCCGGCGTGGACGTGCTCAACCCCATTCAATGGCGCTGCAAGGGCATGGAGCGCGAAGCCCTCGCCCATGATTTCGGAGCCGATCTAGTCTTCCACGGAGGCATTGACAACCAGCAGACTCTCCCGTTCGGCACGCGCGAAGACGTGCGCCGCGAAGTAGCCGAAAACATTCGCATCTTCCGCCGAGGCAAAGGGTATGTGGTGGCACCCTGTCATAATCTCCAGTCCAATACCTCAACGGAGAACGTCCTCGCGCTCTATGAAGCAGTGGACGAATTCGGCCGGGATCACCTTTGACTGAATAGCCAGTCTTCGGACCGGTCTTCTTGTGTCTCGTTTGATTTCTTGGTAGGCCCGGCTGGACTCGAACCAGCGACCCTCTGCTTAGAAGGCAGATGCTCTATCCGCCTGAGCTACGGGCCCCACTTCATCACGAGTTTACCGCATCGTTCTCCGGAACCGATTCACCGGGGTGTGTGACATCCAATGGGCAATGGCGATCGGGGTCCTTTTTTGTGCCGCATGTCTGAGTGTCTAATGTACACTTAGAAGCCGAACGCTCTCAGATCCTGCGCCAAATCAGCACCTTGGGCGACTTGCGGCCGGGCTCGATTTGTGCCGTCCCTCGTCGCTGCGGCAAGCCTACTTGCCACTGTGCCAAACCGAAGGATCCTGGCCATGACCCGCAACTCCGCCTCACCTACAAGGTAGATGGCAAGACGGTGGCCGAGTCTTTCGCTAAGACCGTAATCGGCTCCCGTCTCAAACAGTCCGGCATGTTCTGGACCGTACGAGGAGCCAATGCTATCCTCGCTTTACGCTGTTGCCATCTCAACGGCCGCTTTGAGGACTACTGGGCGACCCGCCGGGCCGCCTGACTTCCACTTCTATGTCGCGCACCCAGTCGCGGGGGCGATTGCGCTCAGCACAGGGATCAACCCAGGTAGTTGAACAGCGAGGTGCGCGGGATCTGGGCTTCCATTTGGAGGCTGGCCTGCATTTGGGTGGTGGCCTGGGTTAGCTCCATAGCGGCCGAGGGGATATCGGCGTCGGCGATCTGGCCGATTTGCGTTTGAAGCTGCGTACCGTAGGTGCCGGCGTAGCTGGTGGCGTCCTGAATGCGGTCCTGGACGGTGCCGTAATACGCCAGGGAGGTATTCAGGTAGTCGGAGGCCTGCTGGAGGGAATTGACGGAATCGGCGATGCCGGCGGTGTCGTTGTTCTGGAGGGCGGTGTAGAGGCCGTTCAGGGCGGCGAAGACATTGCCGGAAGCGGGAGTGCCGTCGGAGTTGCGGGCGTCGAAGATCTGCTGGGCGCTCTGGCCGGCGGAGAAGGAGCCGCCGGCGGGATCCTGGATGAGTTTGGTGAGGGTTCCGGCGCCGGAAGCCGCGGTGACGCCGGTAGGGCTGGCGGCGTCCAAGGTGTAGGGCGCGCCGGAGGACTGGTCGTCCATGAAAACGAACCGGCCCTGCACGGTGGCGCCGGCGTAGTGCACCATCTGCTGCTGGAGGGATTGCACTTCCTCGGCGGCGGTCTGGCGGCTGGCGGCGGTGGCCGTGGAATTGGCCGCCTGGGTGGCCAGGGTGACGGCGCGATCCATCAGGCTGGCGGCCGATTCGAGGGCGCTTTCGGCGGTGTTGGCCTCGGTTTGCGCGGTCCCGAGATTGGTTTGGATCTGCTGGTTCTGCAAGAGATTGGCGCGGAGCTGGAGGAGCGGGCCGATTTTGTCGGGCGCATCCGACGCCTGGTTGATGCGGGAGCCCGAGGACAACTGGGTGGAGGCTTCCTGCACGGCCTGTTCGGTGGTGTTCATGGCGGCCAGGAACAACTGGGAGGAAGGATCGAGAGAGGTGACCATGATGGCGAATCCTTATGACGAGAGAATGTTCACGGTGTCTTGAGAAAGTTGGTTGAGGATCGTGATGAGGCGCGAATTGGCCTCGTAGGCGCGCTGGAACTGGATGAGCAGGGCGGCCTCCTGGTCGAGTGAGACGCCTGAGACCTGCTGGCGCAGGTTGCGGGCCTGGGCCACCAGGGATTGCTGCACCTGCTGGCCGTTGGTGGCGACCTGCAAGGCGCTGCCGGCCTGGGAGGCCATCTGGCCGTAGTATTGGGTATAGCTCATGCCGTCGATGGTGTCGGCGTCCTGCTGGGGATCGGCCAATTGCGCCAGCGCCAGCGGGATGCCGTTGGCGACGGAGGGCGGGCCGGGATCGGTGGCGGCCAACTGATCGGGGGTGACGGACGAATCCACGGCCAGGGTGTAGGCGACGCTGGTAGGGCTGGCCGAATCGTAATCGAACAGTGCGATGCCGGACACCGGGGGCGGGCCGGCGGAGATCTGGCCGGAGGTGAGGAGCTGGTTGACACGGTCGGCGAACTGCTGGGCCATGGCATTCAGCGAACCCTGTTGAGTGCCATCGCCCATGTAGGACGCCAACACGCGGTTGCGGAAATCGAGCAGGGCGCCGAGCTGGCCGGTAGCGATCTGGGAGGTGACGTCGGTGCCATCGGAAGTGCGGATGCGGGCATCGGGCGGGCCTTCCGGGTAGGCCGGTGGGGGCGTTAGCGGCTGCGCCAGATCGAAGCTGAGCTGGTATTCCTTCGTGCCGAGCAGCAGAGGCGCGGAGCCGTTGAGCAGGATATCCACCGAGCCGTTGTCCTGCTGGAGGGTGGTGAAATCGATGTACTGCGAGAGGTTTTCGAGCGCGGCGTGGATCTGGGTATCGAGGCCGGGATCGTTGGGGGAGCTCTGGATCATCTGGGCGTTATAGCTTTGGAGCTGGCCCAGGAGTTGGTTGACCTGGTCGACCGTCTGGCCGATCTGGGTGTTGGTATCGGAGGCGAGATGATTGAGCGCGGTGGCGGTTTGGTTGAAGGCCGAGGCGACCTGGCCGGCGCGGGCGATGACGGTCTGGCGCGCGGACTGATCGTCGGGCGAGGCGCTCCAGGCAGAGAAACTCTGCAAGAGGTTATTGAGGGCCAGGGGGATGCCGGTGTTGCCGGAGATATCGAAGATGGGCTGGAGCGAGGTGAGGCTGTTGACGTTCTGCTGGTCCTGGCCGAGGAGCACGTTCTGGCGCCAGACGGCCTGCTCGGCGTAAGCGTCGCGGCTGCTCTGGAGTGCGCCCATCTGGACGCCGCCCATGATGCCGGCCGAGGGATCGAAGGGCATGGCGGCGAGGACGACGTTCTGGGCGGCGTAGCCGGGCGTAGAGGCGTTGG
>JAJYLS010000362.1 GCA_021787555.1 Acidobacteriota bacterium | reverse complement strand
CCACGATAGCGAAGCTCACGCCGCCCACCACCAGGGGACAATAGTAAACCGTGATGCCTTGCTGCACCGGGGTGGGATCGTAGGGGTCCGGCATGTCGCTGTTCTGGAGGCGCTGGATCATGTTCACCCACGCGGCGGGCATGACGTAACCGCCGTCGTCCTGCGCATTGGCGTGGCGTCCGCCAGCGCCCCAGACGTTGCCTTCATAGACATCGTGATCGTCAGGCAGGCAGATGGCGGGAATCTCCTTCAGCAACTCGCGATATTCCCAGCCGAACTCGTACCATTTGCGCAAATAGTCGAGCGTGGCGGTCTCGATCGGGGCCTTTTGGGTGCCGTAATCGCCGACGCGTTCGTAGATCTGGTCGCCGGTGTAGACGAGCAGGTCCGGCCGGAAATAACTCACGTGCTTGACCACGTCGGCGTGCGGGAAGCCCCAGTCGTTGTTGCCGGTGAACGCGGCGATCGCGATGTCGGGCTTGTTGGCCGGGTCCCGGCGAACGGTGCCTTGGGCGTAGTAGGTGTGCGGCTTGCCCGTCTCATCGGGCATCGTATAGACGACGCGATATGGCGTGTCCCGGGTGTCGTTCCAGTCCGGCACCCGAAAGGCCGCCGTGAGCGACATCGGGTCCATGGTGGCCTGGGCGATTCTCTTCCACGCGGCGGAAGGCGCGCTCCTGGTTTCGAGCCATAGCTGATTGGGCGCGTTGCCGACCGGCGCCATCTGGGCGGCCAGTTTCAGCACCTTGCGGCTGAGCGTGTGGAGCGTGAAGAGGATGGGGCCGAAGGTCCGTTCCGGATGGGCCGTGACCTTGGTGCCGGAGACCTTCCAGTCGCGGAACCAGAAGCGCATATTGCCGCCGCGCGGCGCGGTTTTGCCGTTGACGCCGATGCGGTCGGCTTCCTTGGCGGGCAAGGGCGTGGGCCGCACCGGGGCGGAACTGCACACCAGGGCGAGGCCGCCGGTAAGCCACTCGGGCCGGATATCGGTACGCGACACCTCGGCCAGTTTTCTGCCGCGGCTGTCGAACGCCTGGAGCACAACCGTATAAGCAGCACCGGTGGGACGGGCGTTCACGCGCAGTTCGAGGTTCTCGAACGGCGGGCTGGCTTTGGGGGCGGCGGCATCCAGCCGGCCGATAAACAATCGTCCGTCGGCGGCCAGTCCCGCTTCGAGTCCCAAGCCGCGCAGCGCGCTGTCGCGGTAATCATGAAAATAGCCTTTTACGCCGAGACGGAAGCCCACGAAGCCCTGCTCGAGAGCCTGGTTGTCGAGGCGGCCCAGCCTCACGCTCACGGCCAGATCGCCGCTGCGGGCATCCACGTCGCGCGTGAGCAGAAAAACGTTGCGGTCGGCGCCGGAGACGAAGCACTCCAGCCGGCCCTGGCGCACCCGCCAGTCCTGCAACGGGTTGGACCAGTACTCCGGCCCTACCCACGGCCGCTCCACGTGCGCGGGCCAGTTGCTTCGGAACGCGGCCGCCGGGACAGCGATCAAAGGCGCCGCTGCCAGCGCCGCGAGAAAGAGTTGTTTCATATCTCAAGGCCCTCACATCCAAAATTTCGCCGCCGATTTGGCAACGCTTACTTTAACGCCAACGCAGGCGCGTGCGCATGTCCCGCAGGGTTGGGATGCGCGCGGCTTTCCGCGACCCGGTTGTCCGCCGGCGCCGCGGAACTGCGCGCAGCGAATGTGCGGCTAATAACTGTTCTATAGTGCACAGCCGATGTTCCCGGGATATAATCGGACAATCAAGGGAGTTGAAATTTTCCGTGAAGCATCTAACTATTCTTGCGGCTGTACTTCTGGCCGCCACGGCGGCTGCTTATGGACAGGCCGTGACGGGCACGATTTTCGGAAACGTCTTGGACCCGGCGGGCGGGGCGGTGGTGGGAGCCACCATCCGCGCCGTCAATATGGATACCGCCGAGACCCACAACACCACCACCAATAATCAGGGGGCTTACCTCTTCCCGGCGCTGACCCCGGGCCGGTACCGCGTCGAAGCCGAAGCCTCCGGCTTCAAGAAAATCGTCCACGAGGGCGTCACGCTGGCGGTAACCCAGAATGCCCGCGTGGATTTCGCGCTACAGGTTGGCACGCTCACGCAGGAGGTGAAGGTCCAGGGCGATGCGCCGCTGGTGGATACGCGTGACGTCCAGTTGGGAGGCACGGTCGATAACGAGCGCGTGGTGGACCTGCCGCTCAACGGGCGCAACGCCTATTCGCTGGTTTCGATCCTGCCGGGCGTGGCGCGGGCCACAACGTTAACGACCGGCGACAACACCGGCAATACCGTCGAGGCCAACGGCGCCCGGAACAACCAGAGCAATTTTCTGCTGGACGGCGGCTTCAACAACAGCTTGTTTCGCAACGGCGGCAACCAGGCGCCGAATCCGGATGCGGTGGACGAATTCCGCCTCCTGACCAGCAATTTCGACGCGGAGTTCGGACGGTATTCGGGCGCCGTAGTCAACGTGATCACCAAATCCGGCACGAACCAGTTCCATGGCGCGCTGTTCGAGTTTCTGCGGAACAACAACCTCAACGCACGGAACTTTTTCCAGCCGTCGGTTACGCCGCTGCACCAAAACCAGTTCGGTTTTGCGGTGGGCGGGCCGATCATTAAGGACAAGACCTTTTTCTTCGCCTCCTACCAGGGGACGCGCATCCATACGGCAGCGTTCGTCAACAGCGCCATCACGCCCACGGCGGCGGAGCGGGCCGGCGATCTCTCGTCGCTGCCGGCCAACCAGCAGCCCATCGACCCGACGACCAAGACGCCGTTTCCCGGCGGGATTATACCGGCCTCGTTCCTCGATCCCGTCGCGCAGAACATTCTCAAGCTGGTGCCGCTGCCGAACACGCCGGACGGGCGGTTCCAGGATTCGGCCTCGTCGCTCACCAACGAAGACCAGGGGCTGATGAAGATCGATCACCAGTTCAGCTCGTCGAACAAGGTTTCGGGCAGCCTGTTCCTGATCCGCGGGCTGACGTTCGACCCGTTCGCCTCCGGCACGCAGATTTCGAATTACGGCGTGACCAACACGCTCTACGACCAGCGCAACATCACCGGCAGCGACGACTGGATCATCAACCCGTCGCTCCTCAACCAGTTCCGGTTCAGCTATGCGTATAACGGGAACAACCAGGCGAGCCAGGTGCAGACGAGCTGGGCGGATTTCGGCAGCCACGTGACCCTGGGGGCGCTGCCACCGCGGCCACCGCAGATCTTCGTCAACGGCTTCTGGCAGATGGGGACGTTCGGCAACGACGACATGATTCAGCAGAGCTATGGGCCGTCGGACACGCTGAGCTGGATGCACGGCGGGCACAGCATCCGCGTGGGCGGCGGCATGACGCGCCAGGTCTTCGACGAGACCGGCAACTGGCTGGGGGCCGGGCAGATTCGCTTCAGCGGCTCGCAGACGAAGAGCTCGCTGGGAGATTTTCTGACGGGCCACGCGAATACCTTCCGGCAGAACAATGGCCAGGACCGCCATTTCTACGGCAACGACTGGTATGGATTTTTCCAGGACGACTGGAAGGTGTCGCGCAAGGTGACGCTGAACCTGGGGCTGCGGTACGAGGTGGACGGCGCGTTCTCGAGCACCACCGGAGCGCTGCAAACCTTCCAGTTCGGCGTGCAATCCACGGTGTTCCCGACAGCGCCGCTGGGGATGCTGTTCCCCGGCGACCCGGGCATTCCGTGGTCCGCCATTCCGACACCGTACACGAATTTCGCACCGCGCATCGGCGTGGCGTGGGACCCGTTCGGCAACGGCAAGACGGCCATCCGCGCCGGCTATGGCATTTTCTACGCGGCCACCATGGCCAATATTACCAGCAACCTGCAAGGCCAGCCGTACCTGGTGGACGTGACGGCGTTCGTCACTCCGAACCTGAACACGCCCTGGGCAAACGTGCCCGGCGGCAGCCCGTTCCCGTACACGCTCAGCCGCACCAATCCGCGGTTTTCGCTTCCGGTCACCGCCAGCTATGTGGCCGATAATTTGGGGATGCCCTACGTGCAGCAGTACAATTTCATGATCCAGCAGCAAATCAGCCCGCAGTGGAGCTTGCAGGCGGGCTACGTGGGGAACGTGTCGCGTGGCCTGTACCTCCAGCGCGACGCCAACGCGCCGCTGTACATTCCGGGCCAATCGACGGAAGGCAACGTGAACCAACGCCGGCCGTATCTGCCGGGGACCTTCGCCGAAATCGCGCAGACGATGACCGGCGCGAGCGCAAACTACAACTCGCTGCAAGTCAGCCTGACGCGCCGCTTCAATCACGGTTTCACCCTGATGGCCAATTACACGTGGTCGAAATCCATGGACATCGCTTCCGCCGACCAAGCCAACCCGACGGTGGTCTCCTTCGTGGATTCCAATAACGTGGGGCTGGATTACGCGCCCTCGGATTTCGACACGCCGCAGCGCTTCGTGGTGTCTTATCTGTGGCAGACGCCCAAGGTGAAGCGCTGGGGACTTTTCGGTAGGGAAGCGCTCAGCGGGTGGCAGATCAACGGGATTACCAGCCTGCAAAGCGGCAGCCCGTTCAACATCACTTCCAATTTCGACAGCAACTACGATGGGAACAACAACGACCGGCCGGACCTGATCGGGAATCCGTTTCTGAGCACCAGCCGCAGCCGGCCGCAGCTCATCCAGGAGTATTTCAACAAAACCGCGTTCCAGCGCGCCGCAGGCCTATACGGGACCTTGGGCCGGAATTTCCTTTACGGGCCGGGCTCGGTGAACTGGGATTTCTCCGCATTCAAAGATTTCGCGGTCACCGAGAGCAAGACGCTGCAATTCCGCGCCGAGATTTTCAATTTGTTCAACGAGGTAAATCTCGGGAACCCGAATGCTCTTCTGACCAGCCCCAAATTCGGGCAGATCCTGAGCGCGGGCGCGCCGCGGATCGTGCAATTCGGGCTGAAGTTCCTGTTTTAGCTAACGGCAGAAGCCCCCGCGATGGCGCGGCGGGGAGTTGAGCGGTGTGCCGGCGCGTGTGGAACAATGGGGAACGATGAAAGACCAGATTTCGCGCCGCGCCTGTTTTCAGGCACTCGGCGCCG
>JAJYLS010000042.1 GCA_021787555.1 Acidobacteriota bacterium | reverse complement strand
GTACCTGATGGGCGAGCGCACGCCGCACCTGGATGCCGCGGCGCGCGGCGGCTGGGTGGGGCTCACCGCCAGCCACACGCGCGCCGACCTGATTCGCGCGCTGGTCGAAGGCGTGTGCTACAGCCAGCGCGACTGCCTTGAGATCATCGAAGCGCTGGGCGCGCGGGTGGATTCGGTGCGCGCCTCGGGCGGCGGCGCGAAGAGCCCGTTCTGGCGGCGGCTGCTGGCCGGCATTCTGAACAAGCGCCTGGTCACGCTCGAAAGCCAGGAAGGCTCGGCATACGGCGCGGCGCTCCTGGCGCTGGCCGGCACCGGCGAATACGGCAGCGTCCCGGAGGTCTGCCGCGCGGCAATCCGCGAGCAGGAATCGATTGCGCCCGCGGCGGCGGAAGCGGAATTCTATTGCCAGGCGCACCGCATTTATCAGGCGATGTATCCGGCGCTGAAGCCGGTATACGAGCGAATATCGGACATGGCTACCAGGGGCTGCTAGAGCCGGGGGGATCGGGAGCGATACTGAAACTATGAGCCTCGGCCGCATGCTCATTTTGCTGGGCCTCGCGCTGGTCGTGCTCGGCGTGCTGGTGACGTTCGCCGCGCGTCTGCCGCTGCGGCTCGGGCGGCTGCCCGGCGATATCCATATCCACGGCCGGCACGGCGATTTCTATTTTCCCGTGGTGACCTGCATCCTGCTCAGCGCACTGCTGACCCTGGTGATGTGGCTGTTCCGGCGGTGAAAATTCACGCCCGTCTGCGCATCGCGGCGCGGGCTTCGCTTTCGGCTTCGCGGGCGCGCTCGGCCTCGCGCTTGTCGTGCAGCTTCTTGCCCCGGGCCACCGCCAACTCGCACTTGATCCGGCCGTCCTTCAAGTAAACCTTGGTGGGGATCAACGCCAAGCCCTTTTCCCGCGTCTCTCCTAACAGCCTGTCAATTTCGCGGCGATGGAGAAGCAGCTTGCGGTTGCGCACCGGCGGCTGGTTTTCACGGTTGCCGTGCGAGTACGGGCTGATATGCGCGTTGATCAGCCAGGCTTCGTTGTTTAGAACCGCGGCATAGGCGTCCTTGAGCTGCATCTCGCCGTCCCTGGCCGACTTCACCTCCGTACCGGTCAGCACCAGGCCCGCTTCGAAACGCTCCATCAGGAAATAATTGTGCCCGGCCTGCCGGTTGTCGCTGAGGATTTTGATTCCAGAGGGCTTTTCGGCCAATTTTTGTCCTCCACGCGCCAAGGCCTAATGGCGTCATCAGTTTAGATGCGCCAGGACCATCAAGTTGTCGCACTTCATCTTAGCACAGGGCCAAAATGCCTGTTTTCAATCGTTTAGTCGCTCTTCTCGTGACGGTCTGTATGACGCTCGCTACGGTGACGCCCTTGGACGCCAGGACCAAGAAAGGCGACCGCTACCTGGGCCAGGGGCGGGTGCACGAAGAAAAGAAAGAATGGGACGCGGCCCTGGAGGATTACGAAAAAGCGCTCTCCGAGGACCCCAGCGAGATGCTCTACCAGATGGCCGTGCAGAAGGCGCGCTTCCAGGACGCCCAGATGCACGTCGAACGCGGGCAGGAGATCCGCAACCAGGGGCTGCTCGGCGACGCCCTGCTGGAGTTTCAGAAGGCCTTCGCGGTCAACCCGGGTTCCAGCATCGCGCAGCAGGAACTCCTCACCACGCAGGCGATGATCGACCGCGAGCGCAAGCGCCTCGAAGAGACCGGGAAGCTCGGCACGCCCGAAGAAAGAGCTCTGACCCCGGCGCAGGTGGAAGAGGAGAAGCAGCAGCAACAGATCGGCCGGATGCTCCCGGCGCCTCAGCTCAAGCCGCTCAACCCCGAGCTGATCAACTTGAAAATGAACAACCAGCCGGTGAAGGTCCTCTTCGAGACGATCGGCAAGGTGGCGGGTATCAACGTCCTGTTCGATCCGGATTACCAGGCGCCCCCGAAGAACCTGTCGGTGGATTTCAACGCCTCCACCGTGCAGGAGGCGCTGGATTATCTCTCGGTGCTCACTCACTCGTACTGGAAGCCGCTCTCGTCCAACACTATCTTCATCACCAACGATAATCCCAACAAGCGGCGGGATTACGCCGAGATGGTGTGCAAGACCTTTTACTTGGAAAACACCAATTCGCCGCAGCAGCTCCAGGAGATCGTCAACGCCATCCGCACCGTCACGGAGATCACGCGCATGGTGGCCTACAGCGGGCAGAACGCCATCATTGTGCGCGGGGAAGCCGACCAGGTGGCGCTGGCGGGCAAGCTCATCAAAGATCTGGACAAGCCGGTTTCGGAAGTGGTGGTGGATGTGCTGGTGATGGAAGCCAGTTCGGTGTTCACACGGCAGCTCTCGGCAGCCATCGCCACGGCCGGGCTGAACGTTCCGATTGCTTTCTCGCCGCGTTCTGGCTTGCAGGTGGTGAACCAGCCCAACACCACCGGAACCACTACGGGCACCACCACGGGAACCACCACCCCCGTCGACCAATCCGGGATGACCGGCACCGGCTACGGCACTGGTTATGGCAGCAGCTATGGCAGCAGCTATGGCAGCGGTTATGGCACCGGTTACGGCACAGGCTATGGCACCACTACCAGCACGGGCACGACCGCCATTCCGCTCTCGAATCTGAAGCATATTTCGAGCGCGGATTTTTCGACCACCCTGCCCAGCGGGCTGCTCCAGGCGGCTCTGAGCGATACCAAGACCAAGGTGCTGCAAGCCCCGCAGCTTCGCGCCGTGGACAATCAGAAGGCCACGCTCAACATCGGCGAGAAAGAGCCCACCGCCAGCGGCAGCTTCCAGCCGGGCATCGGAGGTGTGGGCATCAATCCGCTGGTGAATACGCAGTTCAATTACATCGATGTCGGCGTGAATATCACGCTCATGCCGCGGGTGCACGAAGACGGCGATATCTCGATGCACATCGAGCTGGATATCTCGAACATCACCGGCCAGGTCAATATGGGCGGAATCGACCAGCCCATCATCGGCCAGCGCAAAGTCACCCACGACGTGCGCATGCACGACGGCGAGGTCAGCCTGCTCGCCGGCCTGGTCAGCCAGCAGGACAGCAATCAGATCACCGGCATTCCGGGGCTCAATAAGATCCCGATTTTCAAGTGGCTGTTCCAGGGCCAGAGCGTGGACCGCGAGCGCGACGAGATCATGATCGCGCTGATCCCGCACATCGTGCGGCGGCCTAACTTTACCGCCGACAACCTGAAAGGCATCGCGGTGGGCAATGGCACGGCGATCAAGCTGAACTACGCGGCGCTGCCGCAGGAAGCGATTTTGCCGCTTAAGGGCGCCGAGGCCCAGCCCGCGCCGCCGGCGACTGCTCCGGTGCCGGCCGTGCCAGTCGCGCCGCCGGCTACCGCGCCCAAACCACCGGCCACCGCACCGCCAGCCACCGCACCGCCAGCCACCGCGCCGCCGGCTACCGCGCCGCGAATCGCAACTCCCGGAGCGCCGCCCGCGCCTGCGGCAGGCGCTGCGCAGGTGTTTTTCTCGCCTTCGCAGGTGGATACGGCGGTGTCCAACAGCATCACGGTCTCGCTGATGGTGGATAACGCCTCGAACGCTTTCTCGGCGCCCATGCAGATCGTCTTCGACCCGCACATCCTGCGGCTCAACGACGTGACCCAGGGGGATTTCCTGTCGCAAGGCGGGCAGGTGCCCGTTTTCACCAAAAACATCATGAACGATTCCGGCACCGCCACGGTGCAGTTGAGCCGCCCGGCGAATGCCCCGGGGGTCAACGGTTCCGGACGCCTCGTCACGCTGAACTTCCAGGCCGTGGGCCGCGGAACCACCACCGTAAATATTCCTAACCTCACGGTCCGGAGCTCGCAGGGCGCGCCGCTGTCAACCGCCAGCCCGCGATTGACCGTCAATGTCAAATAGGAGAAAACCTTGCTCACCACAGAGGCACAGATTGCACAGAGGTTCACGGAGAAAAACAGGAATTCTCCGTGCTTTCTCTGTGCTCTCCGTGGCTCTGTGGTGAAAAGGCATGGTGAACGCGGCCTAACCCTCGTCGAGCTCATCGTGGCGTTCACCATCATGCTGATCTTGAGCGCCCTGGCGGTGCCGCTGGCGCGGTCGAGGGTGCGGGCCGAGCGCGAGCACGAACTTACTTACGATTTGCGCACCATGCGCAACGCCATCGATAAGTACAAGGATTATTGCGATCAGGGTTACTTCGGGCCGGTCAAAGCCGGCACCGATTGTTATCCCGAATCGCTCGAAATCTTAGTAAAAGGCGCCAAGCTGGCGCAGAATGCCGACGGCAAGGTCGTGAAATTCCTCCGCAGTGTCCCCAAGGACCCCTTCACCGGCAAGGCCGAATGGGGCTTGCTCAGCGATCAGGACGATGCCGACTCGACCAGTTGGGGCGGCCAGAACGTCTTCAACGTCTATTCGCAGACTACCGACAAGGCTCCCGATGGTACGCCGTATTCGCAGTGGTAGAGACGCGAGTCCCGCTTCCTTACGGTCGCGGCTCCGATATGCGTTCAGAGCCGCGACCGTGAGGGAGCGGTGTGCCGGCTTCACCTTCGTCGAGCTGATGGTGGTGATCACCATCATCGTGATCCTCATCTCGATGGCGATTCCCATTTACCAGAAAACCATCATCCGCGCCAAGGAGAGCGTGCTCAAGAGTAACTTGACCACGCTCCGCACCACTATCGATAACTACACTTACGACAAGCAGAAGGCGCCGCAGGCGCTGCAAGACCTTGTGACCGACGGCTACCTCCGGGAAATTCCCATCGATCCCATGACCGGCTCGAGCGAAACCTGGAAGCTGATCATGGAAGACGCCAGAGGCGACGTGGACGAGGAGGAGCGCGGCGTTGTTGGGGTGGGTGGTGGTTGGGATAAAGTGGGGCTCGATGGGACCCCTTATTCGGAGTGGTGAGCGGTTCGCGCTGCCCCTCGCCCTCCTGAGCCTGGCATTTTGCGCCACTTACCTCCAGGCGCAGCCCGTTTCCGGCAGGTGCGCGGTCAGCAGCGCACCGGATCAGGTGCGCTCGGAAGGCCTCACCGAACGGATGGGCGACATCATTCTGCAATGCTCCGGCTCTAATCCCGGGGCTGCGCTGGCGGGTAATCTCTCGGTCTTCCTCCCGATCGCCATCGCCAACCGGGTGGACGCTAACAACTTCACCACGGACGCGGTTCTTTCCGTGGATTACGGCATCGGCTTCGTGCCGTCGGCCGTCCAGGGGCAGATCAGCAACCGGATGATCGCCTTCAACGGCCTCAATTTCACCATTCCTCCCAGCGGCAACATCAACCTGAAAATTTCCGGCATCCGCGCCGACGCCAACCAGATGGCCGGCGCCGGACCGAACGGCATTCAGGCCCAGATCACCGGGTCGCTGCCGATCGCCCTCAGCCAGTCCACGGTGACGGTGGCCTATCCGCAGGCCGGGCTCTACGACACCCTCTACAACACCGGAATCGCCTGCACCGGATCTCCGGCTCCCACAGCGGTGGATATGTCCGGCCTGTTCGCTTCCAAAACCGCGTTCGCTTCCACGCGCCTTACCGAAGGTTTCGCCAACGCCTTTCAGCCGCGCGGCCCGGGCGAGGATACCGGCACGCGCTTCCTGATCGAGTACACCAATTTCCCCGCGGGTGCGCACCTCTACGTGCCCAACCTGGTGGCCGGCGCGGACGCCGCGGCGCCCACCAACGCCGGCGACCTCGGCGGCACCCAGAATCCCGGCCAGTACCTTCCCGGCAGCGGCACGCTGTTGCTGGCGCTGGTGCCTTACGCCGACCCCACCGGAATGGGCAGCTACACCGTCCCCATCCCCACCGGCAACGCGCCCGTGGCCCTCAACGCCGCCACGGAAATTCCGCTAACCAACGGCTCCGGCTACGCGGTCTACGAAGTCGTAGACAGCAACCCGAGCCGCCTGGAGACCGTCCAGTTCCCGACGTTCCTCGCGATTCCGGCCAACTCCGCCCCGGCCACGGCCCGGGAAACCGTGTCCTTCGCGCCGGTCTCGAACGTCATGACGGCTTCCACCACGGCGCCGGTTCCGCGCTTCGCGCCGGTGACTCCCACGTCGGATTGCAGCCTCGTGGGCGATTGCAGTGCGGGCTACTTCCCGAAGCTCTCGGTGGTATCCGGACCGCTGCAATTCACCGGCGTAGCGGGCGGCGAATCGTCCAATCTGTTCATCCAGTTCCAGAACATCGGCGGCGGGATTATGAACTGGACCGCCACGCCGCAGTACATCCACGGCTCCGGTTGGCTGACGCTGGAGTTTTCCTCGGGGCAGACCTTCGGGCAGAAGAACGCCACGGACGAGATCTGGGCCAGCCCGAAGAACCTGGCGGCGGGCACCTACCAAGCCAACATCGTGATCGATGCGGGTTCCATAGCAGGCGTGGTGACGGTCCCAGTAACCCTGACGGTGCAGCCCGCACCCGCGCCTCCGCCCACACCCGCACCCAATCCCACTCCTCCGGCTCCGCCCACCGCGACCGGCCCGACGGTCACGCAGGTCGTGAACGCGGCGACCTTCGCCGCCACGCCGCTGGTCCCGGGCTCACTCGGAACCGTGATGGGTTCGAACCTGGCGGGCACGCACGTTTCGGTGACCTTCGACGGGCTACCGGCTACACTCCTGTACACCAGTGCCGGCCAGATCAATCTCCAGGTTCCGCTGGACCTGGGCTCGAAGACCTCGGCCAGCCTGGTGGTGACGGTAGACGGCGCCGGCAGCAGCCCGCAAACAGTCGCCCTGGCACCCGCCTGGCCGGCCATCTTCTCCGGCGGCGTGCTCAACCAGGACAACTCGGTGAACGCCGCGGGACGCGGTGCGCCGGCCGGCAGCATCCTGCAAATCTTCACCACGGGAGTTCCCCAGGGGGCCATCGTGACCGCGCAGGTGGGCGCGCACCGAGGCCTGGTGCCGCTCTATGCGGGGCCGGCGCCCACGGCCCCCGGAGTGCAACAGATCAACGTTGCCGTACCGGATGACGCCACCGCCGGCATTACACCGCTGGCGGTGTGCGCCACGCTGGGCTCGCAGCAGTATTGCTCCCCGGCTTATTCGCTGACCGTGCGGTAACGCCAGGCTGTGGCGCAGGCCTCCCGGCCTGCCCACGCGCCGGAGGTGCGTTTCGCCTTACGCCACGGTGGCTTGACGCTCTGCCTCGAACCCCGGGCTATAGAGCACGTTGGGCGTCGGGCGCTGCCGCTTCCTCTGCTCGCGCAAGCCCAGACGGTGCATGATGCGCCCCGCGTGATCCGGATCGTAGCGGATGCCGAAGCGCTGGAAAATTGCCTCGGCGAAGCGCGCCGTGGTCCAACGGTCGCTGTCGAAACCTGCCGCGCGCGGACCGGCGTGGTAGAGTTCGGTAGCGCCCTGCCGCTGTTCCGTGCTCATCCGGCAGGGGCGGCCCGACGCGCGCCGTTTGCGCAGCGCTTCGACGCCTCGCCCCGTCATCGCACGATGCCACCGCGAGGCGGTCGTGCGGCTTACCCCGAATTTTCGGGCTACCTGGGACTGCGAGAGCCCCGTTTGCAGGTCCTGCGCGGCCAGCAGGCGCCTGCTCTCCATTTCATCGCGAGTCAGAATGCCCTGTTCGGCTGTTTCCATCCCTCTCGCGCGGTTTTCGAGCTAGAGCAGTTATAGAATATCAGAAATCACGAGAGATGCAAATTGTTTTTTACAGGAAAAGTTGTGAGTTTTGAGTTCCGAGTTCTGAGTCAAGCCGCCGCTTAAGACTTCGAACTCACAATTCATTACTCATGACCTACGTCACCATTCCCCGGCGCACCGCGCTCAGCACCAGTTCCGCCGTGCTGTGGAGATCGAGTTTCTCCATCACCCGCCAGCGGTGCGTCTCGACCGTGTGCAGGCTCAGGTTCAGGCGGTTGGCAATGTCCTTATTGCTATTGCCTTCGGCCAGAAGTTGGTAGATCTGCCGCTCGCGGTCGGTCAACAGCTCGAAGCGGTCATTGATGGCTTCGGCGTTCTTCAGGCGCGCGAAGCCCGCCTGGAAGAGCTGGTTCACCGCCGGGCTGAAAAACGCCAGCCCCTTCTGCATGGCGTTAATCGCCTGGATCAGTTCTTCGCCCGCCGAGTTCTTCAACAGGTAGCCGCGCGCCCCGGCCTTGACCGCCCGCATCACGTACCGCTCGTCGCTGTACATGCTCAGGATCAGCACCGCGGTTTGCGGCGAATGTTTCAGAATCTGGGAGGTGGCCTCGATCCCGTTCAACTCCTTCATCGCAACGTCCACCACGGCGACATCCGGCTTGAATTGCCGCGCCGCCTCGACGGCTTCAATGCCCGAACTGGCTTCCGCCACGATCTCAAAATCCGAATGAGTCTCGAGAATATGACGCAGACCCTGCCTCATCAGGGTGTGGTCGTCGGCTAACAGGACAGTTGTTGGCATATTACGCGGTAACCTCTTTCAGGGATACGGACGGGGGGACTGCGGTCGCGGCCACGGGGATGCGTAGCGTGATCCGGGTTCCCCGCCCCGGCGCCGCATCGACGGCCAAAGTGCCGCCCACGATGGCGGCGCGCTCGCGCATGCCCAGCAGCCCCAAACCGGACCCGCGCGTGCTCGAGCGCTTCTGGTTCGCCGCGAACCCGCGCCCGTTGTCTTCCACCTCCGCCACCAGGATTTGGGCGGACTGCCGTACAGATACCCGCACCCTCGTGGCGCAGGAATGTTTTTCGGCGTTGTGCAGCGCTTCCTGCACCACCCGGTAGACGCAGGTCTTGATTTCGTCGGGAAGCTGATCGGCCACTCCTTCTTCGACGAATTCGCAGGTAATCCCGTTGCGCCTTAGAAAATCCTCGAGCTGGAACTGGAGCGCCGGCACGAGCCCCAGATCGTCCAGCAGCGACGGGCGCAGCAGTACCGAAATGTTACGGACTGTCTGCACGGTTTTCTCGGCCATCTCGCGGGCGCGCTGCAGCCGCTCGCGCAACGGCCCGGGCTGTCCGGCGAGCTGCGCCTGGGCATGCGAAATCTCGATTTGCAGCAGCGCCAGCGTCTGCCCGATCTCGTCGTGCAGTTCGCGCGAGAGCCGCCGCCGGTCCTCTTCTTCCACTTCCAGCAGGCGGGCCGAAAGGTCCTGCAACTCATGCTTGGTCTGCTCGACTTCGGCGTAGTGCCGCTCCGCCCGCTGTTCCAGGTGCTCGGCGTGGCGCAGGCTCAGCAGCGCCACCGCCGTGCTCAACAGGATGCTGAGGGTCAGCATGATCACCAGGTGTTCCGCGGCCCGGCGGCGCGCATCCTCGAATTCCCACTCGCCCTGCTGGAGCCGCTGCTGGTCCGCCGTGCCAAGCTGGAGCAGCGCGGAATACAGCTCGCCGCGCCGCGGCACGATCTCGTTCTGGAGAAAGGCGAATTGCGTGTCGTGATCTTCGTGCAGCATGGTGTCCGGCAAAGGCTCCGCCACCGCCCAGAACTCGTTCAGGCTGCGGCGCAGCCCCGCGGCCACCGCCGGACCGGCGATCGAGGAGCGCGCCAGGCGCTGTAGAGCCGCTTCGTCCTCGGCCTTCATCGTCTTGATCTCCGCGCGCAGCACGTCCGCCTGCATCGGCGTCGTCTTAATAAAGAAGTCGCGGATATCCGAACCCGCCTGCCAGAGGTTCCGGCGCAGGGTGGCCAGCGACACATCCTGCTCGACGTAATGGCGATAAATCTCGAGATGTTGTTCGGAGACGCTGACCTGAATTCGGTACGCTTCCACCGCCGATACCACCAGCACACCGATCATAGCGGCGTAACCGGCGCGCATCGCGGTACGTTTACTGAATCCCCCTACCACTTCGAGAACTAGTGTAGCGCTTCCGCGCATGATCATGAAAATACGATCTTTACAGTATGTTAATGTCACGCGCTTCCGCCTATTATAAAACTACACACGCGGTTGTGATGGTCCCGAAATGGCGCCGGGGCTGTCACACCCAATCAGTGAATCATTGTTGCCTCCCGGGCAACAACACCGCTAAAGGGCAGGTTCACCCCTGCCCTTTTCTTTTCTCTATTCTACTTCTTTTGCAGCAGACCAGTGCCAGCACACTCCTGACTCCCCACTCCTCAACTCCCAACTCTTCACTCCTGCCTCCTGACTCCTAACTCCTGACTCCTGACTCCTGACTCCTAACTCCTGACTCCTAACTCTTCTCTTGACTCTCGCCCCGCCTCGGCGATAAACCAATATACATGTCTCCTCGATTGCCCCTTATTCTTTTTCTCGCGGCAACGGCGCTTGGCGCGCAGACGATCAACGCCGTCGCGGTCGGTCACGAATTCCGTCAGGACGACCTGCCTACGGTCGCCTCATGTCCCGATGGCTCCGTCTGGGTAGCGTGGCTCAGCTTCGTAGGCAATCGCGACGATGTTGTGGTCCGGCAATACAAGAACAATCAGTGGGGCACCTTGCAGTGGGTGCCCGGCACGAGCGGCGATAGCTGGCTCCCGCAGGCGGGATGCGATGCCCACAACCGCGTCTGGGCGGTGTGGTCCGAGCAGAGCAATTCGAATTGGGACATCTACGCGCGCAGCTTCGACCCGGGCAAACAGGAGTGGGGCAGCCTCGATCGGCTCAGCAACGACCCGCTGCCCGATGTCAACCCGCGGCTCGCCTCCGATGGCAAGGGACACCTCGCCGTAACCTGGCAGGGCTTTCGCCACGGCACGCGCGACGGACTTCCCGAAGACGTGTCCAACATCTTCGTGAAGACCTTCGACGGCAACCGCTGGTCGGATGCCGTTCGCGTGACACACACCGCCGCCGACGATTGGGAGCCCGCCGTGGCCTTCGATTCCATCGGCAATCTCTGGATCGCCTATGACAGCTATCGGAACGATAACTACGATGTGTTCCTCTCGAAGGTTTCCGGCGGCCGCGTCATCGGGGAAGAGATGCCCGTGGCCACCACGCCGTTATTCGAGGCGCGCGCCACCGTGGCGGTGGACAGCGCCAACCGCGTCTGGGTGGCGTGGGAAGAAGGACCCGCTAATTGGGGCAAAGACCAGGGCTACACGGTTCGCGACGTGCAGCTTGGGACGCCTCTGGGCGGAGTGCGCAAACCGCGCATCCGCTGCCTGGTGAACGGCGCATGGAAAACGCCCGAATCCTCGTTGGACGAGACGTTCCTGCAGGGTAACACCTATCAGCCGCACGTCTTCGCGGATGGCAAAGGTTCGATCTGGGTCGCCGCCAAAACGCTCGTCAACGCCGGTGGCGGGGGCCGCGGCCGCGGTCGCCGCGCCGGTCGCCCCGCCAACAGTAACTACTGGGAATACTATCTGACCCACCTCGATTCCGCCGGCTGGTCTAAAGCTGTGGCCGTGCCGGATAGCAAGGGCCGCTCCAGCACGCGCATCTCCGCCGCGGCCCTGGCCGACGGCACCCTGGTCCTCGCCTGGCCCACCGACAATCGCGTGGAAGCCATGTATCACCGGCCGCTGCACCAGCGGGTCTTCGCCGGCACCGTGCCTCCTCCCGCGGAGGCCTCCGACCTCAAGCTGGTCGATTCCCGTCAGCCCACCGTCACCGCCCAGCCGGCAGACCCGCACGAACTCCGGGACGTGAAGGCCATTCGCTCCTATCGCGCCAACGTGGACGGCAAAAGCATGCAGATCGTTCGCGGCGATTTCCACCGCCATACCGAGCTGAGCTGGGACGGCGGCGGCACCAACGACGGCAACCTCCAGGATTTCTACCGCTACATGATCGACGCCGCCTCCATGGATTACGGCGCTTCCACGGACCATCAGGGCGGCGCTTGGCCCTACTGGTATTACTACACGCAGAAGATGACCGACATGTACTTCCTGCCGGGCACCTACGCTGCCATCTTCGGCTACGAGCGCAGCGCCGTCTATCCCAACGGCCACCGCAATATGTTGTATGCCGACCGCGCCGACGCCCACGTCACGCCGTTCTTTCTGAAATCCGGCGCCAAGGGGTTCTCGCTGCCGCAGTCGAGCATGGGTGACGAGCCCGGAGTCGGAACCGGAGATCTGGTCGAGAACGACACGAAACTGCTCTACGAAGACATCCGCCCGCACCACGGTATCGCCATTTCCCACACCTCCGCCACCCGCATGGGCACGGACTGGCGCGACAACAGTCCCGACCTCGAACCCGCGGTCGAAATCTTCCAGGGCTGCCGCGCCAGCTCCGAGGCCGTCGGCGGGCCCCTGGCCTACGACGAGAAAAAGGACGCGCAGCTTATTTCCAAAGCCGGCTATCACGCCGACGGCGTGGTCGTGAATGCCTGGGGCAAGGGATACCGCCTCGGCGTCATCGCCAGCTCCGATCACGGTTCGACCCACATCTCTTACGCGCTGGTGTACACCGGCGACACGTCGCGCCAAGGCATTCTCGACGCCATCCGCGCGCGCCACACCTATGCCGCCATGGACAACATCATCATGGACGTGCACATGGGCCCGCATTTCATGGGCGACGAGTTCGCGCTGAAGAACGCCGAACCGATCGAGGTGAAGATCGTCGGCACCGAAAACCTGGCGCAGGTGGACGTAATCAAGGATGGCAAAGTGGTTTATTCCACCAAGCCCGGCCAGCGCTCCACGACGTTTGAATTCCTGGACAAAGGGGACGTCTCCGGCCGCCACTATTATTACGTGC
Source organism: Acidobacteriota bacterium (assembly GCA_021787555.1). Lineage (GTDB taxonomy): Bacteria > Acidobacteriota > Terriglobia > Bryobacterales > Bryobacteraceae > JAJYLS01. The sequence continues at coordinate 12,570 of JAJYLS010000042.1, read as the reverse complement.
GCGCGCAGCAGATCAACCGCATGCTGGCGTGGTCCAGCCCGTTCTTCGTGAATTTCCACTAGTTGAAGTTCACCGCAGAGCCACGGAGAGCGCAGAGAAAACAAGACAGAATTCCTCTGCGCTTCCTCCGTGCTCTCCGCGGCTCTGTGGTGAAGGGAAGCTGGCGCCTCGCAGCGTGAAGCCTGCTAGCATAGGCATTCGCCCGTCTCAATGAATACTCTGGCTTTCTCCTCCGTGGTTTACGGCATCTCGGCCCTTGCCGGCTTTCTCGGCGCGCTGACCGGTTTGGGCGGCGGCGTCATCGTCACCCCTGTGCTGACGCTCATGTTAGGCGTGGACCTCCGTTTCGCCATGGGCGCCACGTTGATTTCGGTGATCGCCACCTCCTCCGGCGCGGCGGCGGCCTACGTCCGCGAAGGTTTTACCAATGTGCGGGTGGGCATGTTCCTGGAGATCGCCACCACCCTCGGCGCCATAGCCGGAGCGCACCTGACCGCGGTGGTCCCCGTTTCAGGCCTGGCCGTCATCTTCGGCCTCGTGCTGCTCTATTCGGCCTGGCAATCCGCGCACCCCATCCCCCCGCAGAAGGAGCCCCGCGCCGATCCCCTGGCCGTGCATCTCAAGCTCGATGGCGCCTATCCCGGCGCCAAGGGCGTGGTCCATTATCACGTGACGCGCGTCAAGACCGGCTTCTCGCTCATGTTCAGCGCCGGCATGCTCTCCGGCCTCCTGGGGATCGGCTCCGGCGCCATGAAGGTCATTGCCATGGACCAGTTCATGAAAATCCCCTTCAAGGTTTCCACCACCACCAGCAATTTCATGATCGGGGTCACCGCCGCCGCCAGCGCCGGCATCTATCTCCACCGCGGCTATATCGAACCGGGGCTGGCCATGCCCGTGATGCTCGGGGTGCTCACCGGCTCGTTGATCGGCGCCCGCATTCTGGTCGGCGCGCGCCCGCGCCTGCTCCGCCTGGTGTTTGCCGGCGTGGTGGGCCTGCTGGCGTTCGAGATGATCTACAACGGTGTGACCGGAGGACTGAAATGACCGACGAACGCATCGAAGGCATCATCGGAAACCTGCTCCGCTTCGGAGTCTTCCTGGCCGCGCTGGTGGTGCTGGCCGGCGGCTTCTGGTACGTCGCCCACGCCGGATGGCAGCCCATCTCCTACAGCCATTTTCACCCCAGCATCCGCGGCGTGCGGGCCGTGGCGTCGCTCCCCGGCCCGCTGGCCCTCATCCAGATCGGTCTGCTGATTCTCATCGCCACGCCCATCGTCCGCGTGGCCTTCTCGCTCGCCGGCTTCGCCCTCGAACGCGATTGGATGTACGTCGGCTTCACCCTCATCGTGCTGTCAGTGCTCATATCGAGCCTGGTGACCTGATCAGCCGCGAGCGAAGCGAGCTTCCTCCCCCGGCCCCCTAAGCGCGTCCCCGCGCCTTGGTGATCGCCTCCAACTGCGCCTTCAACTTGCCCTTCAGCCCCGCCGAAGTCTCGTCCTGCGCCAGGTTGTGCAACTCCCGCGGATCTTTCTCGTAGTCGTACATCTCTTCCCCGTCCGCGCCTTCGTTCCAGAACGTGTAGCGGTAGCGCTCCGTCCGGATGGAATAGCCGTGCACTGGCTTCTCGGCTCGGGGATGAAGCTGCGTAATGGCCGGATAGTTCCAGCTCGCGTTCGGATCCTTGAGCAGCGCCATCAGGCTGCGCCCGTGCAAATTTGCCGGCGGTTTCAACCCGCACAGCTCGGCCACGGTTGGATACACGTCCAGGTGCTCGGTCGTGCGATGGCACGTGCGCCCGCGCGCCGTCACCCCCGCCCCGCCGACAAACAGCGGCACCCGCGTCGCCATCTGGAACAGCGTGTTCTTCATCCACTGCCCGTGCTCGCCCAGGTTGTACCCGTGGTCCGCCCAGAACACGATGGTCGTGTTTTGTGCCTGCCCGGTCCGCTCCAGCGCATCCAGCAGCCGCCCCACCTGCGCGTCCAGGAAGCTGATGGCCGCATAGTACGCGCGGATCGCGCCCCGCCGCTGCTCCATGGTCATGTTCCAGTTCGGCGGCTCCGTGAAATAGGCGAACTTCGGCGCGATTTTCATCTCGCTCGGGTCGAACTTCGGCGCCGGGATGTCGCTTACGCGGTACATGTCGAAATATTTGCTGGGCACGATCCACGGGCAATGCGGCTTGTAAAAGCCCGCCCCCAGGAACCATGGCTCTTTCCGGTGCTTGTCCATCATCTGGATGACGTGGTCCGCCACCATGTAATCCGTCTGCTGATTGTCCGGCGCTTCCGATGCGTGAAACGCGATACTCGATCCCAAGCTCCGCCGCTCGGGCGTGTAGCAGGTGGCCTCCGGCTCCTCTTTGGTGTGGTCCACGCCCGCCGGGTTCACCACCTCCTGCCAGCTTGCCGGATCGTCCAGCCCACTGGTGCCGATCTGCCCCGGGTTTCCGTAGTGGTAAATCTTGCCCACCCGCGCGACGTAATATCCCGCCTTCTGGAACAACTGCGGCAGCGTCACCACGTCCGGTATGGCTTCGCGGAACCGCGTCTGGTTGCCCCAGACCTTGGTCGTATCCGGCGACATGCCGGTCATGATGGAACTGCGCGACGGATTGCACAGCGGGTACTGGCAATAGGAATTGTTGAACTGCACGCTCATCCGGGCTAGCCTGTCGAAATTGGGCGATTTGACGACCGGATTGCCGTGACAATGCAGCCGCGCACTCAAGTCGTCCGATGCAATGTACAGGACATTGCGCCGTGCCGGCGGAGCGGCTTTGATCATGGGGGCGCTCAAACCGCCTAGCGTGGTGCCCAGTGTGGTACTGAGAAAAGTACGGCGTGAAGGCGAAGTCGGTGGGTTGGAGTTTTTCATGCACCTATTATTACTCCACGCCAGCCCCCCTCCGCCTCCCCCGTTTCCCGTACGCCGCTTTCGTCAAACGGCACGGCGGACAATGCCAGCTCCGAACGGAAGGAGCCGAGCCGGCGCGGCACGTCGAATCCCACCGCGTAGCGGCCCGCGCGTATCGGATCGGTCACGATGCGGATCAGCCCCGCACGGGCGACGGCCGCATCCCGGCCGCCGTCAATCGATTCACGCCTGCACGAACGGAACCTGGCCGCCCCAGAATTTTTCGATGAGCGGCAGCGCCTCTCTGGAGAATCCCGTCGAGAGGAACTTGCGCCGCCCGTCATGCGATCCGTCGTATTCCGGGTGCCGCTCCAGATACACTTTCAGCGCCCCGGCCGTGGCCTCCGGTTGATGGATCATCCGCACGCCGGACGGCAGCGCCGCGGCGAACAGATCGGCCACCAGCGGGTAATGCGTGCAGCCTAGAATGACGCACTCCGGCGCCCTGCCCGCTGCGTTCAACAGCTCGCCCACGTATCGCTTCACCAATGCGCTCAACTCCTCGCGCGGCGCACCGCGTTCGATCGAGCCCGCCAGTTCGGGACAGGCTTGCTGCACCACGGTAATATCGGGCCGTCGCTTCCGGATCTCGATCGGGTAGCAGTCGGACTCCACCGTGCGGCGCGTCGCAAACACCGCGATGGTGCCCCGCTCCGACCCGATGCCGGTCGCCGCCTCGACGGTCGGCACCACGATCCCGATCGCGTTCCGCGCAATCCCGTCCTCGCGCCGCCGCACCGGCAGCCATTGTTGCTGAATCCAGCGCAGCGCCACCGTCGAGGCCGTATTGCAGGCCACCACCGCCAGCGTACAGTTCTCCGCAAACAAGCGTTCCAGGGCCGCGCAGGTCAGGTTCAGCACGTCGATCGGCGGCCGGATTCCATAAGGCGCGTTCCGGTTATCGCCCAGATACATGAAATCCCGCCCGGGCAGGGCCGCAATCAATGCGCGATGCACCGTCAGCCCGCCGAAGCCGCTGTCGAAAACCCCGATCATCCACATCCCAGATTAACGGGTTTTGCCGGCATCGGTTCGGCACGCGCGCGGGAAATACTTCCCGATCTTCTATTCGCGGGCGAAAGTGGAATCCGTGGCGGAGCACGCGTACGAACTGGCGCCGTTGGGTGGCGGTTCGATTTTTGTCTGTATACTTGCCGCGATTTGTGGTAACATTTCCCCTACCCTGGGAGGGAAACGCATGTCCCGAGTACGAGACATCGTGCACGATCGCGAACTCTTCCACGTGGAAGAGTCGAGCACCGTGGCCGAAGTGGCCCGGAAAATGGCGGAACTCCATGTTGGAGCAATCCTGGTCCTCAGCAATGGGCGATTGGCCGGCGTATTCAGCGAGCGCGACATCATGCACCGCATCGTGCTCGAAGGCCGCGACCCCAACCATACCGTCGTGCGCCAGGTGATGAGTACCAACCTCACCACCGTGGACGAATTGGCCAGCCTCGAAGAAGCCATGGAACTCATGTCCACCCACGGCTACCGCCACCTTCCGGTGATGCGGGCCAACCATGCCGTGGGCTTCCTCTCCATGCGCGACCTTATGAAATACGAGTTGGAGCGCAAAACCGAAGAACTCCACCACATGCGCGCCTATATCCACGGAACAGCGTGAAGTCGGGCGTCGTTATCTTTGCCCACGGCTCCCGCGTCGAGCCGGCCAACGAAGCCGTCCGCGCGCTCGCCGCCGAATTGGCGCGCCGCGGCGGCTTCGACCACGTCCAGGCCGCTTTCCTCGAGCTCGGCCACCCCGATCTCTCCGGCGCCGTAGCTCGCCTTGCCGGCGAGGGCGTCCAGAAGATCACCGTCATCCCCTATTTCCTCACCATGGGCACCCACCTCGAACGCGACCTGCCCAAGCTCATCTCCGCCGCCCAAACCCGCTTCCCCGGCGTCAAGATCCACACTACCCCGCCCCTCGACGGCCACCCCAGGTTAGTGGACATCCTCCTGGATCGCGTCATCCACGGGCGCTAACACAGCAATCCGGACCCACTTTGCCATATATCGAAAGCGCCATGAAAATAAATAACTTAGCTAGAAATTGGCTTCGTTCCGCCAAAACGCTCCTCAGCCCGCTCGCAGCCCTTCGGCCCCCAGCTCACCCTCAAAAAAACTTGACAACTTCACACTAAAGTTTGATAATGAAGTTGTGCTAAGGCCCACAGCGGCCAGCCAACGGATTCTATAAGCTAATAGCCAACAGCTAACAGCTCCAAGGAGGTTTCTTTTCAATGGGAAAGATCATCGGCATTGACCTGGGCACCACCAACTCATGCGTGGCCGTGATGGAAGCCGGCCAGCCCACCGTCATTGCAAATCAGGAAGGCGCCCGCACCACCCCATCCGTGGTCGCTTTCACCAAGAGCGGCGAGCGCCTCGTCGGCCAGGTCGCCAAGCGCCAGGCCATCACCAACCCGGAGAACACCGTCTTCTCCATCAAGCGGTTCATGGGCCGCCGCTACGACGAAGTCACCGAAGAAATGAAGATGGTCCCGTATAAGGCCGTCCGCGGCGAAAACGGCGATGCCCGCGTGGACATCAACGGCAAGAAGTACTCCCCGCCCGAAATCTCGGCCATGATCCTTGGGAAGCTCAAGGAAGCGGCCGAATCCTACCTGGGCGAGAAAATCACCCAGGCGGTCATCACCGTTCCCGCCTACTTTAATGATGCCCAGCGCCAGGCGACCAAGGATGCCGGCAAGATCGCCGGTCTCGAGGTCATGCGCATCATTAATGAGCCCACGGCGGCGGCCCTCGCCTACGGCCTCGACAAGAAGAAGAACGAGACCATCGCCGTCTACGATTTCGGCGGTGGCACATTCGATATCTCGATCCTCGAAGTGGGCGACGGCGTCGTGGAAGTCAAGTCCACCAACGGCGATACCCACCTCGGCGGCGACAACATCGACCAGCGCATCATCGACTGGATCGTGGCCGAATTCAAGAAGGAGAACGGCATCGACCTTTCGCGCGACCAGATGGCCCTCCAGCGCCTCAAGGAAGCCGCCGAGAAGGCCAAGATGGAGCTCTCGACGCTGCTCGAAAGCGAGATCAACCTGCCGTTCATCACCGCCGATGCCTCCGGTCCCAAGCACCTGCAAATGAAGCTCACCCGCGCCCGCTTCGAGCAGATGGTGGAAGACGTCATCCAGCGCTCCGTCGGCCCCTGCAAGCAGGCGCTGGCGGATGCCAATGTCACCCCGCAGCAGATCCAGGAAGTTGTGCTCGTTGGCGGCCAGACCCGCATGCCGCGCATCCAGGCGCTGGTCCGCGAACTGTTCGGCCGCGAGCCCCACAAGGGCGTCAACCCGGATGAAGTGGTCGCGGTCGGCGCGGCGGTCCAGGGCGGCGTGCTCGGCGGCGAAGTCAAGGACGTGCTGCTGCTCGACGTGACCCCGCTCTCGCTCGGCATCGAGACCCTGGGCGGCGTCTTCACCAAGTTGATCGAGCGCAACACCACCATCCCCACGCGCAAGAGCGAAGTCTTCTCCACCGCCTCCGACAGCCAGCCCTCGGTCGAGATCAAGGTCTACCAGGGCGAACGCGCCATGGCGCACGACAACCGCCTGCTGGGCGTCTTCCAACTCGGCAACATCCCGCCGGCGCCGCGCGGCATTCCGCAAATCGAAGTGACCTTCGATATCGACGCCAACGGCATCCTCAACGTCACCGCCAAGGACCGCGCCACCAACAACGAGCAGAAGATCACCATCACCTCCTCTTCCGGCCTCTCCAAGGACGAAGTGGAGAAGATGGCCAAGGACGCCGAATCGCATTCCGCCGACGACCGCAAGCAGCGCGACACCATCGAAGCCAAAAACCGCGCCGACGCCATGGTCTACAACGTTGAAAAGACGCTGAAGGAGCACCGCAGCAAGATCAGCGATGCTGAGGCCAAGGAGATCGAGTCGGCCATCGAAGAGACCAAGAAAGCCATCAACGAGAACGATCCGGCGCGCATCAACTCCGCGGTGGATCGCTTGACCAGCGCCAGCCACAAGCTGGCCGAAGCCATGTACAAGGCCGCGGGCCCCGCTCCCGGACAGCCCGGCGGCACGCCCCCGCCCCCGAGCGGCGGTGACGGCGCAGCCGGCCCCGGCGAAGGCAAGAAAGGCCCGGACAACGTAGTCGACGCCGAGTTCGTCGACGTAGATGATAAAAAATGAGGAGACAGGAGTCAGGAGACAGAAGTCAGAAGAAACCCGGAGCGCGGCCATTCTGACTCCTGACTCCTGACTTCTGACTTCTGACTTCTGACTTCTGCTTCTTATGTCCCCCAAGCACGATTATTACGAGACCCTCGGGGTGGACCGCAAGGCTTCCGCGGACGATATCCGCAAAGCCTACCGGAAGCTCGCGCGCAAGTACCACCCCGACCTCAATCCCGGCGACAAGTCCGCCGAGGAGCGCTTCAAGAACGTGCAGGAAGCCTATGATGTGTTGAGCGATCCCAAGAAGCGCGGGATGTACGACCAGTACGGCTTCTATTCCGAGAACGGCTTCGCCGGCCCGCCTCCGGGCTCGGGCGGCCAGGGGCCGCATCCCGGGATGGACTTCTCCGGCTTCGATTTTTCCGATTTCTTCTCCGGCGGGGCGGCGGGAGCCGGCGGACGCCCTGGCCGCCGGCCGGAAACGGGAGCCGGCGCGGGGGGCAACTTCCGCGATATCTTCTCCCAGTTCTTCGGCGGCCGCGCCGGCGCGCCGCAGGCGCAGGCGGAACCCGGCGGCGACCTCGAGTACGTGATGGACATCGACTTCTGGCAGGCCATCCACGGCACCCAGGCGCGCCTTAACATCACCCGCTACGATATCTGCTCCACCTGCCACGGCACCGGCTCGGCCGGAACCGGCGAAGTCACCTGCCCGCAATGCAAGGGCACCGGCAACGTCACCCAGATGGCCGGCGCCATGCGCTTCAACCTGAGCTGCCCGCGCTGCGGCGGCACCGGCAAGCTGCGCAACGCCTGCCCCACCTGCGGCGGCGACGGCCGCGTGGCCCGCACCGAAACCGTCGAGGTCCGCATTCCGCCGGGCGCGCGCAACGGCTCCCGCCTGCGCGTCCCCGGTAAAGGCAATGCCGGAACCATGGGCGCGCCTCCGGGCGATCTCTACATCACCACCAAGGTCGAGGAGCATCCGTTCTTCAAGTGGGACGGCGACAACATCGAAATCCAGGTGCCGCTGGCGGTGTGGGAAGCCGCGCTCGGCGCCGAAATCGAGGTGCCCACCGTCGATGGGCGCACCCGGCTCAAGGTCCCGCGCGGCACCAAAAACGGCCAGCGCTTCCGCCTCCGCGAAAAGGGCGTGCTGAATTCGCGTACCGGCCGGCGCGGCGACCAGATCGTCGAGGTCGCGGTCGAAGCCCCCGACCCGCGCGACGAGCGCACCCGCGAACTGCTGAAGGAACTGGCCGAGCGGCACAAGGGCGAGGACCCGCGCGGCGAAATCTGGTCGAAGGTGTAACCCATGGCGAGAGGCAAATCGAGAGCGGCTTACATGATCTCGGCCGTAGCCGAACAGTACGGCATCCACCCGCAGACGCTCCGCCTCTACGAGCGCGAGGGCCTCCTGAAACCGTCGCGCAGCGAAGGCAACACGCGGCTCTACACGGATGAAGACCTGGAGCGCCTGGAGGTCATCCTGCACCTCACCCGCGACCTCGGCGTGAACCTCGCCGGCGTCGAGATCATTCTCAACATGCGCGAGAAGATGGGCGAGATGCAGATTCAGATCCAGGAATTCGTCGCCACGCTCAACCGCGAACTAGTCTCCCACACCGGTCGCCCGTCCGAACCGCAGGACCGCAACTGCCTCGTCCCCGTGATCGACGCACGCACTCCCGCCCCGCTCAATCGCCGCTCCGGCGGCCGCTGATCCGAGTTACACTTGCGCCTATGCGATTACCCCGGCTCCTCGCCGCCGTGCTCTTCCTCTGCGCGGCCTACGCGCAAACAGCCCCCAGGATCACCACCCCCAAGGAAGCGCTCGGCTTCAACATCGGCGACGATTACCAGGTCGCTACCTATGCCCAGCTCGACAAGTATTGGCACACGCTGGCGCGCGAGTCCGATCGCATGAAGCTGGTGAACATCGGCAAAACCGCCGAGGGCCGCAATCAGTACATGGCCATCATCTCCTCGCCCGAGAACATGAAGCATCTCGAGCATTACCGCGAGATCTCCGCGCGGCTGGCGCACGCCGAGGGCGTCAGCGAGCAACAGGCGCACGCGCTGGCGCACGAGGGCAAAGCCGTCGTCTGGATCGATGGCGGCCTGCACGCCACCGAAACGGTCGGCTCGCAGCAGCTCATGGAGATGGTCTACCAGATGGTCAGCCGCACCGACCCCGAAACCCTGCGTTTCCTCCACGACGACATCCTGCTCTGCGTGCAGGCCAATCCCGACGGCCAGGACCTCGTGGCCAACTGGTACATGCGCCGCTCGGAAGACCCCCACGCGCCGCTGCGCCCGCCCGAGGAGCGCAGCTTCAGCAACCTGCCGCGCCTCTGGGCCAAGTACATCGGGCACGACGACAACCGTGATTTCTACATGTCCAACATGCCGGAAACCACCAACATGAACCGCGTGCTGTTCCTCGAGTGGTTCCCGCAGATCGTCTACAACCACCACCAGACCGGTCCCCTCGGCGCGGTCATCTTCATGCCGCCCTTCCGCGATCCCTTCAACTACAACTTCGATCCGCTGGTGCCGCTGGGCATCGAACTGGTCGGCACGGCCATGCACAGCCGCCTCGTGGCCGAGGGCAAAGGCGGGTCGGCCATGCGCAGCGGCGCGCCCTATTCGACCTGGTGGAACGGCGGCCTGCGCACCGTCACGTACTTCCACAACATGATCGGCCTCCTCACCGAGATCATCGGCAGCCCCACTCCCATGAACATCCCACTCGTCCCCGGCAAGCAACTGCCGCAGGGCGATTGGCCCCTGCCGATCGCGCCGCAGCCGTGGCATTACCGCCAGTCCATCGATTACGAGATGACCAACAACCGCGCCGTTTTGGACATCGCCTCGCGCTACCGCGAGACCTTCCTCTTCAACATGTGGCGCATGGGTCAGAACTCCATCGAGAAAGGCAGCCGCGATAACTGGACCGTCACGCCCAAGCGCATCGCCGCGCTCGAAGCCGCGGGGAAAGGCACGGGCACGCTGCCCACCAGCCTCTACAACACCGTGCTGCACGATCCCAAACTGCGCGATGCGCGCGGGTATATCATTCCCTCCGATCAGCCCGATTTCGCCACGGCCACCGAGTTCGTCAACGCGCTGCTCAAGACCGGCATCACTGTGCTGAAATCCACCGCCGCCTTCACCGTGGAAGGCAAGAATTATCCCGCCGGATCGTACGTGGTGAAGACCGCGCAGGCTTTCCGGCCGCACATCATGGACATGTTCGAGCCGCAGGACCACCCCAACGATTTCGCTTATCCCGGCGGCCCGCCCAAGCGCCCCTACGACATCACCGGCTGGACGCTGGCCTACCAGATGGGCGTGGAGTTCGACCGCATCCAGGACGGCTTCGACGGCCCATTCACCAAAATCGCCGGCCTGCTGCCGCCGCCCCCGGCCTCGGTCAGCGGACCGTCACATCCCGCCGGCTATCTGATCAGCCACGAGATCAACAACTCCTTCATCGTGGCGAACCGGCTGCTGAAGGCCCATTGCGACGTCTACTGGTTAAAGAAAGATGATGGCGCGATCTGGGTGCCGTTCACTTCCGAATCGCGGCCGATCGTCGAGCGGGGCGCCCGGGAACTCGGAGTGCCCGCGAAAGCCGTTGCGGCCGCGCCTTCCGGTGAAGCCATCCAGCTCGCGCCCATCCGCATCGGCCTCTACGATCAGTACGGCGGCAGCATGACTTCCGGCTGGACGCGCTGGCTCTTCGAGCAATACGAGTTCCCGTTCCAGTTGGTCTTCGCGCCGGCGCTGGATGCCGGCGATCTCAAGAGCAAGTTCGATGTCCTGGTATTCACCGATGGCACGATCCGGGGCAGGCGCGGCGGATCCGGCACTGCCGATTCCGCATCCATCCCGCCCGAATATCGCGACCGCATCGGCCGCATCACCACCAACAAGACCCTTCCGCAGCTCCGCAGGTTCGTGGAAGCCGGCGGCTCGATCGTTACCATCGGCAGCGCCACCGGCCTGGCCGCGGCACTAGGGCTTCCGGTGAAGAACTACCTCACCGAGATGGGTAAAGATGGCGAGGAGCACGCGCTGCCGCCCGACAAGTTCTACATTCCCGGCTCGCTGCTCAAAATGAACGTGGATAACACCAACCCGCTGGCCTACGGCGTGCCGCACCAGGTAGACGTCTTCTTCGACAACAGCCCGGTTTTCAAGCTCGCACCCAATGCCGAGCTGAAACACACCGAGCCGGTGGCGTGGTTCTCCGGCACCAATCTGCTCGCAAGCGGCTGGGCGTGGGGCCAGCAATATCTCGACGGCGGAACGGCCATCGTGGAAGCCAGCCTGGGCGAAGGCAAGGTGATTCTGCTCGGTCCGAAAGTGGCCTTCCGCGCGCAGCCGCACGCCACGTTCAAACTGCTTTTCAATGGCCTGTACGTTGGCAGCGCGAAACCGCAAGCACTACTCGAAGAACCGCTCCCTAACGGTCGCGGCTCCGATCCGAGCCGCGACCATTAGGGAGCGGCGAAGGCAGGTTCGTATGATCGATCTGAATTGCGATATGGGCGAACTGGAAGACGCGGCGCACGAAGCCGCGCTCATGGAGTACATCACCTCGGCCAACATCGCCTGCGGCGGCCACGCCGGCGATGAATCCACGATGGAGCGCACGGCGCGCCTCGCGCTCGGACGCGGCGTGCGCATCGGCGCGCATCCCGGCTATCCCGACCGTGAGCACTTCGGCCGCATCGAAATTCCCATGGCGCCGGAGGAAATCGCCGCCACGGTGCTGGAACAGATCCGGCGGCTGGAAGCCGTGGTGCGGCGGCTCGGCGGCACCATCGTCCACGTCAAGCCGCACGGCGAGTTATACAACGTGGGCGTGCGCAAGCCCGAAGTGGCGCGCGCCATCGCGGAGGGCGTGCTGCGCTGGAACCCCGCTACCACGATCTTCGGCCTGGCCGGTTCGCGCATGCTGGAGATCTGGCGCGAGATGGGGCTGAACGTCGCGGGCGAGGGCTTCGCCGACCGCCGCTACGAACCCGATGGCACGCTGCGCTCGCGCAAGTTCCCCGACGCGCTGATCACCGATCCGCGCGAAGCCGCCGCGCAGGCCGCGCGCCTGGCGCGCGAGGGCAAAGCGCAGACCATCTGCGTGCACAGCGATACGCCCGGCTCCGTCGAAATTCTGAAGGCCTGCCGCGATTCGTTACTATACAAAGAATGAGGTTTGCGCTCCTTCTGCTGGCCGCCGCGCCCTTGTTTGGCCAGCAATGTTCGTATACGATCAGCCCCTCGGGGCCTCAGAATCTGCCGATCACCGGAGGCAGCGGAACTATCAGCGTCAACACCGGCCCTGGATGCCCCTGGACGGCGAACGCCTTGAGCTCCTGGCTGCACATCGACCCGCAGACGCAGAAAGGCACCGGCCCCGGCGCGGTCAATTGGACCGCCGACGCCAACACCACGCCGGTCATCCGCACCGGCTCGATCG
>JAJYLS010000361.1 GCA_021787555.1 Acidobacteriota bacterium | reverse complement strand
TTCGTTCAGGAAGCGGCGCAGCGGCAGCGTTTCGAGGATCGCCATCAGGTTTTCCTCGACCGTCAGCTTGCGGAAAACCGAGGCCTCCTGCGGCAGGTAGCTGATGCCGCGGCGGGCGCGCTGGTACATGGGCAGGTCCGTAATGTCCTGCTCGTCCACCAGGATGCGGCCGGAATCCGGGCTGATCAGGCCCACGATCATGTAGAACGTAGTGGTCTTGCCGGCGCCGTTGGGGCCCAGCAGGCCGACCACTTCGCCCTGCTGCACGAATACCGACACGTCGTCCACCACGCGCCGGCCGCGGTATGTCTTGCTGATTTCCTTGGTTTCCAGTTTGCTCATGCGGGGCTATTTTTGCTTCACCTGGCTTTTCGCGGGATGGCCTGGACTACCATTTATCAGCAGCCTAGCATCGTTGGCAAAGTAGGTCAATTGGGCGCCCTGGGCGGTGCCGTCCTTGCTGTCCACCAGGGTGGGTTTTCCCCCGGTGAGGATGAGCTTCTGATCGCTGGTGTAATATTCGCTGTGCTCGGCGGTGCCCGTGCGGGTGCGGTCCTTCGCGGCCTGAAAGACCTCGACGCCGCCGTCGGCGATGGCTTTTTCCAGGCGCGAATCGGCGCCGGATGCCGCCAGGTAGGCCTGCAATTCCCGCGACTTCACCCGCAGCGCGACGCGCGTCAGCTCGATCCCGCCGGTGTAGACCGCCAGGCGATTGGCATCGGTATAGACCAGGTGCCCCGCGTGGACCACGGTGAGGACCGGCGTGGCCGTCTTCCGCTTTTGCTCGTCCTTGGGCTCTTCCCACAGGCTGGTGACCACGCTGCCGTCGCCAATCAGGCTCCGCTTCTCGCGATCGATATCCACCGCGTTGGCCTGGATGCGGTTGGCGCCCTGCCACAGCAGCACGCTGCCTTCGTAATGGATGCGGCGGTTGTGGTCCGTCGAGACCACCTTGCGCGCCTGCGCCTGGAGCGGCTCGTCGCCCGAGAGCATTTGGGAATTCTTCTGCTGGTCCTTGTCGGGCATGCGGCTGGAGTTGACGTGGCCTTCGGCCGTGAAGTCGCCGGTCTTCTGGTCCATGCGAATGCGGTCCGCGGACGTGAAGCCAGTGGGATCGGAAACGCGCGCCGCGGTCTGGAGCACGATGACGTTCTGGTCCTCGTCCAGCGTGGCTTTGGCGGCGCGCGCCCGGCGGTCGCCCTGCTGGTAACGGAAATCGCCCGTCTGCTCCAATTCGGCCATTTTGCTGGTCTTGGGATCGAACCGCGCCAGCATCTCTTTGCTGGTGGTGATCGAGCCGGCCACTTTGCGCTTGCGCTCGTCGGCCGTGGGATCGGTCTGGGTGGTGACCTCGATGGCGTGGAAGGTGCCGATCCGGTTCTGCGGGCCGTAGGCGATCACGATATTCTTGCCGTTCAGCGTGCGATGGTGCTGCGTTGGCAGATTGGGGATGAACTCCAGCACGCCGGGCGTGAGGGCGGCGATGGAAGCAATTTCGCGCCCGCCGGGCCGCATCTTCATCTCCAGTTGGTCGGCGCGCAGGATGTGCGTTTCGCCTATCTGGCGTCCCGGTACGGGCAGCGGTTTCGAACTCACCTGGCTGTTGCCAACGGCCGCCACCTGCGTGAGCACGCTCTGTCCGTTCTCCGGCTCGAACATCATCTCCACATGATAGGCGGTGACCGTCGTTTCGGAGGAGGCGTTGGCCGCCACCAGGCGCGCGTTGGTTTGCGCCGTGATTTTCTGCACCACGCCGGCGTCATTGAAATCGACCCACAACTCGTCGGCCGCATATTGCAGCGTGCGGTTCGGATAGGTGTCGCTGCCGTGCGCCTTGGTCGCGGTGATCTGGTGGATCCGCTTGTCCTGAAGCTGGACCACCGGGTTCTCGCCCTCCACCACGGTGTTTTCGCGGGTCAGGCGCCCCCAGGGCTTGAGCAGGATCTGCGACTCGCTTTCGCGGTACTCCACGTTTCCCGCCTCGATCAGCATCGGCTGCGCGTGCGGCCCGACCGGCTGCCAGTTCATCTTGGCGTCGTTCAGCAACTCGAGCTGGTGGGTGTTGGGATCGTAGCTGGCGCCGTTGGAAGTGCCGTCGCCGTGCTCGAAGATGAAGCGCGTCGGACGGTCGGTGTCGGCGTGGCCGCTCTCGCTGTCGAAGGTCACCCCGGAGGACTCGATCGATACCAGCTTGTGGGCGGGCTGGGCCTGGGGTATACTGCACGGACGCGCTCCATCCTCGATCGGCATGTCCAGCGTGATCTGGACCGCACCGTCCGAGTAGAGCCGGTGCTCGTTGAGAAAAAAAGTCGCGGAGGCGCTCTTGACGAAGTCGTACTTGCCGTGGTCCTGGTGAAAAAGTTTCAGCCGCACGCCCTGGAGATCCGTCCGCGAAGCATCCTTGACCTGCCTGAAATCCTTGGCGCAGATCTCGACCTCCACCTTCCCGCCCTCGCTCTTGGTCCAGGCCCAATCTTCGGCCGTGGAGTTGAGCTCGTTCGGGAGGACGGCGGGTTTCGGTGGGGCCAGTTCCCGGAGGATCTTCTTCTGCGCTCGATAAGTGACGCCGACGCCGAAAAGAATCGCGGCAATGGCCACGAGCAACAGCCAGCGCGTGCCTCGCATGGGAATAAGACCATGATAGCGTGCCGCCGCCTCGGGCGCTGAAAGCAAACCGCTCACTACCGAGCCACAGGGAGCGCGGAGGAGTTCTTTTCGGTTTTCTCTGTGAAACCTCTGCGTTCTCTGTGGCTCCGTGGTGAATCCTGAGCGTGCGTAAAGCGCGGGCCGTCCGGGATTCCCGTAAAATGAACTTGATGGCCGAGAATTCCGAAGAGTTCTACCGAATCCAGAAGCTGCCGCCATACGTGTTCGCGGTGATCAACGAGATGCGCGCCAAGGCGCGCGCGGCACAGATCGATGTGATCGACCTGGGAATGGGCAATCCCGACGGCCCCACGCCGCGCGTGGTCGTCAACAAGCTGATCGAGGCGGCGCGCAATCCGCGCAACCACCGGTATTCGCAATCGCGGGGGATTCCCCGGCTGCGGGAAGAGATCACGCTGCGGTACAAGAACAACTACGGCGTAGAACTCGATCCGGACAAAGACGCCATCGTGACCATCGGGGCCAAGGATGCGCTGGCGCACCTGCTGTTCGCCACCATCGGCCCGGGTGACGTCGTGGTCTCGCCGAACCCGGCGTATCCCATCCATCAGTACGGCGTCCTCATGGCCGAGGGCCAGGCCTGCATGCTGCCCATGCCCGACGCGGCAACCTTTCTGGGGCGGCTGCGCGAGCTTTATCGCACTTCTTCCAAAAAACCGAAGATGCTGCTGATTTCCTTCCCCCACAACCCCACCACCACTTGCGTGGACCTGGATTACCTGCGCGAGATCGTGGCGCTGGCGCGCGAGCACGAGACCATGATCGTGCACGATTTCGCCTACGCCGATCTGGGCTTCGACGGCTACGTGCCGCCCAGCATCTTGCAGGTCCCGGGCGCGGGCGAAGTGGCCGTCGAGATTTTCTCCATGTCCAAGAGCTACAACATGGCGGGCTGGCGCGTGGGGTTCTGCCTGGGGAACGCGAAAATGATCGCGGCCCTGGCGCGCATCAAGAGCTACCTGGATTACGGTGTCTTCCAGCCCATCCAGATCGCCTCGATCATCGCCCTGCGCGAATGCCAGGAGGACACGAAGAAAATCTGCGCCATTTACCAGAAGCGCTGCGACGCGCTGGTGACCGGCCTGCACCGGGCCGGCTGGCCGGTCGAGAAGCCGCGCGGCTCCATGTTCCTGTGGGCTCCGGTCCCCGAGCGGTATCGCGCCGGCGGGTCGCTGGAATTCGCCAAGCTGCTTCTGGAGAAGGCGCAGGTGGCGGTCTCGCCGGGCATCGGCTTCGGTCCGCTGGGAGAAGGCTACGTTCGCTTCGCACTAGTCGAAAACGAACAGCGCATCCGGCAAGCCACGCGGGCCATCGGCCAATTTTTGAAGAAAAGCTCTTAGCTGATAAGATGAATCGTCATGAATGTTCCTTTCTACGGCCACGTCCGGCAATACCACGGCATCAAGGCGGAAATCGATACTAACATCCACGAAGTTCTGGAGTCCGGCCAGTATGTAATGGGGCCGATGCTCAAGCGGTTCGAATCCGAATTCGCCGCCTATCACGGCACAAAGCACGCGGTCGGCGTGGGCAACGGAACCGACGCCCTCTGGCTCGCCTTCCAGGCTTTGGGAATCGGTCCCGGAGACGAGTGCATCACCACGGCCAACACGTTTTTCGCCACCGCTGAGGCCATCTGGATCGCGGGTGCCACCGCGGTATTCGTCGATTCCGACCCGCGCACCAACTGCATCGATCCTTCCAAAATCGAAGCGGCCATCACCCCCAAAACCAGGGCACTCGTGCCCGTCCACCTCTATGGCCAGTGCGCGGACATGCGGGCCATTCGCGAAATCGCCGACCGCCACCGTCTCCTGGTCGTCGAGGACAATGCCCAGGGCATCGGCGCGCGCGGAGACGGGTTCCGCATCGGCCAGTTGAGCGATGCCGCTTGCACCAGCTTCATCATCCAGAAGAACCTCGGATGTTTCGGCGATGGCGGCGCCGTCGTCACCAATCGCCAGGACGTGGACCGCGTCGTGCGTAAGCTCCGCAACCACGGCTCGGACAAGCGCTCCTGCCACAGCCCCGGTTATAACAGCCGGCTCGACGACCTCCAGGCGGGCGTGCTCAGCGCCAAGCTGAAGCACATCGATGAATGGAACGATCTGCGCCGCAAGTGGGCCGCCCGCTATTCCGCCTGCCTGCGCGATGCCGGCCTGACCCTTCCCTACGAGACGCCCGGTTACCGTCACGTCTATCACCTCTACGTGGTCGAAACGAAAAAGCCCGCGCAGCGCGACTTGTTGCTGGATTTCCTAAACCAGAACGGCATCGACGCCAAGTGCCATTACCCCATCGCCATCCACCAGCAGGAGGGCTACCCCTGGGATAAGCAGGCTCGCATCGCCGGCGCCATCCCCAACTCCGAGCGCAACGCCGCCTGCTGCATTTCCCTGCCGATGTTCCCCGAGTTGACCGAGCAGGAAGTCGACAACGTGATCGGCAAGGTCCTGGAATGGACTCGCAGGCCGGAG
>JAJYLS010000041.1 GCA_021787555.1 Acidobacteriota bacterium | reverse complement strand
TACATGGGAACATTATGCCGCTCGAAAATTAGAGCTATGTACTAAAAGAATCAATGGATTGCCCGCGAATTGCGGCTTATTTCTTAGGGGAACTTCGGTTTAAACGACGCGGCGCTCGCGGTCGTTCCAGCGGAGCCGCCGCCCTGTGCGGTACGACTCCATGGCCATACAGAGCACGATGTTGGCCGCCTGTCCGGCTTGCACCGGGGCGTGGGGCTGCTTGCGCGAGGCGATGCACTCCACGAAATTGCGGATGTGGCTGAGGGTGGCGGAATTGAAGCTGCCCGGAGATTTCTTCTGCGTGGACGGCGCCATTTCAAGAGCGTTGCTCTGCGGGTAGAGCGCATACGATTCGCGGCCCACGTCGAAACGCGCCTTGTTGCCGTGGAACTGCTGGATCTGGTCGTTGAACGCGCTGTAGCGCATGGCGCGATATCCCAAAGTGAAAACGACGAAGTAATTTTCGGGATACTCGATAGTGATGGTCGCGGTTTCCGGGACCTCGGCGCCGGGCAGTTCCGGACGGTTTCCGGTGCAGGTGACGGCCGCCGGATGGCCCGCATTCATGAACCACTGGATGCAATCCACGATGTGCGCCGCGTCCACGACCAACAGGCCGCCGGAGTAATCCCAGAACCAATACCAGTTGAAGAAGCGCACGGGATCGAGGGGCCGGGCAGGCGCGGTTCCGAGCCACTGCTTCCAATCGAGATCCCCAGTCAGCTTGCGGTTGCTGAGAGAGGACTGGTTGTTGTACCAGGCGGAGGTCACCAGGCGTATTTCGCCCGCCTGGCCGCTGTCCATAATTGTCTTCGCTTCGAGGAACAACTCGGCACTGCGCCGCTGTGTTCCCACCTGGACAATGCGGCGCGTGCGCTCGACGGCCTCGACGATCCGGAAACCCTCGTCGATCTTGTGCGCGAGAGGCTTTTCGACATAGACATCCTTGCCGGCTTCGACGGCGTCGATGACCATGCGGGCATGCCAGTGGTCCGGCGTGGCGACGATGACGGCGTCGATGCCCCGGTCGTCGAGCAGCTTGCGATACTCGCGGAACGGCGCGGCGGCGCCGCCGGCTGCTTGCAGCCCCGCCTCGAGATTGGGTTCGTAGATATCGCAGACGGCGGCAAACTCCGCGCCCGCTTCTTTGAACTGGCCGATCAGGTATCGGCCACGGTTACCCGCTCCGATGATTCCCATGCGGAGGCGATCGTTCGCGCCCATAATCCGCATCTGGGCGGCGGCGGTGGTCATCAGGAATGTGCGGCGTTGCATATTGTCACCCTTGGCCGGCGGTGCCCTGGGCCGCGCGGTCCCAGGCACACAGTTTTTCGACGAAGGCGGCGGAGCCGTCGCGCAGCCAGCCGTCCAATTGCGCGGGCTCCTTCAGTTGCTGCCCGCGGACACGGGGGACCAGCGCGAAGCGGCAATCCCACTCGGGCAGCGCGGTCATGTCGCCCCAGAGCTTTTCGAACTGCGTTACCGGGAAGACATCTTCCTGCCCCTTGCCCCACCGCTTCTTCACATCTTTCAGGGTGACGTAGGTGGGCATGCGCGCGGCCAGGGTGTTGACGGCGGCAGCGACTTTGGCGGCATCGGCGAGATCGCCGCGGCTCAAGCCGAAAACCTGCAACATGCGGTCGATGTCAATCCAATAGGTGGCGCTGTTATAGCAGGAGAGGCGCGATTCGATGGCTTCGTCGGGCAGCGCCATGCCTTCGACCAGGCGCACGCGGCCATCCACCAGCGCCAACCCGCCGCCGCGGTCCTCGACGTGGCGTTCGATCACCTCCGCGGTCATGGCGGCGCCTTGCTCGATGTGATAGCCGAGCAAGCCGGCGTCCACGTCGGCGCCCACGGTATCGATATTGTGCACGAGAAGGTGGCGAAGCTTCGGCCGCAGCTCGATCAGCCGCGCCAGCACGCCGCTGCGCATCAGGTTGGGCAGCTCATACCAGTGGCCGACGGGGTGCAGGCACTGGAGCGGAAGATTATCGCGGTAATCGCTGCCCTCGCCGGCCTGGTGTGCCCAGGCGATGAGCGCGGCGCGGAGGCCTTCGCGCACTTTTTGCGCCTGCTCGTCGAGCACCTGCTGCACCATCTCCTCCCAGGCGAAGCGCAGGTCGCGCTCCATGGGGATCATGCGGAGCCCGATGGCACAGCCGGGCGAAAGTAGCAGCGGGCCGGGGTAGCCGTAGTTGGTGGCGGCTTCAAGGTGGGCGGCAATGGCGTCGTGCGTCAGATAGCTGGTGGTGAAGACGTGCGGCAGCAGGGTTCCCGCCGCGCGGCCGACGCGCAGACTCTTGGCAAGGTGCACCTCTACAAAGGAACGCTGGCGGCCGCCGAGGCAGCAGAACGGGTTGAGTGCTTTGACCACGCCCGCGCCCTTGGTCCACCGGGTGCCGATACCGCCCGCCAGAGAGACCACCGCGACTCCGCCATCGGCCAATGCCTGGCGGCCGAGGTCCCGATAGCGCCGCGGCAGCTCGCAGCGAGCGTCGAACAACATTTCGGCGGGCACGTCGCTGATCTCGCTGGCGGCGCGCAGGCGATTCTGCGCAAGGCCGATGCGTCCGGCGCGGAGGTCAGCCTGAATGCGCTCATGCTGCGCGCGATCGAACCCGTACTCCTCGAGCAGGGCGTCGAGACTCGGCCCGCGGGATTTCTCTTCGACGTGCTCCTGAGGGAGCAGGTGATCGAAGAGCACCTGGACGGCGCCGGCGAATTGCGGGTGCTGGCGGCACGCCGCACTGAAGCGGGCGAGTTCGGCGCGGCGGCCGGGCGAAAGCAGACGGACCTCCGCGCGCAAGAGGCGCGGCGCCATGAGCGCGTAGTACGCCGGCGGAAGCAGCGCGTCGCCGCCTTCGGAAAACGAAGCCAAAGTACCGGATTCATTGATGGCGAAATCGTAGACCACCGGCTCGATGGCGAAGGGCACCGCGCGTTCGATTTGGCGCTTGGCGGAGGACATGATCTCCGCCATGCGCTCCTGGCCCTCGGCTTTCCGGCCGGGAGAGAAGAGAAAGCCCATGCCGCCGCCGGACATTCCGCCCAGCATCCAGAAGCCATAAAAATCGGGGTCCATGGCTTGGCGGGTTTTGCGAATGAGAAGCTCGGTGTAGAAATTGCCGGCCCAGGGGATGATGGTCTGGATCGGGCCATCGAAATTGCGCTGCGTGGATGCGCCGATGGCGCGGATATCGCCGCGGCGGAGCTGATCGACCACTTCGTCCAGAATGCGAACGGCCTGGCGTCGGCCGGCCCATTCGGCTTCGGACCGCAACAGGTATTTCTCGGTGACCATCTCCAGAATGGGGCCGACATCCTGGGCCATGCCGCCATGCACCAGGACGAGGCTCTCCTGCAATCGCCGGCGGACCTCCGGAGTAACTTCGTCCGCGGTGAAAATGCGATGACGCGGGAGGAGGCAGCCGCGGCTGATGCCGTATTCGGGGTCGCCCTCTTCGGCTCGAACGCCGTGAATGAGCTTGATGCCCGGCCACACGCCGCCGGAGTCCTGCCAGCCGCCGCCGGAGCCGCCCAGCCACTCGCCGAGAATGGCGCGTGCGGCGATGAGGCGGCGGTCTTCCTCTTCGACTTCCCCGGTGAGGGCATGAATCTGGCGCGTAGCGCGCATGCACACCGCGATCAGGCAACTCAGCAGGCTGGTGGAAACCGCGAGGCGCGAACCTTTGGGGATATCGTTGACCTTGCTGACAATCTCGATGCCATGTGCCGGAATGCCAATCAAGCGATGGAGCAGTTCGGAAAGCGGCCGGGATCCGCCCTCCATGCCGGAGGGTACAAGCCCGCTGGCGATGACGGCGGCTTTGAGGAGGCCGAGGTAGTCGCGGGCAAAATCGAAGAGCTTGGCGACGGATGTGATGTCGGCGGTGGCGTTCAAATCCACGCTCGTGAGCCGCAGAACCGGTTCGTCGATCACGCGAAAATAGGCTTCCACCGGCGGGCGGGGCCCGGCGGCGCCGGACCCGCGGACGGCGAGATCGATGGAAACGTTGAGAACGCGCGCGCCCTCCGGATAATCCATTCCGAGAAAGAAGATGTCGCTCCAGCCGCTGTGGGTGAGGTCCATGCGGACGGGAGTGGCTTCGCGCAGGATGGGGAAGAGGGCATCGCCATCGGCGCGCCGCAGCAGCTCGGGGCGGATGCGCAAGGCATAATCCGCGGGATGGCCGGTGCGGAACATCCACTGGTTGCCGCGCACGGAGCGCACGCTGCGCCGCACCTGATCGGCCAGGGTCTGAAAGGCCATGCCGCGATAGGCGGCGGCGAGAGCGCTCGATAAAGAAGCACTGGGACCTTGCGTCCGCTGCGCCGCCTGCAAGGCGTCGATGGACTCCTGGTAACGGCGTCGCAGCAGGTTGCTGTAGGCAGAGAACGGAATCAGGCCGCGGCCGGCGGCAGCGATGACGCGCGGGATGCGGAAGCGGTGGATGGCGTACAGGAAGAACAAAGCGCGCACGCGCTCGTAGAGGTTCTCGCTCGAGCGGCGGAACTGGTCGAGGGCCGCGCAATGGGCCAGCAGATCTTCGAGGGATGCCCCAGCGCAGAGCCCGTCGAGCGACTGGTCGCGAACCTGCGGTTCCTGCGAGGTGATGACGGCAACGAGGGGATTCACCGCCGGCTGTCCCCCGCCGCGGCAGCGGATTGCTGATTGGCCAGCAATTCCACCAGTTGCGCCAGAATCTCCGCGCGGTCTGGCCCGTGCATGCCGAGCGCGAGTTGCGCCGTCAGCAGGCCGTAGCGCGCGCCGATGTCGTAACGGCGGTGGCGGGTCTCAAGCGCGAGGTACTGCTGCTCGCGCGCCAGATCCGCCTGGGCCGCGGAGAGGCTCACGGCGCGGTCGCCGGCGGCGGCCACCTGTTTATCCAAAGCGTCGATGATCGCCGGAGTGAAAACGTGCATTCCGAAGAAGCAGAGGTAATAGCCGGAGCGCAGGCCGGCGATGGATAGTTTGCGCTCGGCCTCGGTGGGAGTGGGCTTCTCCAGGACCGTGTCGATGCGGTATAGGCCCTGCGCTCCGGCCATGCGGTGCCCGCCGACCGCGCCGAAATAGGGGAGGAGCCCTTCGCGCGTGATCTGCACAGCGGAGACGGAGCACTCTTCGCTGCGGGCAACATCGAGCAACTCGGCCGCCGGCGCGGTGCCGTCGGCATTCACGTAGAGGTGATCGCTCACCAGGTGCAGGAACGTTTCGCCATGGAGGAATTCGCGCGCGCACCACACCGCGTGGCCGTATCCGCGCGGCTGGTCCTGGCAGACGAAGCGCACATGGCCCGCAACCTTCTCCAGAGCGCCGGCATAGCGCACTTCGTCGCCCGGCCAGACGACAAGGCAGACCTCTTCGATGTGCGCCAGCAGGACCTGTTCGACGAGGATTCGGAGGACAGACTTGGAGACGCCATCACGGTCAATCAGGGTTTGTAGCGGCAGATCCCGCTGCGTGCGGGAGGCGGCCGTAATGACTGCTTTTTCGATTTTCACGCGTGCACCTCAACAGAGTGTAACTGACTTGCAGAGGTGGGCGGAGGTGATGGAACGGTTACGCGTAATCGATGGGCTTCCACCGCGGGATGCTCCATCAGCCTGGTCTCGATGGGCGCCGGCACGACGTATTTCCCCTTGCTGGTCTTGAATTGCTCCTTGATTCGCCCGGCGATTCTCATCTGCCCTTCGGCATCAAACGAAACGCAGTCGCCGGTTTTGAAAGATCCGTCCTCGGTGAATGCGGCCGCGGTCAGTTCCGGGTCGCGGAAATAGCCCAGCATGTTCATGGGCTCCGCACCAGCAGTTCGTCGCCGGGACCCAGCTTGGTTTCGACCCCTTCCAATGCCGCGCCGACATAACCGGGATGCACCGTGCCGGGGCGCGGGAGATGCGTGACCAAGGTTTCGGTCATCCCGTAACCTTCCATCAGATCCAGCCCCAGCCCGCGAAACCAGAGGAGCAGATCACGCGGCAGCAGCGCCCCGCCACACACCGCGTAGCGCAGCAGCCGCTCCAGTTTTAGGCATCCGGCTCGTTGATCTCGTAGCTGAGGTCCTCCTGGTCAAACCATTTGCCCTGAGAATCGATGCGGATAACGGAATCGCGTGAAGGAACTTGCTTCAGCGCAACAACGATCTTCCTGGCCACGCTCCCCGCCTTTTTCGCTTGCGCGAATAACTTACTTGCGGGTAAGATATCAGTTGGGTGCCCCCGTTGTCAATCGTTTCGCCGCCCCACTGGAAGGCCTTCTCGAGCCGCCGGCGCGATCCGGCCACCAAGCGCGAGGCGGTGTTGCAAACCGCCGCAGAACTTTTCCTGGAAAAGAGCTATACGCGGACATCCATGAACGATGTTGCGGAGCGTCTCAACATCACGAAGCCGGCTTTGTATCATTACTTCCAAAACAAGGAAGAGATTTTGCTGGAATGCTACCGCTGGGGCAGCCGGCTGATCGGAGAGATTCTTAACGAAATCTCGGCGCACTGCGGCAGCGGGCTGGAGAAGGTGGAAGCCTTCATCTATGCGTATGCCAACGTGATGACCGTGAACTTCGGCCGCTGCGTGATGCGCCTGGATGAAGGCGACCTTTCGCCCACCGCACTGGTCGAGGTTCGTGGGTACAAGCGCAAAATCGACCGCCGTTTGCGCGCTTTCGTACAGGAAGGGATCGCGGACGGCTCGATCGGGGCGTGCGATCCCAAGCTGGCCGCCTTCGCCATCGCTGGGGCGCTGAACTGGATCTGCATCTGGTACGAGCCGGAAGGCCCGCTTTCCCCCGAGCAGATCGCCGCACAATTCGCGCACACGCTGACGCAGGGCCTGGCAGCAAGGCACCGCCGGGGCGCCCTCTGGGCTGGTGTACGCAACAACTCGAAACCTGGAGGTTTGTCATGACCGCCGAAACCGTTCTTCAGCCTTCGCCGTCTCCTCTCATCCGCAAAGCCGCCGTACTGGGCGCCGGGACCATGGGGGCGCGCATCGCCGCGCACCTGGCCAATGCGGACCTGGACGTGGTCCTGCTCGATCTGCCTTCGCTCGCCCCCAAGGCGCTCGAAGCTCTGAAGAAGAGCAAGCCGGCCGCGTTCTTCGACTCCTCGCTCGCCGCCCGCATTACTCCGGGCAATTTCGACGACGACCTGGCGCTTGTGGAAGGCTGCGACTGGATCGTCGAAGCCGTCACCGAGGACCTCGCGATCAAGCGCTCGCTGCTCGAAAAAATCGCGCCCCACGTCAACCCAGGCGCCATCCTGACCACCAACACCAGCGGGCTTCCCGCTGCCTCGATCGCGGCCAACCTTCCGGTCGCACTGCGGCGCCGCTGGTTCGGCACGCATTTCTTCAATCCGCCGCGCTACATGCGGCTGGTGGAAATTATCCCGACGCCCGAAAGCGATCCCGCGGCCGTTGCGGCCATCGCCGAGTTCGCCGACCGCCGCCTGGGCAAGGAAGTCGTGTTCGCGCGCGATACGCCGAACTTCATCGCCAACCGCATCGGCGTGTTCATCATGCTGGAGACGATCCGCCTGATGCAGGAGGAAGACCTGACGATCGAGGAAGTCGATGCGCTCACCGGGACCGCCATCGGCTGGCCGCGAACGGGAACTTTCCGGCTGGCGGACCTCGTCGGAATCGACGTCTTGGCGCACGTCACCGCGAACTTCGCCCGGTTGCGCGCCGCCGCAGCCGGTGAGATAAGCGTGCCGCCGTTCATTCAGACCATGATCGACCGCCGCTGGCTTGGAGACAAGACCGGGCAGGGCTTCTATAAGAAAGAGAAGGACGCCGCTGGCAAAGAGGTTCGCCTCGCGCTCGACTGGAAGACGTTGGAATACCATCCTGGGGCGAAGCCGAATCTTCCCTTGCTCGAAATGGCGAACAATGCAGAGCGCCTGGGGGAGCGCCTCCGGCTACTTCTCTCCGGCGACGTTAAGCGTGACAAGGCCGCCCGGTTTCACTGCCGCCTGCTCGCGGCGCTCTGGAACTACGCTGCCGGCGTGCTGCCGGAAATTGCGGACGACGCCGCGAGCATCGATCGCGCCATGCGCGCCGGCTTCAATTGGGAGATGGGCCCGTTCGAGATGTGGGATGCGGCCGGGGTTCAGCCCATGCCATTTGTTGACGTGATCTCCTGGTATCGCGATCACGGCCGCGAATGCTTCGACCCCACGGCCGGCACGTACCGCCCCGTCACGCGTCCCGAGGGCATCGCGCGCGTCGCCACGTTTCGGGCGTCGAACGGCGTCGTGCGCGAGAACCCCGGCGCATCGCTTGTCGATTTGGGCGACGGCGTCGCCTGCCTGGAGCTGCACTCGAAGAAGAACGCCATTGGCGAGGACATTGTCCGCCTGCTCACGGAAACGCTGCGCACAGATAGCGAAGCGGTCCGCAACTTCGAGGCGTTCGTCATTAGCGGCGACACCGATCAGTTTTCGGTCGGCGCAAACCTGATGCAACTTTTGCTGGCCGTTCAGGAAGACGAATGGGACGAAGTGGACCGCATGGCGCGCGACTTCCAGGCCATGACCTGGGCCATCAAGTTTTGCCCGCGCCCGGTGGTGGCGGCACCGTTCGGCTTCTGCCTGGGGGGCGGCGCGGAAATCTCGCTCGCGGCGGTGCGCCGTCAGGCGAGTGCCGAGGTTTACATGGGGCTGGTGGAAACCGGGGTCGGTCTACTGCCCGGCGGCGGCGGCTGCAAAGAAATGACGCTGCAATCGGCCGGCGACGATCACGCCCTGCGCCGCAATTTCGAAACCATCGCCATGGCGAAAGTTTCGACCTCCGCGCTGGAAGCGCGCCGGCTCGGCTTCCTCGCGCAGGGCGACCGCATCACCATGAACCGCGAGCGGCTGGTCGTGGATGCCAAGCACTTCGCCCGCTCCATCGCCGACGCGGGCTACGCGCCGCCGCTTCCGCGCACCGACATTCCTGCGCCCGGCGAGAGCGCCCTGGCCACACTCAAGCTCGGGGTTTATCTGATACGTGAGGGCGAATACATCAGCGAGCATGACGCCAAGGTCGCGAACCGCGTGGCCCACGTGATGTGCGGCGGCGCGGTGACGCCCGGTACGCTGGTCAGCGAGCAATACCTGCTGGACCTGGAGCGCGAAGCCTTCCTCTCGCTGGCCGGCGAACCAAAGACGCAGGAGCGCATCGCGTTTACGCTGAAGACGGGGAAACCTTTGAGGAACTAGGAGAATCCATGAGAGAAGCTGTCATTGTGAGTTCCGTTCGCACGGCGGTGGGCAAGGCGCCGAAGGGGGCGCTGCGCGCGACGCGTCCCGACGACCTCGGCGCCGCGGCGATCGCCGGTGCGCTCGATCGCCTCGGCGATCCCGCCCTGCGCGAACAAGTCGACGACGTGATTCTGGGCTGTGCCATGCCCGAGGCCGAGCAGGGCATGAACGTGGCGCGCATCTGCTCGCTGCGCGCGGGGCTGCCCGTGGCCGCTTCGGCGATGACGGTCAACCGTTTCTGCGCCTCGGGCCTGGAAGCCATCGCGCTGGCGTTCGAGCGCGTCCGCTCCGGCGCGGCGGACCTGATCGTGGCCGGGGGAACCGAATCGATGTCGCTGGTTCCCATGGGCGGCCACAGATTCTCCGCGAATCCTTCGCTGTTCGAGCGCTATCCCGCCGCCTATCTTTCGATGGGGCTCACCGCCGAACGGCTCGCCCGGCGCCACAATATTATGCGCGAGGAAGCCGACGAATTTGCGCTGGCGAGCCATCGCAAAGCGCTGGCGGCACAATCCGCCGGCAAATTCGAAGAGGAGATCATTGCCGTCCGCCCGGCTTCTGGCACCGCCGATTTCCGCATCGACGAAGGCCCGCGCGCGGACACCTCGCTGGCGGCGCTCGCCAACCTCAAGCCGGCCTTTCATGCGCGCGGCACCGTCACCGCGGGCAATTCCTCGCAGACTTCGGATGGCGCCGCCGCGGCCGTGGTGATGTCCGCGGACCGCGCCGCCGCCCTTGGGCTGAAGCCGCTCGCACGCCTCGCCGCCTACGCCACCGCTGGATGCCTGCCGGAAGAGATGGGCGCGGGTCCGGTCTTCGCGATTCCCAAGGCGCTGAAACTCGCCGGTCTCACGCTCGATCAAATCGAGGTGATCGAGCTCAACGAGGCTTTCGCGGCTCAGGTGCTCACGGTGATCGGGCTGGCGAAGCTCGACCCCGAGCGCGTCAACGTCAACGGCGGCGCCATCGCGCTGGGACACCCCCTGGGCTGCACCGGCGCCAAGCTCACCGCCACGCTCCTTCACGAAATGCGGCGCCGCCGCGCCCGCTACGGCATGGTCACCATGTGCGTGGGCGGCGGCATGGGCGCCGCCGGAATATTCGAGAATCTGTCCGAGCCGCGACCGTCAGGGAGCGGTAAATATAGTTAGGAGGGAACTATGGCCACCAGCACCCCGCAACCCACCGTCAAGGCCGCCGGGGGCGGCAGCTTTCTCATCGAGGAGTCGCGCGCCGAAGATATTTTCACGCGCGAAGATTTCACCGACGAGCAGCGGCAGATCGCCAAGACCACCACGGATTTCGTGGTCAACGAGGTCCTGCCCGCCGCCGCCGAAATCGAAGCCAAGAATTTCGCCATCACCCGCGCGCTGCTGCGCAAGACCGGCGAGCTCGGCCTGATGGCCGTCGACGTCCCCGAAACGTACGGCGGCCTCGGGATGGACAAGGTCACCTCCGCGGTGGTGGCCGAATCCATCAGCCAGCTCGCCAGCTTCTCGGTGGCTTTCAGCGCTCACACCGGCATCGGCACGCTGCCGATTGTCTGGTACGGCACTCCCGCGCAGAAGGAAAAATATCTGCCCAGGCTGGCCACCGGCGAATGGATCGGCGCGTACGCGCTTTCGGAATCCTCCTCCGGCTCCGACGCGCTCAACTGCCGCACGCGCGCGGTCCTCTCGCCCGACGGCAAGCACTACATCCTCAACGGCGAGAAGATGTGGATCACCAACTCCGGCTTCGCCGACCTGTTCACCGTGTTCGCCAAGATCGACGGCGAAAAATTCTCGGCGTTCCTGATCGAGCGCGGCACGCCCGGATTCTCCCCGGGCCCCGAGGAGCACAAGCTCGGAATTCGCGGCTCCTCCACCTGCCCGCTGGTTCTCGCGGATTGCCGCGTGCCCGTGGAGAACCTGCTCGGGGAGGCGGGCAAGGGCCACTACATCGCGTTCAATATTCTCAATATCGGCCGCTTCAAACTCGGGGCGGCGTGCGTCGGCGGGGCGCGCAACAGCCTGCAACAGGGCATCCAGTACGCCAAGGAGCGGAAGGCGTTCGGCAAATCCATCTGCGAATTCGGGCTGATCCAGGAGAAACTCGCGGAATGCGCCGCCGGAATTTTCGCCGGCGAATCGCTGACGTATCGCACCATCGGGATGATCGACGCGGCCCTGACCGGGATCGATTCCTCCGCCGGGGGCGCGTCGCGCGAAATCCAGAAGCGCATCGAAGAGTACGCCGTAGAGTGCTCGATCGCCAAGGTCTGGTGCTCCGAGATGCTCGACATGGTGGTGGACCATGTGGTGCAAATCTACGGCGGCTACGGGTATGTCGAGGAATATCCGGCCGAGCGCGCTTACCGCGATTCGCGCATCAACCGCATCTTCGAAGGCACCAACGAGATCAACCGGCTGATCATCACCGGCTGGCTGATGAAGCGCGCCATGGCGGGCCAGTTACCGCTGCTGCCGGCGATCGAGCACATCATGGACGAGGTGCTGTCCGGCCCCGCCGCCGACCAGCACGCAGGCCCGCGGAAGCTGCTCGCCGCCACGAAGAAGCTTTCGCTGTTCGCCGCCGGCGCCGCCTCGCAGAAATACATGCAGGCGCTCGCCGAACAGCAGGAGATCATGGCCGCACTGGCCGATTGCATCAGCGAGGTGTACGCGATGGAATCCGCCATTCTGCGCGCCGAAAAGCTGGGCACCAACCGCCAGGCCAGCGCCATCGCCGAGTATTACGCCGCGCGCTCGATCGAGAAGGTGGAGCTTGCCGCGCGCAAGGTGATCGCCGCCGTGGCCGAAGGCGACATGCTGCGGACCCAAATGGCGATTGTCCGCCGTCTGGCGAAACACGAACCGGCAAACACGATCGCGCTTGGCCGGGAGATCGCCACGCACGTGATTGCCGCGGGCCGCTACGCGCTGTAACGGAAGGACGGCTAAATCTCCGTGTCCCCGACCTGCCCGACCCACTGCCGGGCCCATTTCACGCAGTCCCAGCCGAGGTCGAAAAAGTTGCCGTAGATCACGAACCCCTCGATTCGCCGTTCCCGCAGGCAGCGCACAGCGAACTCGCACTGGTGCTGCATGGTGGCCACCGGCAGCGGCGCCCACCAGGGTGTCCGTTCGGCGTCGTAATCGGCCGTGAAGCAGCCCAGCAGGATGCGCGATTTCGGCGCCGATTTCTGCACTTTCGCCACGTTCGCGTCGAGGTTCGCCAGGTCCGCCGTCTCCCACGTCCATAGCGTGACCACGTCGATCAGCTCGAGGTACTCGCGGATTGGCTTGACGAGATCGTGAGTGTAGAGAGTGACATAAAGGTCCAATGGCTTCGGCCCGCTCTTGATCTCCCGGTGGATCGCTTGAAGCTGGTCCAACGTCAGGCTCGCCACGGCGGCTTTCTTTTCGAAGAAATCGTCCATATAGATGCCGACGACATTCGGCGTGTGCCGCGCCATCTCGATCACTTGCGTGCGCTCCGACTCGTGCGTGACCCCCGCCGCGCCCACAATGGACCACGCCACGCGTTTCTGGACCTGCAAAGCAACCGTGTACTGTTCGAACGGGGGCGTCCAAGGCTGATAGCAGCCGTGCTGGCCGTTGGAATACTGGTTGACCATGATGATGTTGGGCGCTCCCAGGTAGACCGCGTTTTCGAGCGGCGACATCACCGAACGCTGGCGGACGTAGTTATAATCGGCGTCGGTCGGATTGCAGAACACCCACAGGCGGTCGCGGACGGTATCCGGCTTGGTGGGGCATCGTTGCGCTGGAGCGGCCAGCGGAAGCCCGCACGCGCCGCCAATC
Organism: Acidobacteriota bacterium; assembly: GCA_021787555.1. Classification (GTDB taxonomy): domain Bacteria; phylum Acidobacteriota; class Terriglobia; order Bryobacterales; family Bryobacteraceae; genus JAJYLS01. The sequence goes on along the minus strand of JAJYLS010000041.1, from coordinate 12,337 downwards.
GCCGCCGCGTTGCGTAGAAACGCGCGGCGGCCTGTGTTCCTACCCGAACCCATCTTGGTCATGGAGTCTCCTTCCACCGATACCAATCTGGCATCTTAACTCGATACCGATTCCCAGAGACGATCAGCGCATTCCGTGGACGTGGTAGGGAACGTAATAGCGCGGATCGTCGTCGCGCGTGCTCACCCGAAATCCGCAATCCGCAAGAAAGCCGCGCACAAATTCGAGCGTGCGGAAGTGCTCGCCCTCGCCGCGATTGGCGCGAAAATCGTGGGCCGCGATGCACGCGAATTGCGTGCGGTCCAGGGCGCGCCGGCATCCCGGTAGCGCGCTGCGCTCGGCGCCTTCGATGTTCATCTTCAAAAAAATGATCCGCTCGATCCCGCGTTCCGCACACAGGGCGTCGAAGCGGACTCCTTTCACCGGAAAACTCGTGGGCGAGCGCTCGCCGCTCCGGACATAATTCGATTCCCAAACCGGCAGAGTCTCGATTTCGAGATCGCAAGGTTCCTCTACGCACGCGCACTGAATGGCAGTCACATTCTCCAGGAGGTTCCACTTGCAAAAGGCCTCGAGCGCGCGGAAAGAGACAGGGTGCGGTTCGATGGCGATGACCCGTCCCCCCGGTCCCACCGCCCGCGAGAACGCAAAGACATCTTCTCCACGGCCCGCGCCAATATCCACAATCAGATCTCCGCTACCCGGCTTGTAGACGTGGAACCAGTAATCGTTCGCGTCCTTCAGGAATTTTTCGGCCGCGTTGGCCCAGCGCGGCCAATTCGGTGCGGCCACGTGAAACATGCCAGGGTCGGGAAAATAGTGCGGCCCCACGCGGCGGATCCAGATTCCGTCCCAGAAGATTTCTATATCGACTCCCGGCAACGCCGCGCGCGCCGCGGCCGTGGCCCGCCGCGCCAGTTCGGGGCGCGCCTGGGGGCTATCGAGTGCGGCAGCATCCGCTTCCGCGATCCAGCCGCTCATTCCGTCTTTCTCTTTCTGGCCCGCTTCAGCCGCATGGCGAGCAGCCGCCGCTTCTCCACCGACAGGCCATGGATCGGATGCCTGACGGAAACTTCCGGCTGTTCGGGAGGAGTGTGCAATCGGCGGGGAGAACTCACGACGTCCCTTAAATAAGATTCGAACGAGGCGACCGACACGCTGCCTGCGTACGAGAGGGCGGCGGCGCGCGCCCGGCGCGACAGATCTTCGTAATGCGCGCGGTCGCACAGCAAGCGCTCCAGCGCGCGCGCCCAGGGGCCAAGCTCCTGCTCGGGAACGTCCACCACCGGCACCATCAGTTCGTCGAGCGTGGGGCGGTAGCGCAAGATGGGATTGACCGGCAGCAGATAATCCATGCCGAGCATGGCTTCGGCCGAACCGCCGACATCGCTGGCGAGCACAGGAATCCCGCGCGCCATCGCTTCCAGAATGATCCGCGACCGCGCCTCCGCCCATAGCGAAGGCACGAGCGCGATGCGCGTCTGGCGAAAGATGCGGTCGATATCGTCGTCGGGTTCGAGCACGGAGATGTTCGCGTGCCGGCGCAACGCCGCAAGATCGGCTTGGGTAGTACCCCAGCTTGGTACGGCCGCGAATTCCACTCCGGGAAAGCCTTCCGCCAGCCGGAGAAATATGGAAAGCCCCTTGCCGGCACATGGATTCACCATGGTCACGAAGCGGTTCTCGAATCGCCCCAGGTCCGGATATTCGGTGCGGTCCGGCAATGAAATGGGCAGATGGACCGTCTTCAAGCCGCCCCACTTGCGTGCGTATTCCGCCACGTATTCGCTCACCGCCACCGAGCCATCCGTGTGGCGCAATGCCTCGGATTTGATCTTGCTCCGGAATGGCGTCGCGGGACCGAACGGAAGTGCGATGATGGCTCGAATCAGATAGACGACGCGTGCCTGCGCCGCGCGAAGCGCCGCTCCCAGCATCAGGTGGGCGGGATCATCCGTCGACGTGAGAATGACATCGGGATGAAACTCGCACATGCCCGCCGCAACCCAGTTTCGCAGCGAGCGCCCTCTGGTAAACACGGCGATGGACGCGCCATCGAGCTCGAATTGTACGCTGTCGTGTGCGACACAGCGGGAAACGCTGCGCGATTCGAGCGCCTCAACCAGGCGCTCGTGCACGTGCGGACCGAATTCGGCAAGCCGTGCCAGAACTCGAACTTCGTGCCCTCGTGCGGTCAACGCCGCCATGAGCAAGCGATTGGATTTATCTCCGCCGCCGAAAGATGGGTAGTAGGCGGAATTATGGGCCAGGAGAATGCGCACCGGTAATCTACGATTCTCCCATACGGCACCACGTGCCATCGGGCCGGCCCGCCCAATTTGAATCGCGCGACACGTATCGGGTATACTGCGCGCATCGGCAACGTGAAGTTCTCTTATAAATGGCGCGTGGTGGCGATGTTGTGGTGGATCTCCTGCTTCAACTACGCCGACCGCCAGGCGATCTTCTCGGTCTTCCCCCTGCTCGAAAAGGAGTGGCACCTCGGCCCGGTGCAACTCGGCCTGCTCGGCTCCGCCTTCGCTTGGGTGTACGGTCTCGCCGCGCCGTTCGCCGGCGCCATCGTCGACCGCGTGCGCCGCAAGACCGCCATCCTCACCGGCCTCCACGTCTGGAGCATCATCTGTATGGGTACCGCGGCCACGCGCAATTTCGGCCAGTTGCTTTTCCTGCGCGCGGCGGAAGGCATGGGCGAAACGTTCTACTTCCCCGCCTCGGTCTCGATGATCAGCGATTATCACGGAAAGAGCACGCGCTCGCGCGCGCTGGGGTTCCATCAGACCAGCGTCTATATGGGCACCGTGGCGGGCGGCTTCTTCGCCGGCTGGATCGGCCAGCGCTACGGCTGGCGCTGGTCGTCGATCGTCTTCGGCGGCCTGGGCATCCTGCTGGGGATCGGCCTGCACAAAGCGCTCGTCGAGCCGGCCAGAGGTGCCGCCGACGATGCGCCGGCAGCGCCGCCGAACGAACTCCGGGGGCTCGCTTTGCTGCGCGTCCTCTCCACCACCCCCACCGCACTGCTGCTCATGGCGGCGTTTCTGTGCGCCAACTTCGTCGCTCTGGTGCTGCTCTCCTGGATGCCCATGTTCCTTTACGACAAGTTCCACTTGAGCCTCGCCATGGCCGGTCTCACCGCCACCTTCTTCGCGCAGGTGGCCAGCATGGCCGGCTCGGGCGTGGGCGGCTGGCTGGCCGACGCTCTGCGGCGGCACACAGTCGGCGGTCGATTGCTGGTCCAGGCCGCGGGCGTGCTGGCGGGCGCCCCCTTCGTCGTCCTCTGCGCCACCACGCATTCGGCCGCCTGGCTCGTCGTGGCGCTCACCGCCTGGGGCTTCTTCAAAGGAATCTACGACGCCAACATTTTCGCTTCGCTGTTCGACGTCGTGCGCCCCGAAATTCGCGGCACGGCCGCGGGCATGATGAACATGATCGGCTGGCTCGGCGGCGGCGGTGCGGCGCCGCTGGTCGTGGGTTTCATCGCGGAGCGCAGCAGCTTGAGCGCGGCCATCGCCCTGACCGGCCTGGTCTACCTGCTCGCCGGCGCGCTTCTGCTCTTCGCCGTCGCGCGGTTCGTGCGGCGGGACGTGCAGCGCATCGAACAGGGTTTGCCGGCGCCGCTCGCGGGCGCGCCGTGTGAGGGAATATGAACCGCCGCGACAACCAGGTAACCGAAGTGTGGCTGATCGAAGAAGGAAGGAGACTGCCGTGAAATTCGCAATCGTATTGCTGGCCGCGGCCCTCGGCGCGCAGGCGCAGAGCCGCCCGCGCGATCTGGCCTCAACGCTCGCCAAGCCCCTCGAAACGCCCGAGACCGTGCGGTTCCAGTTCCGCGGCTATCTCTACCGGCGCATCCCGAAGCTTCCCGTGCCCACCACGGCGCAGCAGTGGACGGAGGAGACCGAGCGCCTGCGCAAACATTTACTGGACGACGTGATTTTCCACGGCTGGCCGCGCGCCTGGGTGGATGCGCCGCCCCGGTTCGAGGAAGCCGGCGTCATCGAAACCGGAAACGGATACCGCATCCGCAAACTGCGCTACGAGGTCGTGCCCGGGCTCGAAAGCACCGCGCTGCTCTATGAGCCGGAGCACGTGAACGGAAGAATCCCCGCGGTGCTCAACCCCAATGGGCACGAGTACGAGATCGGCAAGGCCGCGGAATACAAGCAGAAGCGCTGTATCAATATGGCGCTCCATGGCATGTACGCGCTCAGCACCGAGTGGCTGGGCTGCGGCGAACTAGACTCCCCCGAAAGCCGCCACCAGTTCGGCGGGCATGTGGACCTCGCCGGCGCCAACGTGGTGGGCCTCTTCTATCTGGCCATGCGGCGCGGCCTGGATTATCTCGACACGCTCCCCAACGTGGACCGCAACCGCCTGGCGGTCACGGGCCTCTCCGGTGGCGGCTGGCAAACCATCGTGCTCAGCGCGCTCGATCCGCGCGTCCTCGTCGCCATTCCAGTGGCCGGATATTCGGCCATCGTCTCGAAGCTCGAGCACGACGACGACCTCGGCGACAACGAGCAGGCGTCCGCCGATTTCCTGAAAGACTTCGACTACTCCATCCTCACCGCCATGCGCGCCCCGCGCCCCACGCTGCTCATTCACAACGCGGAAGACGACTGCTGTTTTCGCGCGCCGCTGGTGAAGCCCTACACCTACGACCAGATCCGGCCGTTCTTCCGCCTGTTCGGCAAGGAAGACGTGTTCGCGTGGCACGAGAACATGGACCCCTACCACAATTACCAACTCGACAACCGCGTGCACGCTTACCGGTTTCTCAGCCGTTACCTCGGCCTGGCGCCCATCGAAGAAGAGATCCGCACCGACGGCCAGATCCGCAGCATGCAGGAGCTTGCCGCGGACCTCCCGAAGGACAATCTCACAATCCTGGGCCTCGCGCGCAAGTTGGCCGCGGGCATCGAGCGTGAACCGATCCCGTCCGACCCGGCGGCGCGGTCGAAGTGGGCCGCGGCCGAGCGCGCGCGCCTCGAATCCACCGTCCGCTACCAGCCGGTCGCACTGGATCACGCCTGGGCGTTGGCCAACACCAAGGACCGCGGCGTCGAGACGCTTTCTTACCAGCTCATGTTTAAGAACCAGTTGAGCGCCACGGCCGTCTGGGTGCGCGCCATCGCTGCGCAGGATCACGCCGCTGCCGCCATCGTCCTGAACGACGCCGGCAGGAAGGCAGCGGCGGAAACCATTGCGGACCGCGTGAACAACGGCGAGCAGGTCCTGGCGCTCGACCTCGCGTTCCACGCCGATGCCGCGCCGGCCGGGCAGGAATTCTGGCTCTACCCGCTGCTGATCTCCAGCATGGGCCAGCGCACGCTCGGGCTGGAAGCCGCGCAGTTGATCGCCGCCGCGCGATGGATGCGGCAGCAATCCGGCGGCAAGCCGGTAACCATCGACAGCACGGGCCGACGCTACCAGGTGGTGGCGCTGATTGCCGCGGCCATCGAGCCCGATCTCTTCCGCCGCATGGCCATCCACGGCGGCATGACGAGCTTGCAATATCTCCTCGATGCGCCCGTCCGCTTTCAGGATGCCCCCGATCTGTTCTGCCTGGATCTCTACAAACTGTTCGACATCGATCGCCTGAAAGCCATCGCGCAGCGCAGCTCCCGTTAGGCCCGCCGCGGCCCCTCCGCCATCTTCGCCGCCAGGTCCAGCGCGCAGACCAGGCTCCGTGTCGAGGCCACGCCCTTCCACGCAATGTCGAACGCCGTGCCATGGTCCACCGACGTCCGGATGATCGGCAGCCCCAGCGCCACGTTCACGCCGCCCTCGAAATCCAGCAGCTTCAGCGGCACGTGCCCCTGGTCGTGGTACATGCACACGATCGCGTCGTAGCGCTTCCGCCGCACCGCCAGAAAGAAAACCGTGTCGGGCGGCAGCGGTCCTTCCACCGGCAGCCCCTTCGCACGCGCCCATTCGACCGCCGGCGCGATCTCCTCGATTTCCTCGCGGCCGAAGAGCCCGTTCTCCCCCGCGTGCGGATTCAGCCCCGCCACCGCCACGCGCGGATTCTCTTTCATCCGCGCCACCGCCTCGCAGGTCAGCTCGATGATGCGCCGTACACGCGGCTCCTTCACCCGCTCGATCGCTTCCCGCAGCGATACGTGCGTGCTGACGTGCGTCACGATGAGCTGCTCCGACACCAGCATTATGGTCATGTCCGCCGCGCCGCAAAGCGAGCCGATCAGCTCGGTATGTCCCACGAAACCCGGGTCCGAGAGCTGCGTGGCTTCCTTATTCATGGGAAGCGTCACCATGGCGGCGATTTCCCCCGCCAGCGCCGCGCGCGTGGCGGCGATCACGTACTCCCGCGCCGCCGCGCCCGAGGCCGCGCTGAGCTCGCCCGGTCGCACATCCTCTGGGTTCAGAATGCCGGCGTCACAGACGTTCAGATGCCCCTCGCGATATTCCGCCGGGCGCGCGATCGCCCGCAGCGGCACGCCGCAACCGAGCAGCCGGTTGGCGCGCTCCAGCACCGCAAGATCCCCGTACGCCACTACCGGATGCCGCAGCTCGCCGTTCCGCCACGCCCGCAGCAAAATCTCCGGGCCGACGCCACTCGAATCTCCCATCGTGATGCCGTAAATTTTCATCGCACCAGTTCGCCGTCCTTAAATTGGTAGCGGCCGGACAGCCGCCCCGCATAATCCCAAGCCATCGCCTCGCCCTCCGCGCGCCCGTTCTTCCACCGCGATTCGTGTTTCTTTTTCCCGTTGCGCCAGTACCCGGTCCAAATCGCCGAGCCATCCGGCCGCCGGTCCCATTCCGATATCTTCACGCCCTTTTCCGACCACCAGGTTTCCACGCCCGTCTTCACGCCGTTCCGCCACGTCACTTCGTAGACTTTCACGCCGTTCCGCGCGTACCACGTCTCGGTTCCATCCAGAACGTAGCGGCCCGTCGAATCGCGCTTGCCCGACCACGCCGCCCGCACCCGCCCGCCCGGCCAGGTTTCCGTCTTGCGCTCGTCTTTTCCGGCCCCCGGCGCGGCCGGCGTTTCCGCCGTGCTGCCGGAGAGCATCCACGCCTCGTTCATCTCCCAATGGAGCGATGGGTGGTTCATGCTGCTGATCAGGTGAATCACGCCGTTCGACGCCTGCGCCGCCGCCGCGTAGCCCAGCGTGCCCTCGCCGTGATAGTACCGCGACCATCCCGCGCACTTCAGCGTGAAGGCTTCGTGCGGCAGCGTGCCGGGCAGCGTCTTCATCTTCCACGTTTTGCCGTCGTCGTCCGAGAGCGCCACGAACGCGCCGTGCCCGGTAATGCCCGCCGCCTTCTTCCCTTCCCTGCTCTGCCAGTCCGCGGCGAAAAACAGCCGTCCGCTCGCGAGCCGCAGCACCACCGGCCGCTGATTGCTCGAAAGCGCCGGAAACGGCGATTTCGATACCTGCCACGTCCGCCCGCCGTCGCGCGAAATGGCTTGCGGCATGTAGCCGTCGATATTGGTGTTCTTCCCACCAATCCCCAGAATGCTGCCGTCCTTCAGGATCGCGAACGTGGTGTGCCGTCCCGCCGTCCGCCCGCCGGTATCCGACCACGTCCTGCCCTCATCGCGGCTCGCCCACAGCATCGATTCGCCGCCGATCGCGTCCGTGGGCACATAGATCGTTCCATCCGCCGCGCGCAGCGCCGTGGTGATCGGCTGCGGCCAGTATCCGCCCAGCGGGGGCACCAGCAACGGCAGGTGAATCCTGCTCCACGTCGCCCCGCTGTCGCCCGAAGTCTGCCACCGGAACGGCACGCCTGTCAATCCCGCGCCGCCGCCGAAGAAATAGACCGTGCCGCGATCGGTCCACAGCAGCGCACTCTGATCGTTCACATCCGGGAAATCGTAAAACCGGCTGGGCATGTCCCATTCATCGCTGCCGTAGCGTAGCCGCGTGGCCACAAAGGAGGTGTTCGCGCGATATTCGTCCGATGGCGTCGAGGCGGAGAAAAACACCGCCAGCACATCGCCGTTCGGGCAAACCGTCAGCCCCGCCGAATGATTGTGCCCCAGAATCGAGGGGTGCAGCCCCGCGGCCACGATGGCGTCCGCCGGTTCGTCCTCCGGCGGAATCGGCAGCAGAATCCGCCGCCGGAACCACGGCTTCGCCGGGTCCGGTCCCTCCATCACGTGCTTGCGGCTCTGCTTGACGAATTCCTGGTTGAATTTCGGCTCGGGATCGGTGGGCGGCGTGGACGGCATGGGCGCTTCCACCACGCGGAACCCGATATTCGTCCGCCCGCGGAACTCCGGCGCCACGCCCGCCCGGTTGGCCGACCGCCGGTAATACGGCAGCGTTCCATCGGTCTGCTCTTTCGAGTCCGGTCCCATGATGCCGCCGCCGCGAACCACGCGCGCATCGCCGCTCCTCGGCCCCACCGGATCGACCTGCGGCTCCGGCTGGTAGATGCCGTGCCAGTCCAGCACCCACTCCGCCGCATCCGTGTGCATGTTTTTCAGTCCCCAGGCATTCGGTTCGCCGCTCGCCGGTGGCCGGTCGCCCGAGGAGAAATACCCGCTGCTCCCGGCGCGCGCGGCGTATTCCCATTCCGCTTCCGCCGGCAGCCGATAATTCTTGTGCTCTTTCCGGCTCAGCCATTCGCAAAACGCCACGGCATCGTCCCACGAAATCCCCGTCGCGTACGGCTCCGCGTGCCCCATCTCCGGCTGGTAATCGAACCGGAACCGCGCAAACTGCCGCGCCGTCACCTCGGTTTCCGACATATAGAAATCGTGCGATATGCGTACCTCGTGCACCGGCTGCTCGTCGTAATCGCCGTGCGTCAACAGCCGAAATTGGCCCAGAACCTCCGGGTCCGTCGCCTGGTCGTTGCCCATCCGAAAACTGCCCGCCGGCACGCGAATCATCTTCATGCCGAGCGAATTCACGTAATACGGCGGAGCCGCGATCAGCAAGCCAACCCCGGCCAGAGCGGCCAACCAACGGCACGTCATGAGCGCATCTTATCATCGCGTGGCAAACCCGCTTACGATGTTTGATATGGACCCGGCGCTCACCTGCGTCATCGTGGCCGACGATCTCACGGGCGCGTGCGATTCCGCCGTGCAGTTTGCCGCCGCCGGACTGCGAACCACCGTTGCCATCGCGCCCGGCGCGGCGTGCGATCAGCCCGAGGTCCTCGCCTTTTCCACCGAGAGCCGCGCGCTCGCGCCCGAGAAAGCGCGCAACCGGATTCGCGAACTCGCCGCGCAGGTCCGGGAGGCGCGGGCGGAAATCGTCTTTAAGAAAATCGATTCGACGCTGCGCGGCAACACCGCCGTTGAAGTAATTGCCGCGCTCGATGCGTTCGGTTGCGATGCCGCGGTGGTGAACCCGGCCTTTCCCGCAATGGCGCGCGTAGCGGAAGGCGGAATGCTCCGGGTGGCGAGCGATGCCGGTTTCGCGCCGGTGGAGATCGCCGCATGGCTTCGCCAGCACGGTGCGGAGGGCTGCCGGCATGTTCTCGCGGGTGAGATCGCCGCGGCGATAGCCCGCGGCGCGCGCTTCATTTCACTGGATGCGCTGTGCGCGGACGACCTGTCGCGCACGGTCGCGGAGGGGCTGGCGCTGAAGGAGCGGATCCTCTGGGCCGGATCGGCAGGCCTCGCCTCGGCTCTGGCGCGGCATTCCGGCTCGCGCACGCCCGCGGCGCCCCTTCCGTATATTGGCGGACCGCTTCTGTTTATTCTGGGATCGGATCATCCGGTTACGATGGAACAGCAATGCCGGCTCCTCGCGGGCGGCCGGACCAAATTGCTCGATGCCCGCGGAGCGGATGCCCGGCAAGTGCGCGCGGTACTCGGCCGCGGCCATCACCTCGTGCTGCGGCTGGCGCAGGACGCGGTAGCGCCTGAGCGCCTGGCCGAGCTGCTGCCGGATTGTCGCCCCGCCGCCACGGTGGTTTCCGGCGGCGATACGCTGTCGGCTGTCTGCCACGCTCTTCGGGTGCGGGCCATCGACCTCCGGCGCGAACTCGCCCCGGGAATTCCCGCTGGAATTCTGCGCGGCGGCGTTTGGAGCGGCTCGACAGTGGTCACGAAATCGGGAGGCTTCGGCGCGCCCGACGCCCTGCTGCGCATTGGAGAGATCTTATGAATCGATTGCAACAAGCTCTGAAAGACCACCCTCGCCCCATCCTGGGGGCGGCAGCTTATTCATACAACCCGACGTTTCTGGAACTCGCGGCGCTGATGGGATACCAGGCCGCGTGGATCGAGATGGAGCATACCTTCCTCACATTCGCGCAAGCGGCGGACCTGTGCCGCATTGCGTCTGGAATGGGCATGCTGACGATGCTCCGCATCCCGAATCCCAGCCGCACGACAGTGCTCCAGGGTTGCGAGTGCGGGCCGGATATCCTGGATCTGCCGATGGCCAATACTCCCGAGACGATCGCCGAGTTTGTGCGGAATGCCCGTTTTCCGCCGGACGGAGTGCGCGGCTTTTTCGGCGTCTCGCGGGCGGTGAAATACGGCCTGAACGGGCCGGTCAGCGACGAGCAACAGAAGCTCAACCGCGAACTTTGCCTCATGGCGCAGGTGGAAACGCGGGAAGCCGTGGAGCGAGTCGACGAGCTTTGCGCGGTACCCGGCCTGGACGCGATTTTCATCGGCCCCGCGGACCTTTCCGCCAGCCTGGGAGTTCCGGGGCAGACCGGCCACCCCGCCGTTTATGAGGCTGCGGCGCACGTCATCCGGACGGCGAAGCAGCACGGCAAATTGATGGCGGCCGGCATCGCGCCGCAGGATCTGCCGTTCTGGACCAGCCAGGACATGGACCTGCTCTTTTGCACGAACGATATCGCGGCCATGAAATGGGGCGCGCAGAAGGCGCTCGATCAGGCGCGCGCGGCGGTGGCGGCGGCTCCTAACCGCTAAGCGCCTCGGCCGCATCCACGGCGCGCCTGATGGCGTCTTCACCGGCCGGAGAGAGCGCCGCGCCGAAATCGAAGCTTTCGCCGCCCATGCGGATCAGCCAGGCGGCGGGCTCGGCTCCGTAGGCGACGCGCGCGAGGCGCAGCAGGCCGGCCGGCGCGGAGTAGTGCTCCAGCGGCTGATCCGGCTGATCCGCGGCGGAAGCGGCCGGAAGCGGTTCGACTCCGACTTCTCCCGGAGCCAGCGCTGCGTCCGCATCCAGAAACACGACGGCGCGCGCCGAGGCGATGCGCTCGGCAAGCTCCGGAGTGAGCTGATGCACCGCCAGCGCGTCGAAGCCGCGGGCGGCCAACTTGCGCGCGGCCAGAGGTCCCGCGGCATCGTCGCCGCACATCTCGTTGCCATACCCAACGAACAGCACGCCGGGCAGGCCATCACGCGCCACTCGACACCTCGTCGAGCTATTCGCCGCCCGGACCGAGCAGCGAAATCCGCAGCGGCAGGATGCCGCCGGCATGCGTCGAGCAGCTCAGGCACGGATCGTACGCGCGCACCACCGCCGAGACGCGGTTCAACATGCCTTCCTGAATGCGGTTGCCTTTGACGAAATAGCGGCTCACCAGCTCGACGTTGCGGCTCATCGCAAGGTTGTTGTGGCCCGTGGCGACGATCAGGTTGGCCCATTTCATGGCGCCGGTCTCGTCCACCTTGTAGTGATGGATGAGCGCGCCGCGCGGGGCCTCGATCACGCCGATGCCTTCGAGCGCGTTGACCTCGGCGCGTGCCCGCACGTGCCGGTCGAGGATGGCGGGCGTTTCGAGCAGCGCCTGGAGGCGCTCCAGGCAATAAATGGCTTCGATCAACCGGGCGTAGTGATAATGGAACGAGCTTTCGACAATCGGCCCGAAGCGCCCGCGAAACTCGGCGAGTTCGCGGTCGGCATCCGGCGTGCCGCAGCAATCCATGACGTTCAGACGCGCCAGCGGTCCGACGCGGTACATGCCCTCGGGATAGCCGAGAGGCTTGTAGTAAGGTGCCTTGAGGTAGGAATCCGCAAGCGAGGCTTCGGCGATCCCATCGGCATATCGGTCGGGATCGATCTCGTCGGTAATCCGCTTCCCGCACTTACCATCGCCCAGATCTACAAGTGCTGCTGGCAGGTGGAGCTGTTCTTCAAGTGGATCAAGCAACACCTGCGAATCAAGGCGTTCTACGGCACCAGCGAGAATGCCGTGAAGACCCAGATCTGGGTCGCCGTTTCGGTATACGTACTGGTGGCCATCGTCCGCAAGCGACTCGGGCTGGAGATCAGCCTCTACCAGATTCTACAGATTTTGAGCGTGACGCTCTTTGAGAACACGCCCATTTTACGGGCACTTCAAGAGGCCGACTACGAGAACGATTTACCCGACCCCGGCAACCAACTGATTCTGTTCGACT
>JAJYLS010000360.1 GCA_021787555.1 Acidobacteriota bacterium | reverse complement strand
TCAGTCAGCTTCAACCGAGCACGACGGCTGACGAAAGGCAAGTGACAAGCCTCCTCGTAATGGTATACGAGAAGCTTACACCATCAACCGGCTGTATTGCAATACTATTTTGGAATCACTCTACTAGTCGCGAAGTGAAATCGGCGTACCAGGCCCCAGTACCATAACGTTTTGAGATACAGAATCTTGCTGGATTGCAAACACTTACGGAATCCGGTCCGTTCCGACGGAGTGAGAGCGCGGGCAGTACCCTAATTTTGGACGATTCCTGCCGGGGCCACGGAATCGGGCATGGAGTTGGACCGGGGTGACCCAGCCGCCGGGAACTAGTGGATGTACACGTTGGGGCCGTTGCTGGCCACGCCGCCGACGGTCACCACCACGGGGTAGGCGCCGGCGCTGAGTTGCGGCACCACCAGGTTGGCTTGCGCCCAGCCTACGGAGCCAGGAATCAGGCCGAGGAACTGGATCGGCGTGTCCCAGCCGCCGATGGTCACGCTGGCGGGCTGCGTGGCGCGGGAGAGCGGGGTGGCGGGTGCCGCCGCTCCAGTGGCTACGGGATTGTCGAGCGGGCCGATGCCGGTCAGGAAGATGATGATCACGCTGCCGGTTTTCGCCGGGTTGCTGGCGCTGTTGACGGTGCCGTCCTGGTTGTAGACTTCAGCATCGCCGGCGGCGTTCTGGAGGACGTAGGGGGCGACTTGCGCCAGGGGAACGGAAGCCGCGGCGCTGGTGCCGCACGGCGCAGTCACGGTGATGGAGGCAGTGTTGCCGGTGGCCTCGTAAGGAACCTGCACATCGATGCGGCCGGCGCTGGCGTAGGAGATGGGCGCGGGCGTGCCGTTAACGGAGACGCTGGCGCCGCCGAGGCTGGTGCTCAACGGTGTGGTGGTGGCGGCCTGTGTGGCCAGCGCCAAGTTGCTGCCGTAGATCGAGATAATCGAGCCGGGCGCGACGGGGCCGACGGCCATGCTGGCGGTGTTCACCACGCCGCCGGAGGCGATGGCCGGCATGCCGCCGCTGGCGATTTTGGCGACGAAAGCGTCACTGGTGCCGCCGCCGAACTGGGTGGCGAGCGCACCCGAAGTGACTGGGAAATTAGTGGAGGCGGTGGTGCCCACCACCACCAGACCGGCAGTGCAGCTTACCGCCACGGCGCGGCCGTAGTCGCCGCCGGTTCCGGCGCTGCCGTTGCCACCCAGGTAGCTCGAAAACAGCAGGGCGGAGCCGGAGGGATTCAGACCGGCCACCACCGCGCTGGTCGAGTTTTGATTCTTCGCCTGGAAGGGATCGCTCACGGGAAAATTGGTGGATGAAGTTGCGCCGGTGATGTAGGCGTCGCCGGCGCTGTCCACGGCGAGGCCATAGGCGACATCTTCGCCGCTGCCGCCGAGGTATGTGGAATAGGAAAGCGTCTGGCCGGTGGAGGCCATCTTGGTGACGAATATGTCGCCGTTGCCGCCGCCGAAGGCTTGCTGGAGCGGGTTCATCAGGGGGAAATCCTTGGACGCGGTTTCGCCGGTCACGTAGATGGCGCCCTTGGAATCGAGCGCGATGGCGTAGCCGGCATCCATGCCGCTGCCGCCCAGCAAGGAGGAATAGAGCGGGCCGCCGACGGTCGAGAGTTTCATAACGAAGGCGTCGCCCTGCCCGCCGGCGTATTTGGACTGGAACGCGCTATTGGTGGTAGGGAAATCCTGGGAGGTGGTCTGGCCGGTGATGTAGAGATTGCTGGAACTGTCCACGGTAATGCCGTAGCCTTCGTCGTTGCCGCTGCCGCCGAGCAGGACGGCATAGCGGAAGTTACCGGTGCGATCGAAGAGGCTGACGAAGATCTTGGTGCCGGAGGTGAAGGCACCGGTTCCCGTGATATAGCTGTTGGTCGCGGGGAAGCTTCCGTCGAGCGAATTGGTGGCGCCTACCACGTACGCGTCGTTAAGGCTGTCGAGGGTGATGCCGTAGCCTACGTCCTGGCCATCGCCGCCCAGGAAATAACTGTAAACCTGCTGCTGGCCCGAAGGGGCGACTTTCGTCACGAAGGCATCGCCGTTGGTGCCCGGCAAAGTACCATAACCCCCATAATAGCCGTAGTACCCGTAATAGCCGCCGCCGCCGGAGTTGACGGGAGTAGCCGGGAAAAACTGCGAATCGGTTTCGCCAGTGAGGTAGACGTCGCCGGCGGAATCGACCGCGATACCGTAGCCGTAATCGTCGCCCTGGTCATTGATGACGGTGGAGTAGATGGCGCTGGTGCCGGCGGGATTCAGTTTTTCGAAGAAGACGTCAGTATTGCCGCCGGACATGAGAGCGCTGCCAATGATATAGATATTGCCGCTGGAATCGAGCGCTAAGGCTTCGCCGGTCTTGGTGGCGCCGCTCGAGACGCCGGAGTAGGTGGCCCAACTCAGGGCCGGGTCGATGACCAGCGGCCGGGTACGGTCATAGCTCGCGAGAGCGAAGGTTACAAAGCGGCCGCGAAGGACGTAATGGCCATCGATCGGGCGGCGGATGCCTTCGGCTTCCTGGTAGATCACCGGGCGGTGCTGGCGGACAGTGCCCGCGGTAGTCTCGAGGAGCAGGTCGCCGTGAGGATCGAGGCGCAGATCGCGCGCGCCGTCGAAGCGCAGGCGAATCCGGCGCGGATCGGCGCCGGGCGCCACGATGAAATCGTATTCCAGGTGGCCCAGGTTGCCGTAATAGAGGATGTCAATGCCGGGGTAGATACCCCGATAGCGCACGCGCTCGTAGGTGGGGATGTTAACGAAGTTGCGCGAAGCGTCGCGGCCGTTGATGTAATTGACCACACCGGGCAGTTGGGCTTCGGGCCGGCCGGGCGCGTTGCAGCGCGCGCCGGCGAGCACCATGGAAACGTGCAGCCGGGGGGCGCGGCGGGTCTTGGTGGAGGTGGCGCGCAGGTCCGCGCCTTGCGCGCGGAGCGCGACGGAGTAGCCTCCGCCCCAGGTAAGATAGTCGATGCCCGCGGCAGCCTGCCCGCGATTCGGTTGGAAGGCGGCGGGGAGCGTGTAGCTCCAGGAAATCCCACAAAATACCGCCGTAAGAAGGGCGCCCCTTTTGTACATACTATTAGGTTAAACGGCAATGCCCGGTTTGTGGTTTCGAGGGTGGTGCGATCCGCTACTATGGCGGATATGAGACAGTACATTATCGCTATGGTGCTGGCGTCCGTGGCGGTGGTGCTCTTTGCGCAGGACGGGTCGATTTCCGCGGCCCGGATCCGCGAGCACACTCGCTTTCTCTCGCTTGATCTGCTGGAAGGGCGCGGGGTGGGCCAGCGCGGCGGGCAACTCGCCACCGAATATATTGCGGACCAGTTTGCGCTGGCGGGCGCGAAACCGGCCGGCGACGATGGCACCTATTTCCAGAAAGTGCCGCTGGTGGGAGTCGCCACGCAGCCGGATGCGGGGCTCACGGCGGAAGCGCACGGGAGTAACGTCGAATTCCGCTGGCTCGAGGATTTCGTGGGAGTGGACGCGCGGCAGGAGGGGCACGGAAGCTTCGACGGCGAGGCGGTGTTCGTGGGGCACGGCATCACGGCGCCGGAATACCAGTGGGACGATTTCAAAGGACTCGATGTCGCGGGCAAGGTGCTGGTGATGTTCACCAACGAGCCGCCGTCTGAAGATCCGAAATTCTTCGACGGCCGCGCGCTGACCTATTACGGCCGCTGTACCTATAAATACGAGCAGGCGGCGCGGCACGGCGCGGTCGGCGCGATTATCATCCACACCACGCCGACCGCCGGCTATGGTTGGGACGTGGTGCGGAATTCCTGGGGCCGCGAGACGCCGTTCCTGAAACTGGCGCCGGGCGAAAAAGCGCCGGCGTTCGAGGGGTGGGTGACGCGCGAAGCCGGGGAAAAGCTGCTCGGGCTGGCCGGCAGGAACGTGGATGAACTGCTGGCGGCGGACCGGCGCGATTTCCGGCCCATCGATTTGGGCATCCGGATCCGCGGCAGCATGCCGTCGAAGATCCGCGAGCTGGATACGCGCAACGTGGCGGCGATGGTGCCGGGGAGCGACCCCAGGCTGAAGGACGAAGCCGTGATTTTCAGCGCGCACTGGGACCACCTGGGGATCGGCACCCCGGTGAACGGCGACGCCATCTACAACGGCACCATCGACAATGCCACGGGCTGCGCCATCCTGCTGGAGCTGGCGCGCGCGTGGGCCGCGTTGCCCATCAAGGCACGGCGCTCGGCGCTGTTTCTTTCGGTGACGGCGGAAGAGGGCGGCGGGCTGAAGGGCTCGGAATATTACGCCGCGCATCCGATTACTCCGGCGGACTGGCGGCCGGGAGGGCAGTTCCACAGATGAGAGCGGGGATTCTTCTTTTCTTGTTTTCCGCGGCGGCTCTCTTGCCGGCGCAGACCCATTTGAGCAATCTCCGGCAACTCACGCACGGAGGGGAGAATGCCGAAGCGTACTGGTCGCCGGACGGCAAGCGGCTGATCTTCCAATCGACGCGTGCGCCGTACGGGTGCGACCAGATCTTCATCATGAACGCGGACGGGTCGAATCCGCACCTGGTCTCGACGGGCAAGGGGCGCACGACATGCGCGTACTTCGTGGACAGCAAGCGGATTCTGTACGCTTCGACGCATCTCGGCTCGCCGGCGTGCCCCCCGCCGCCCGACCGCAGCAAGGGCTATGTCTGGGGCGTCTTCAGGGACTTCGACATCTTTCTGGCGACCGATACCGGTAAGATCCTGAAGCGGCTGACGGATGCGCCGGGATACGACGCCGAGGCCACGGTGAACTGGAAGACTGGCACGGTGGTGTACACGTCGGTGGCATCCGGCGATCTGGATTTGTGGACGATGCGGACGGACGGTTCGGAAAAGCGGCAGATCACCCATAAGATCGGCTACGACGGGGGTGGGGTGTTTTCGCGCGACGGCAAGAAGCTGGTGTGGCGCGCGCATTACCCAAAAACGGCGGACGACCTGGCCCGATACAAGTCGCTGTTGGCGGACGCTCTGACGGCGCCCATGAAGATGGAGATCATGGTGGCGGATGCGGACGGATCGCACGCGCGCCAGATCACCGATTTCGGCTGCGCCAGCTTTGCGCCGACGTTCACGCCGGATGGAAAGCAGATCCTGTTTTCCTCGAACCGGCACGACTGCGAC
>JAJYLS010000359.1 GCA_021787555.1 Acidobacteriota bacterium | reverse complement strand
GGTTTGCGGCTGCCACCCTCGGCGCCTCCGTGCCTCCGCCGGCGGACACGGTCATCGGCCAGGCCGATTTTGTCAGCAATAGTTCCAACCAGGGAGCTACTGCACCTTCGGCATCGAGCTTGTATGCTCCGGCGGGCCTGGCCTTTGACGCGCAAGGCAACCTGTATGTGGCGGACTACGGGAACACGCGCGTGCTCCGGTTCGCTCCACCCGCGGGCGGCAGTCTCAATCCGGCGGCGAATGCGGTTTGGGGAGAGACCGGTTTCACCACGCGCGGCGTGCCGCCGCAGCCTTCCGCGTCCACCATGGCGGGGCCGATTGCCGTGGCCGTGGATGGCAGCGGCAACGTGTACGCCGCGGTGCCCCGCGATAACCGCGTCCTGGTGTTCACGGCATCCGCGGCTGGCGGGGGAGCGGCAACCATGGTCCTGGGGCAGACGGATTTCACCACCACCACCCCCGATAGCGGAGCGTTTCCCATGGCCTCGGCCAGTACGCTCTCCGGGCCGGCCGACGTGAAAGTGGACCCGCGCGGCAACCTCTTTGTGGCCGATTCCCAGAACAACCGCGCGCTCCAGTTCGCGCCGCAAGCGAAATCCGCCGCGCTGGTCTGGGGCCAGTCGGATTTCGTCTCGAACGGCGCTAACCAGATCAAACCGGGAAGCATCAACGCGCCCTATAAGATGGTGGTGGATTATTCGCGGGCGCCGTACGCGCTTTACGTCGCCGACATCGGAAATAATCGTGTCCTGGTCTGGAAGGATTCGACGGCCTTCCGCAACGGCGATCCGGCCGACCTGGTGATCGGCCAACCGAACCTGCGCACGGCCGCTGCGAATGTGGACGCCCAGGGCGCGGCGCCTTCGCGAACCTCGCTGTTTGCTCCGGCGGGCCTGGCGCTGAATCCGTCCGACGGCACCTTGTACGTCGCGGACTCCGGCAATAACCGCGTCCTGCGATATCCCCGCCCGGTGGACCAGACCGGGCGGATCGCGCCGGATGCCGTGATCGGGCAGGTGGACTTCAAGAGCAGCACGTCGGCCGCGGTCAGCGCCTCTTCGCTGAATGCGCCCACCGGCCTGGCGTTCAGCGCCGACGGCCACCTGTTCATCGCGGATACCGGCAACAACCGCGTGCTGGAATTCGGGGCGGGAGCGGGCACGGGAGCCTCGGCCATTCGGGTCTATGGGCAGCCGAATATGAACTCCTCGCTCAAGCCGGCACAAGTCACCAGCCAGACTCTTGCCGCACCCCGCGGGCTGTTCGTGGATAGCGCCAGCAATCTGTATGTTGCGGATACCGCCGATAATCGCGTGGTGGTGTTCGCATACACCGAAAATGCGCCGCCGTACGGAGCGGCCGCGGCATACACCATCGGCTCCAGCGTGCTCAACAGTCCGGCGGACGTGGCCCTGGACAGCGGCGGAAATGTCTACGTTTCGGACTCGGGGAATAACCGCGTCCTGATTTTCTCATCGCCCATCTCCATTGTCGGGCCCTCTCTGACCGGCGTTGTCGGGCAGCCGGATACCACCAGCAAGGCGGTCAACTGGGATGCGGGAAACGGGCTGGCCTCGGCAGACAGTCTGGCGCAGCCGCTGGGCGTGTACGTCGACCGGCAGGACACGCTGTATGTAGGGGACGCCGGGAATAACCGGGTGCTCCAGTTTCTGAAAGGCGTATCGGCGATGAACGCCGCGGACTTTCAGACCGGCGCGCCCGTGGCGCAAAGCGGGCTGGCCACCCTTCTCGGTGCTGCTCTGGCCTCCGATTCCGCGACTGCGCCGCCAGGACCCTGGCCGGCCAAGCTGGTGAACCGCGTAGTAGTGATTAACGACCAGACACCCGCGCCGCTCTCCTTGATGAGTCCCGGACAGATAAACTTCCAGGTCCCCGCCAGCGCGCCACTGGGCACGGACCGCGTTGCGGTGCGCACGGCGGATACCGGCGAGTTGGTCGCGGGAGGAGGTCTTCCGGTCGCTTCCGCTTCGCCGGGGCTGTTCACCACGGGCCAGAGCGGCTCCGGGCAGGGATTGATTTTGAATCAGGACGGCACGCCTAACGGCGCTTCCAACCCGGCGCCGGTGGGATCGACTATCACGTTGTATGGAACCGGGCAGGGACAGGTGAGCCCCGCGGTGTCGGATGGCGCGCCCGCTCCCGGGCCGCCCATGGCCGCTACCGTCGCCGTGCCCACCTCCGACGGCCAGACCTGCCTCACCGTCCAGCCCTCGCTCTGCGTGGCGATCGGGAGCGCTTTCGGCACCGTCCAGGCATCCGGACTGGCTCCCGGCTATATCGGCGTGTGGCAGATCAACGTCACCATTCCGCAAGGAACTCCCAGCGGAGGCGCTGTCCCGCTCAGGGCGGTGATCGACGGCATCCCGAGCAACATCGTAACGGTGGCCGTCAAATAGGAGGGGAGTATAGGAGGGGATATCATTCGGTGCCGGTTTGCAGGTTGCGCATGGCCCAGATAGCCAAATCGGTGCGGTTCTTAAGGGCAAGCTTCCGGAAAATGCGGTTGAGATATTCCTTGATAGTACCTTCGGTCAGGTGCAGTTCAGATGCGATTTCCTTATTTAACTTGGCCTGGCGGACCAACTCCGCAATCTGACCTTCGCGAAATGAAAGGCATGCATTTACTGCCGCTCGTCGCGACGGGACACGCGGCTTCCGGCACGACGGGCAGATCCGCGCAGCGGCGGCCCGAAATTCACAGCCACAACGGTAGCAAGTCTTGACCGCATCGATCGTTGCATAGCTCGTATATAGAGCAGTAGACATGTTCAAGTTCAAAGTACCCCCCTCTTGATAGAAGTTGCCTCAGGTTTTGATGTAGCCGTACGACACAGCACGTCACGAACCAGATTAGAACCTCTTATTCATCACGAATTTAACTGGGCTCTTAAATCCCTCGGGCATGAAATATTTGCTCGAAACGAATGTTTTACCGTGTCGTCCCCCGGTTGCCTGCGCCCCGGCCGGAAAGGATATGCGGCACGTTTTTGTATAGACTGAGCAGAAGAAGGGTGAAGAACTTGAAAGCGCGGGCACTCTGGATTGCACTTTGGTTTCTTGCCTCCTGCTCTTTGGGGGCTGCGGCATCGTTTTCAGCAGATGTGGTGATCTATGGAGGCACCCCGAGTGGGTTGGCCGCGGCGGAGGCCGTAGTGCGCGAAGGGGCCTCGGCAATTGTCGTCGAGCCGACGCGATTTATCGGCGGCATGGTGACGGGAGGAATCGCAATCACCGATACCGGTACCCCCGATCTGGTGGGTGGCATCGCCGCCGAGTTCTTCGACCGGGTCGCGGCGGAGGAAGCCAGGAGGAAGGACCCTCCGCCCATCCTGGAATTTCATAGCACGTCGATACCGCTGCCGAAGCCGCAGCCCTGGACACTGGAGCCCAAGGTCGCCCGCCGTGTTTTCGAAGAGTGGATCCGGGAAGCCGGCTACACGGTGATTCGCGGAGAGCGCGTCGCATCGGTCGAGAAGACAGGCACCACGATTTCCGCCATGAAGCTGGAAAACGGAACGGTGGTTTCCGGCAAAGTGTTCATCGATGCCAGCTACGAGGGCGATCTCATGGCGCGCGCCGGCGTCTCGAACACCTATGGGCGGGAAGCCCGCAGCCAGTATGGCGAGAAACTCGCCGGGGTCCGCGAGCCGCACTTCATCCGCAACTACGCCGAGAATGAATACGCCACCCCCACCCAGGCCTACATGCATCACGGCCAGTTCGGCGCCGACATCCCCGCGCGCGACTCTCATGGCAAGCTGCTGTGGGGAATCGATCCCGCTCCGCTCGGCGAAATCGGCTCGGCCGACCGCCGCTTGCAGGCGTATTGCTATCGTCTGATCGCGACTCAGCGCCCGGACCTGAAAGCTCCCTGGCCCAAGCCGGCGCATTACAATCCCGAGCACTACGAACTGCTGCTGCACTACATCCAGGCGCATCCGCGCATGGCTTTCGCCCGGCTGGTGCATCTTGCGCCGATTCCCGGCGGCAAATTCGACCTGAATGGCAGCGGCCCGTTTTCGATCGATTACGTCGGCGGAAACGCCGGCTATCCGAACAAACCGTATGCCGGGCGCGACCGCATGCTGCGCGACCACGAAGATTACGAAAAAGGCTTCCTCTGGTTCCTGGCGCAAGATCCGCGGGTTCCGAAGACGCTGCGGGACGACGTCAACAGTTGGGGTTTGGCCAACGACGAGTTCACCGATAACGGCCTCTGGCCCACCCAGATTTACATTCGCGAGAGCCGGCGGATGATCGGCGAATACGTCATGACCGGGAACGACATTCTCGTCCACAACACCAAGCCGGATTCGGCCGGCATGGGCTCATTCGTGCTCGATTCGCATTGGGTCCGGCGCTTCGCCAATGCGCAGGGCTTCGTTCGCATTGAAGGCCACCTGGACGAATCCATCCGGCTGGACAAAAATCCCTACGAGATCTCCTACCGCAGCCTCGTCCCGAAGCCGGAGGAATGCGCCAACCTCCTGGTGCCGGTGTGTCTCTCGGCGAGCCACGTGGCGATATGCACGATCCGGATGGAGCCCGTCTACATGATCCTCGGGCACACCGCGGGCGTGGCGGCGGTGATGGCCTTGCGATCGCACAAACCAGTGCAGCGCATCGACATCCCCGCGCTCGAATCGAAGCTCGCCGCCGGGGGCCAGGTGCTGCATAAATCGCAGCGCAGGAAGCTCCCGCCGCGCGGTTAGCCGTGCGCGGGAAGGTCCGCCCCGGAAACGCTGTGGCGACCCGGTCAGAACAGGAACTTCAGAGCGAACTGAAGATCGCGCGGGTCGTTGGCCTGCGCGGTCACCTGCCCGAAAGCCGCCGACGTGATGGCCGTGTTGGGGCCGGCAAATTGCGCCGTATTAAACAGATTGAAGCATTCAATCCGGAACTGCGCCGTGATCTTCTTGTCGGCGATGGCGAAGCCGAAGTTCTTGCTGAGCACCGAATCGATATCCCGGGTCCAGTCGGTACGAACGTCGGGCAAGACGGGACCGACGTCGCCAAAGGTGTATGCGGGTGCGACGGTGAACACGCTCGTGTTGAACCATTTATTGATGCTCGGGTTGCTGATCGCGGCGCTGTGCCCGTTGTTCACCGACGGCCGGCTGATGCCGATCGGCATCCCGCTCATCAGCGTGACGAACGAGTTGAAATCCCAATCGCCGAGGACCGCGTTGAGGAA
>JAJYLS010000358.1 GCA_021787555.1 Acidobacteriota bacterium | reverse complement strand
CCCCGTCACACTGAAAAACTACCGGGACGACCTGCAATTTACTCGAGTTCGGGCGCGCTCCTTCGACACGGCGGTCGGCTACCTGCGCACCCGTCCGGGTCCCGCGATCTGCGAAAATCTCCTGCTCTGCTTTGAGGCTGGCAAGCCCCTTGGCTATGACGCCTTCTTCGTCAACGACCGGGTCAAGCGTGACCCCGGCAGCGAAACGGCCGTGGCCGCTCTCGTCGGCGGAGGCGCCTTCCCCACTATCGAGTTGGAGGGCGATGCCGTGCCCGGCCCTAAGCTTCGGTTCAGCGCTAAAGTCATGGACGTCATTCTCCGCCATTACCACGTCGCCCTCCGGGTGCCTGGCATGGTCTTCCTGATCTCGAACGGCCCTTCCCCGCCTCCTGCATCAGCTTCCCAGCCTTGATCCGGGAGGACATCTCTCCGCTGCCCTGGTGTACGATGAAAAATTGCCCCGATGACAAGCCTGTTTGAGGTGCTGAAGCCGGGAGGGAAAGACTGGGCTCTCGCCGAGTCGATCGACCCGGCGCGCTTGCCGGCGCATGTGGCCGTCATTATGGACGGCAACGGACGCTGGGCCGGGCGCCGCGGATTGCCTCGTGTCGCGGGCCATCGCGCCGGTATCGAACCGGTGCGCATGGCTGTCGAAACCTGCGCCCGGCTTGGAATTCAGGCCCTCACCCTCTATGCGTTCTCAGTCGAAAACTGGAAGCGCCCGCGCGCTGCGGATTTACCTCCGCCGCGAAATTCCAGACCTGATGGAGAACGATATCCAGCTTCGGGCGATGGGCCGTCTGGACGCCCTGCCTCCGTCCGCGCGCCGGGAACTTGACGCCGCGATCGCAACCACCGCCCAAAATCGCGGCATGCGCCTCAACCTCGCCATCAATTACAGCGGCCGCGCCGAACTGGTTGACGCGGTGAACTCGCTCATTACCGAAGCGCGGCACGCCGGCACCCTCGATTCGCTCCAACTGGACGAACAGACGCTCTCCTCGCGCCTTTATACCGCCGGCCTGCCCGACCCCGACCTCCTCATCCGCACCTCCGGCGAAATGCGCGTCAGCAACTTCCTCCTCTGGCAGATCGCCTACGCCGAACTTTACGTCACCGACACCTTGTGGCCGGACTTCCGCCGCACCGAACTCCTCGAGGCCATCCTCGAATACCAGCGGCGCGACCGCCGCTTCGGCGGCCTCGGCTCCTCGACGCCGGTTTTCGACCGCGCCAGCCTGCTTGCCGGAGCGCTGATCGAAGCTCTCGGCGCCACGCGATGACCTGTCCTCTCTCGCCGCGCACAAAAGCCGCACTGGCCGGATAAAACCCAAGCCCTCCCTGATGAAGCGCCTCGTCACCGCCCTCGTTCTGGTTCCGCTCGTCACCTACGTGATCCTATGGGCGCCGCAGTGGATCTTCCTTCTGGTGCTCGCCACCGTCGCCTCGCTCTGCTTTTATGAGTATTCGGGGCTCGTTGCTCTGCATGAGATCCCCGCGCCCGGCGTCGCGGGGTTCGCCGCGGGCCTCGCCGTTCTCCTCGCCCCAAGCACGCACGCCGTCATATTCAGCGTTGTCGCCATCATCGCCTTATCTCTCGCGCTCCGGCAGAAGGACCTCAACGAAGCGCTGCCCTACGCCTCGGCGCTCGTGCTGGGTGTGGTTTACATCTACGGTTGTTGGCGCATGGCGTCGCTGCTACGCGCCCGCAGCGGCTACTGGCTGTTGTTCGCCATCGCGCTCAACTGGGTTGGCGACACCGCGGCCTACTACGTCGGCCGCACCCTCGGCCGCCATCGCCTCGCGCCGGTTGTCAGTCCGAAAAAATCCTGGGAAGGTTCGGTCGCATCTCTGGCGGCTTCCGTCCTGTTCGCCCTCGTTTACTTCCCCCGCCTGCTGCCAGCCGTTCCTCTGCCGATCGCCGCTGCCATCGCCGCCGCGGGCAACATCGCCGGCCAACTCGGCGATCTCTGCGAGTCCGCCATCAAACGCGGCGCGGGGGTCAAGGACAGCGGGAACCTCCTGCCTGGCCACGGCGGCTGGCTCGACCGCGTCGACAGCGTTCTTTTCTGCCTGCCCGTAGTCGAGTTCCTTGCCTCGCGTCTGACCTGAGCCGCTCTTACAGCTTCAGCCGCCGCAACCGCAGAGCGTTCGAAATTACGCTCAGCGAACTGAACGTCATCGCCGCGCTCGCGATCATCGGGCTCAGCAGCAGCCCGAAGACCGGGTACAGGACGCCGCCCGCAACCGGCACGCCCAGCAGGTTGTAAACGAAAGCGAAGAACAGGTTCTGGCGGATGTTGCCCAGCGTCGCCCGCCCCAACTTCCGCGCTTTCACCAGCCCATCGAGATCGTCGCGCAGGAGAATCACCGCCGCGCTCTCGATCGCCGCACCGGTGCCCGCGCCCATCGCGATTCCCACGTCGGCCTGCGCCAACGCCGGCGCGTCGTTGATCCCGTCACCGGCCATAGCCACCTTCCGCCCTTCTTTCTGCAGCCGCGCGACCGCCGCCGCCCTGCCCGCCGGAAGAACCTCCGCTATCACTTCGCCGATGCCCGTGTCCGATGCCACACGCGCAGCCGTGGACTTCGAATCTCCGGTCAACATCACCACCCGCAATCCTTCAGATTTCAACTGCGCCACCGCCGCTGCCGCCGAAGGCTTCACTTTATCCGCCAGACCCAACACGCCCGCCGCCACCCCATCGACAGCGAGCAGCGCCGCCGTCTGCCCGGCCTCCCGCAACCGCTCCGCCACGCCCGCGAGCGGCGCAGCGTCCACCCCCGCGGCGGCCAGCAGCGCCTCGGTCCCTAACAGCACGCGCCGGCCCTGCACTCTCCCCATCACGCCCTTGCCCGGCAGCACGCGGAATTCCTCGGCCGCCGGAGACGAAAGGCCGCGCTCGTCCGCCGCCGCCAAAACCGCTGCCGCCAGCGAATGCTCGCTTGACCGTTCCAAGGACGCCGCCAGACCAAGTAACTCTTCCGGCCGCCACGCTCCCAGCGGCTCAATCGAAGTCAGCGCCGGCTTGCCTTCGGTCAGCGTCCCCGTCTTGTCGATCACCACCGTGTCGATCTTATCGAGCGTCTCCAGCGCCGCCGCATCGCGAATCAGCAGCCCCGCCCGCGCCCCGCGCCCCGTCGCCACCATCACCGACATAGGCGTCGCCAGCCCCAGCGCGCACGGGCACGCGATAATTACAACCGCCACTGCGTTCACTAGCGCATGCGTCATGTGCGGCGCCGGACCCAGGAAGTACCAGGCGAGAAACGTCACCATGCTCACCGCCAGCACGGCCGGCACGAACCATCCAGATACTCGGTCCGCCAGCCGCTGCACCGGCGGGCGAGATCGCTGCGCCTCGCTCACAAGCTGGACAATCCGCGCCAGCACCGTCTCGCTGCCCACGCGCTCGGCCCGCATCAGGAAACTCCCCGTGCCGTTCAGCGTCCCGCCCGACACCGCCATCCCCGGCCCTTTATCCACCGGCACGGGCTCGCCCGTGAGCATGGATTCATCCACGCTGCTCGATCCTTCGAGCACCGCGCCGTCCACCGGAACCCTTTGCCCGGGCAGCACGCGCACGACGTCGCCCACCGCAACCATCGCCAGCGGCACGTCCTTCTCCACGCCGTCTTTCACCAGCCGCGCCGTCTCAGGCGCCAGCCGCAACAGCTCCCGGATCGCTCCGCTCACCCGCCCGCGCGCCCGCAGCTCCAGCACCTGCCCCAGCAGCACCAGCACCGTGATGCCGGCCGCCGGCTCGAAGTAAACCTCGTGACTTCCCCGGCTCAACCACACCGCGACGCTGTAGAAATACGCCGCCCCGGTGCCGATCGAAATCAGCGTGAACATGTTCAGCGACCGGTTCACCACGCTCCGCCATGCCCGCTCGAAGAACGGCGCGCCGCCCCAGAACACCACCACGGTCGCAAGCGCGAACTCGAGCGGCACGTCCCACTTCCCCAGCAGCGCCTGCAGCGGCATCCCGGGCAGCATCGCCGAAACCATGAGCGCGAAAATCGGAGCGGTTAGCACCGCGCTCCAGACGAACCGCCGCGTCATGTCCACCAGTTCCGGGTTCGGCCCTTCCTCGGCAGTCGCCACCAACGGCTCGAGGGCCATCCCGCATTTCGGGCAAGCCCCGGGCCCCAGTTGCCGCACCTCGGGATCCATCGGGCAGGTGTAAATGACCTTGCTCTGGTCCCCGGTTTCTTTGGGCGCCGGCTTCGGATTCAGGTACTTCTCCGGGTCCGCCTCGAACTTCGCGACGCAGCCTTTGGAACAAAACCAGTACGTTTTGTTCTTGTAAAATGCCTTGCCCGCCGCCGTGGCCTCTTGGACATTCATCCCGCACACCGGATCCACATGAGCCGCGGCCATCATGCCGCCGATCTGCACCATCGCCGGCTTCGCCTTCAGATATTTCTCCGGCTCGGCCTCGAACTTTGCCACGCACCCCTTACCGCAGAACCAATACGTCTTGTCTTTATGCGTGACCTTTCCTGCCGCCCGCGCCTCTTCCACCTTCATTCCGCATACCGGATCAATATGCGTCTCGGTCACACGCTCTCCTTTCCCGCTTCCGCGGTCCTTTCACCGGCGCCCCCACAACATGTACACCGTTCCGGCTCCGTCACGGGCCAGCACGCCGCCACCAGACGGTAGCGTTCCGCCTCGCCCTCCGCCGCGCCGTACTTTCGCACCAGCGCCGCAATCGCCTCTGATACCTCGCGTTCAAAACGTTCGCGGCTCACCGCGTCGGCAAACCGCACTTCAGCCTCGAACGGCGCCGAGGAGCACGACCCCTCCGAGGCCGCGCGAATCGCTCGCGCCGCCGCCCGCGCCAACTTATCCCCAGGGGAAATCGGCTCATCCGGCGGGGAACACAAACAACCCGGATGCCCACACCCGCACCCGAGCCGCCCCATCGCCTCCGGACTGATCAGGTAACTGGCAGCCGTCGCCCGAACCAACCGCTCCACACAGTTGCCCTTGCGCCGCTCCTCGATGAATGCAACCAGCCCCGCCGCTTCCAGATCGCGCAGATGATAGTTCACCTGCTGCCGGGTCAAACCCAGCCGGCGCGCCAGGCCCGCCGACGAATCCGGCTCGCGCAACATCTCGAGCAACTGCCGCTTATCCGCCTGCAGAAGAGCCGCCGCTCGCTTCGGCTCCCGCACCACTTCCACCGGAGCAAACATATAGCACCGTTTT
>JAJYLS010000357.1 GCA_021787555.1 Acidobacteriota bacterium | reverse complement strand
CGGGCCGGACCTGAGCGCGGAGCAGCGCAAGGCGGTCGGGGTGTTCGAGTTGGGCCGCCGGATGCCGACACTTCTTTCATCTAGCTGAACCAGTAAGTCGAATCCGCACCCATGGCATCGATCGAACTCAAAAGGCCTTCCGCTTTGCGAAAGTCGGGCTAGCGCCCCGTGGGATTCAGTAATAGATTGAAGCGCGCGAACTGCGTCAGATTTTACAAGAACCGTGGTGTACGCATTGGTCACGGCTTCCTCTCGATCGGCGGAGCGGGCGGCTGTGGACGCGTGGCCGCCCCGCTCAGTATGCTTTCCGCTGTTGTGTACCGATTTTCCATCGAGGAGGTCGTGCTATCGCCGCAGGGGCGGCCTCCGCAACGCGTTGACTCACACAACGCGGTGGCCTATACCGTAACGGGACCTGAGCGACGCGCCCAGGCGCCTCAAGAGTGGCGTGCTCCAGTGATCCGCTATAATGTGTCAATACGGTCCATGCTTCATGAACATCAGGATTGACGTCACGAGCCTTTTGCTACCCGGTGCCGGCGTAAGAACGTATCTACATTACTGGCTCTTATCTCTGCTGGAAGCTTGCCCGGACGAGAATATTTCCACATACCCTCCCCTAGCTCCCATCCGTTCAAATCTAGATCATGTGCGCGCGTCGGACCAGGCTCTTCGCCTGCTTGTCGTTCTCTGTAGCCTCCGCGGGAATCCACTACTGCGTTTAATGCTGATGGGCGCCGATGTCTTTCACGCTTCGCAGCACATGACGAAAATGCCTCGGCGGAAGTGTGTCACCGCAACAGCATTCGATTTTTCTTGTTGGACCACACCACAGCATCACACAGCCGCGAATATAGCAGCCACTCGGCGGTATGCGGAGAAAATACTAAAGGCGTGTGATGGCATAATCGCAATTTCATCGCATGCGCGGGATGACGCCATGGCAATCCTGGGACTTCCGGAAAAGAGGATTCGCGTCATCTATCCTGGGGTTTCGGAGGCGTTCTTCCGCGTCACCCCTGAGGCGGGTACCACGATCCGAGGGAAATATGGCTTGGATTCGCCTTACCTGCTCTTCGTAAGCTGCATCGAGCCCCGCAAGAACGTTCCCATGCTCATCCGGGCTTATCAGCATTTGCCGGAATGCACCCGGAAGGACGTGCAGTTGGTCGTCGCCGGACCTCCCGGCTGGGAGACTCCGGAGGTTTACCAGATGCTGAGAGACACGGATCGGCAGATCCGGTACCTGGGTTACGTGCCTGAGTTGGATTTACCGGGACTATTTCAGGGAGCGGTGGCTCTCAGCTATCCCTCTCAATACGAAGGTTTTGGTCTGCCGGTTGCGCAGGCGATGGCCGCCGGTGTTCCGGTGATCACTTCCAATCGCTCCAGCCTGCCGGAGGTGGTCGGTGATGCCGGCATCTTGATCAATCCCGATTCCACCGAGGAACTCACCGATGCAATGCGGCGATTGGCGACCGACACGGAGCTCGGGCGGGATCTTGCTGCTCGCGGCCGGGCGCGCGCGCAGTTGTTCCGGTGGCCGGTCTGTGCCCGGCGCTCGCTCGAATTTTTCCATGAAGTGGCCGGGTTATAGGGCCGCGAGTTTTGTTGACAAACTCCTCGGCCGTCACCGCCGTGCGCGACGGTGATGGCCGGTGATCTCCGAGGTCTTGGCTACAGCCGGCCAAAACGTGTTGGTGCCGGCGTATTCCGCAGTAACTTCGTACCAGTCGGAATCCAGTTTGTTGGCGATACTGAAGGTTCCGTCGGCGCGAGTCGTAGCGGTGGCCAGCTTCTGGGCTGGCGGTTGGAAGAGGCAAATTTCGCGCGACGGCTCTCGTCCCGCGCCATTAAACCAAATCAACGTAAAGTATCCGCTGCCGATAGAAATGGGAGACACTTGGGCCGTGATTTGCAAAGTGAACGGAGCCTCCGGAGTAACGCCAATCGGCGTCGAATTAAACCCCAGAGGACGGCCCGGCTGGGCCGCGACATGGAGCCCTTGCTTGTAAGGAGGCAGTCCCGAATCCAGACGGGTCGGGCCCGGTCCGTACAGCCAGCCATTCATGCCGTCGGCGAAATCCCACATCTTGGCCGGCGCGACGCGGCCGCTTTCGCTGTATTGAAAGCTGTAAACGGTCAACTCGGCCGGGCCATCGCAGTTGTAGCACTCTGAATTGATGCGTGCCCCCACAATCGCCGTGCGCGCCGCCGCCGGCACCCGACCGCTGATCGTATATGTGGCGATTGCCCCATCGCCGGATGTCGGTCTGGCGGTGATTTGAACATTGGCTCCCGCCACCGGGACCCGCCCCGCGGTCAACTTCCCGCTGAATTCATTCCGCTTGCTCATCAAGGTAAGTTGTGTGCGCGTTCGGAAATAGCGATCGATCAAGTAAGTAAAGGCCGTGGGGTCGGTTTCCGGAAGAACGTGTGTCGGATGGGGATTCCACGTCTGAAAGCTTACCTGTTCCGGCGGCGCGTTGCCGTCGCGAACTTCGTAATCCACAAAGTGGTTTTCGGCGGCCGCCATCCAGACCGCATCCGTCTCGTCGGTGAGAAAGCCGTTGTACACGATGCCGAACGGGATGCCATGCCCGGTCGCCACCGGCCGGATGTCCGCTACCGCCGCTTGCCAGTTCGGCACCGTCCAGTCGACATCCACGTGAAAAAACGCCAATGGTGCTCCCGCAAGCTTGCGCCAGGTCTCAAACCAGACTCCATACTGCGCCGCCCAATCGGGAGATGCATCCCGGAACGGCGGGACGGCCATGATGTCGCCCACCAGAAGGTTCGGGAATACCGCTTTTGCCTCGGTGATTGCCAACAGTGCGTTGGCGGCCACGTGTTCCGGAGTCCACTGGCAGGAACCCGCACCCTTATAAAGAGTGCCCCACTGGAACGGCTGCTGCATGGCAACATACGTCAGAGTTCCCCCCAGGGCCTTGATCCTTTGAACGATGGGCAAAACACTGCCGCCGAACCCCTCGATACCAGTCCCACAAGTAGTGGACGACAGCACCGGCGCCTCCAGAGCAAGGGCGATCTTGCGCCGTTGCAGGCCACCTATCAGGTTGCGGAGATCGTGGTCGGACAGGACGTCTACGCCATCTTCGTAGAGCTTGAATACTTGAATGTGGGAAGCCGCCCGCTGCCACGGTGCCGTCGGGCTGAAGAGACTCAGATAATCGACAGCACCGAAGAACCCCACCGGATGCCTGGCTGCTGGAACCGGGGTAAACCAGACGATCTGCTGGGCCGGCAAAAAAAGACTGGTGGCGACTATGAGAGCGGCAAGCCTTGCGAGCGCATACATTGAGCTGCCAACGAAATCAAGAGACAACTGCGGTTCTAGCCTCGGCCTAAGCTGAAACCATCCGGCCCGAATAGGCATCGACGACCTGCTGGACATGCCCATCCATCAAAAGCTCACCACGATCCAGCCAGATGGCGCGGTCACAGAGTTGTTGCACCATCCCAAATGCGTGGGAAACGCATAAAAGGGTCTTGCCAGCCTTGCGGAATTCCAGAATCTTCTCAAAGCATTTTTGCTGAAAGGCTGCATCTCCCACGGACAGCACCTCGTCGACGAGAAGCACCTCAGGGTCAAGATGTATCGCGACTGAAAATGCCAACCGCATAAGCATGCCGCTTGAATAGGTTCGAATCGGTTCCTCGACGAAGTCCCCGATACCGGAAAACTCGACAATATCGTCGAATAATTCATTCAGGCGAGCTCGAGAGATTCCCAAAAGTGAGGCATTCAGACGAATGTTCTCCACTCCAGTAAGGTCCGGATGAAAACCAGAACCGAGTTCGAACAGGGCTGCGATCTGCCCATCAACCGAAACGTGTCCTCTGTCGGGCGGCGCCAGTCCAGCTACGAGGCTCAGCAGAGTACTCTTCCCGGCGCCATTCGCGCCGACTACAGCCAGACCTTCGCCGCGATCCAGCGTGAAAGATACGTCTCGTAATGCCCAGAAGGGATCCGGGTTGCTGCTCTGAAACCATCGTGTCAAATGCGTGCGTAGAAGGACCCGCGCGGCGTGCCGTGGGAAGCTCTTCCAGACGTTGCGAAACTCAATGACGTGCATGGACTAAAGGTAGTTGTAAAAGCGCTTCTTCAGATTCCGAAACACGACCAGTCCAAGAAGGAACATGATCGACGAGCTGAACGAAAGTTTCAGCAGTAGTTCTGTCCGGGGGGCGGCATCATTCATCAGAATCGTCACATTGCGAGAATCAATGCGGCCAGCGGATTGAATTTATAAATCTGCGCGTAGATCGGTGGGATGGCCGACAATGGGTAGAAAATCGGTACCAGCCAGAACAACACGGTGTTACTGGACTCAACGACATATCGCATATCACGGATATAAACATTGAGCGCGGACGTAACCAGGGAAATGCCGCAGACGAAGATAATCTCCATGCCCCACAAGAAAGGTAGCCAGATCCAGTGACGATTTGGAGATAGTCCTGAAATGAAGACAAGGCTGAATAGAAGCCCGATTTGGATCAGCAGATGCAGACAGTTGGACAACACGGCTGCCAGCGGTATGATTTCTCGTGGAACGGCAACCCGCTTTATCAATCCCACGTTGTCGAGCAAGGAAGTGGTGCCGGAAATCCAGGCGATCGTGAAAAAGTTATAAGCGACCAGACCGCACATCACAAACAGCGCATAATGAGGTACGGCGTTATTGGGGAAAACTTTGGTGAAGACAAAAGATAGCACGCCCATTAGCACCAGCGGATTCAGCACGGACCAAAGCAGCCCAAGGGACATATTGCGATAGCGAATCTTGAAGTCTTTTCCAATGAGATTCGTCAGCAGGAAAATCAAATCGCCGTGCCACGCGGGTTCCGGCCCCGCGGCCGAGCCGGACAGAAGGCCGGCATCCTCGTCGCCGCCCTCCCCTATCGGCAAATCTGCGGTTTTCACGTGGTCGTCCATCGTTAAGAGTCCATGCTCCAGACGCGGAAACGAAGTACAAAGTATATCACGCCCGCTTCCGCCAAGCGGCCTTCCGGTCGATCCGCTCTCGGCATGCGCTTTCGCCTTTATGACATGCTGCATCCTGCCACTGCACGGGCCGTAATCGGTCCGTAGTCGAAGAGGAATTTTAGGGCGGTGCGAGGTAATCGGTGGTGCCTTCAGCGCTTGCCACGTTCTGAGGCGCCGCTGGCGTAGCGCGCGGGTGCACCGAATGGGTGCGA
>JAJYLS010000356.1 GCA_021787555.1 Acidobacteriota bacterium | reverse complement strand
TGACATCTTCGATGGAAGGGTCGATCTGAATCAAGGGCTGAGTGCTCATGGTTGTGCTATCCCAGTTTGAGGCCATCTTGACCGGTTTAACCGATTGGAATAAATAGGTAAGCATCGAATGGCGACTTTCCAGTTGGAATGGGGGAAATAGACGGGTGAGCGGAAGGCAAATTGCGTGGGACTGGCGGGGTAAGATCCCGAAGCTGACGGCCGCGCCTGTAACGATTCAGACGTTTCTCGCGGTGCTGGGATTCGTGTATTTCATCGCATTTACTTCGTTCGCAGTGCAGGCGCCGGGGCTTATCGCGAACTACCTAGGCTGGTGACACGCGAGGAGCGGGGGCTGTATTTCCCGGGCGGTGGGTCTGAAATAACGCAATCGCGCGGTTGGGATATACTAGCACCTACCGGGGGATTATGTTCAAAAGAATTCTTTTCGTTTTGCCGCTGGTGTGCGTGCTGGCCGATCCTGCACGGCTGGCGGCCCAATCCACGGCGCTGCTGACGGGAACGGTAACCGATGCCTCAAACGCGGCGGTGCCGGGCGCCCATGTCGAGTGCCGCAACTCCGAAACGGGCCTGACGTATACGGCCACGACTGGTGCCGAGGGGCTGTTTCGTTTTCCGGACCTTCCCATTGGGGTGTACGACTTGACGGCGACGCACGCAGGCTTCTCGCCCCTGGTGCGCCGCGGCATCACCCTGGTGACCGGCCACAGCGTGGACGTGCGCGTGCAATTGCAGGTGGGCCAGACCACCCAGGCGCTACAGGTCAGCGAGACCGTTCAGGTGGTGCAGCCCACCTCTTCGGAATTGCAGACCTCGATCGAGAGCCGCAGCATGAGCGATCTGCCGCTGAATGGACGCAACCCGCTGCAACTGGTGAATCTCACGACCGGCGCCATCAACCTGGGCGGCGCCAACGGCGGCTCCGGAAATTTCCAGTCGGCGAACAGCCAGATCGCGGTGAACGGCAATCGCGGCACCGACAACGACTACCAGCTTGACGGCGTGAATTACACGGACGTGCACTTCGGCACTGCGCCCGTGCTGCCGAGTCCGGACGGACTGGAGGAGTTTACGGTGAAATCGTCGAACTTCAGCGCCAGCGAGTCCGGCGCCGGAGCCAGCGTGCAGTTCTCGACGCGGAGCGGCACGAACCAGTTTCACGGCTCGCTCTTCGAGTTTCTGCGCAACAACGACATGGACGCGCGCAATTTCTTTTCGTCCACGGTCACACCGTTCAAGCGCAACCAATACGGCGGCACATTCGGCGGCCCGATTATCAAGGACAAGACGTTTTTCTTCTTTTCGTATCAGGGCACGCGCCTGACCGGAGGGGCGAGTCCGTCGGTGGCCACGCCGCCCTCGGCGGCGTTGCGCCAGGGCGACTATTCCGGGAGCAGCCGGATCATCATCGATCCCCTCACGGGCCAGCCTTTCCCGGGCAATGTGATTCCGTCGGACCGTTTCGATCCGCTGGCGCAAAAGCTGCTGCAATATATTCCGCTGCCGAACCAGCCGAACGGGACGTTCGTCGCCAAGCCGCACACGGACCAGACCGACGACCAGTTTTCGGTCAAGGTGGATCACAACATCTCCGCCAAAGACCACCTGGCGGGGCGCTTTTTCTTCGACAACTTCGACTTTCAGGAAGCCACGAGCCCGTTTCCCAACATCTACGCCACCGACGCTTACAGCAACCGGAACGTCATGCTCTCCGAGACGCACACCTTCAGTCCGGACCTGCTGCTGGTAGCGTCGTTTGGCTACACGGGAGTGCCGCGGACCCGAGGGCCGGTCACTCCCACCACCATGCAGGCACTAGGTTCCACCGTGCCGGAGGCGACCCCCAACGTACCGCCGCAACTGCTGGTGGCGATCAATAACTACGCCAACCTGAACAGCGGGACGCCGATCTCGATTCAGCCGGACACGTTCGAGTACCGCGCGCGGGCCACCTGGGCGCACGGCAAACACATGGTGCAGTTCGGCATGGACGTGATCCGGAACCACGAATACGCGATCGACCAGTCCCGCGAAACCGGCTCCTGGACGTTCGACGGATCGCGGACGGCCGCGACCGGCATCAAGAACTCGGGGGATCCGTTCGCCGATTTCATGGTAGGGCTGCCGTTCTTCTTCACGCAGCACGCCGCTTCTCCGCAGGACGTTTACGAAACCAAATGGCAGCCCTGGGTCCAGGACGACTGGAAGGTCACGTCGCGCCTGACCCTTAACCTCGGCGTACGCTGGGAACCCTGGCTGCCGCCTGAAGATGACATTGCGCCGCAGGTCGGCTTCGAGCCGGGGGTGCAATCGGTGGTGGCGCCCAATGCGCCCCTGGGCCTGGTCTTCTCGGGCGATCCGGGCCTGCGCTATTCCATCTTCCCCGCGGATTGGAACAACATTGCGCCGCGCGTCGGCTTCGCGTGGGATGTGCAGGGAAACGGAAAAACGGTGGTGCGCGCCGCCTACGGGATTTTCTACCGTCCGGCGCCGATCAACCTGCAACGCTTTTCCGGCAATACAGCCGCCTTTCGCGGCCTCACCACGAACGTCTCCGATCCTGCGAGTTTCGGCAATCCCTACCTGAATTATTCGGGCGGCGATCCATACCCGTGGACGGTGCCGACGGCGGCCGATCTGAAAACTTACAAGTTCAATCTCCCGGTGGTGACCTCCGCGCTCAATCCCAACACCTCGACGAGCTATGTGCAGGAGTGGAATTTCACGGTAGAGCGGCAGATCCGCCCCGACCTCGGGCTCTCGGTGGCTTATGTGGGGAACCACATGATCGACGGGCTGAGTTCGACCGAGGGGAATCCCGCGATCTACGGGCCGGGCGCCACGGAAGCCAATAGCGACTCCCGCCGCCCGTATAGAGGCATCGGCGCTCTGCAAATGGTCAGCCCGTTCGAGATTTCCAAGTACGATGCGCTGCAGTTCACCGTCACCAAGCACGCCGCCCGCGGTCTGACCGTCCTGGCCAACTACGTTTACTCCAGGTGCATGGACAACAACTCCGGCACCATCGGCGGCGTTTCCGTAATCAACAAGCTGGACCCGAACAAAGACTATTCGCGTTGCGACTTCGACCTGACGCACATGGTCAACGTCTCCCTGGTGTACGCACTGCCGCGGGTGGGCAGGCTGCACGGCTTGATGGGGGGGGTGGTCAACAACTGGACGCTCACGAGCATTCTCACGATTCACAGCGGTTCTCCCTTCTCGGTGTTCAGCGGGCGGGACAATTCG
This sequence comes from Acidobacteriota bacterium, assembly GCA_021787555.1. GTDB lineage: Bacteria > Acidobacteriota > Terriglobia > Bryobacterales > Bryobacteraceae > JAJYLS01. Next base: position 1,975 of record JAJYLS010000356.1, on the reverse strand, counting down.
CTTTCCGGCCCCACCACCAACTCCGGCGTCAACGATCTTGCGGATATGGTTACCCCGCAATCGTGGCGGCCTGCGGGTGCAAACTCCCTTCGCGAGTGGTTCAATACCGCGGCGTATGTGCAGAACGCGCTCGGCACCTTCGGCGACAGCGGGCGCAACGGCCTGACCGGTCCGGGCATGTGGAACTGGGACTTCGGGCTGCTCAAAGACGTTCCGATCACCGACCGGGTACGGACGGAACTTCGGTTCGAGGCGTTCAACCTGCTCAACCATGCGAACTTCGGCAATCCGGTAGCCACGCTGACGAACGTGAATTTCGGGCGGATTCTGACCGCCGCCGCGCCGCGCGTGATTCAGCTTTCGTTGCGACTGGCGTTTTAGACTCATAGCCGCACAACCGGGTGTCGTCGGGCGAGGAGCGGACTTTCGGAGCCGCATGTGCGTTACTATGGCGCTGATGCGAGACGACCTGATAGTCGTGACGGGAGCGGGCGGGTTTATCGGCGGCTGGACGATCGCCGAGTTCAGGCGGCAGGGATACGGGCGCCTGCGCGCCGTGGATATCAAGCCCGTCGAAGAATGGTATCAGTCATTCCCGGATGTCGAGAACCGGGTGCTCGATCTGAACCTGCGGGAGAGCTGCGAGCAGGCGGCCGGGGGCGCCGCCGAGATTTATAACTTCGCCTCCAACATGGGCGGCATGGGGTTCATCGAAAACAATAAGACGCTGTGCATGCTCTCGGTGCTGATCAACACCCACATGCTGGAGGCCGCGCGCAAATGCGGCGTGCCGCGGTATTTCTATTCCTCCTCGGCGTGCGTCTATAACGCCGCAAAACAGCAGGACGTAAACAATCCGGGCCTCAAGGAAGAGGATGCCTACCCCGCCATGCCCGAGGACGGTTACGGGTGGGAAAAGCTGTTCAGCGAGCGCATGTGCCGACATTTCCGCGAAGATTACGGCCTGCGCGCGCGCATGGCGCGGTTTCACAACGTCTACGGTCCGCACGGGACGTGGGACGGCGGCCGCGAAAAGGCGCCGGCGGCGATCTGCCGCAAGGCGATCGAGGCCAAGGTGAGCGGGCGGCACGAAATCACGATCTGGGGCAGCGGCGAGCAGACGCGCAGCTTCATGTACATCGACGACTGCCTGAAGGGCGTGCGCATGATCATGGATTCGGAGATTGTGGATGCCATCAACCTGGGCTCTGCCGAGATGGTTTCGGTGAACCAGTTGGTGGACATGGTCGAAGATATCGCCGGCATCAAGCTGAAGCGCCGATACGACTTAAGCGCTCCCAAAGGGGTGGTGGGGCGCAACAGCGACAACACCCTGATCAGGAAACTGCTCGGCTGGGAGCCCGATACCCCGCTGCGCGCGGGCCTGGAAAAGACGTACGCGTGGATCTACGACCAGTACATGGCGCGCGAGCGGAACGCGGCGGCGGTGGGCGCGAAGTAAAGCGGCGATAATGGAAGTAGAGGCGCTATGACGATCGCACTAGGGGTTACGTTGCGGGAATCAGCCGTCTGCGACATCTGCGCGCGATCTATGCGGCGTGAACGTCTTCTGCTGGAGGATATAGATCCTCAGTGCCCCACGGCCACCTTGCCGCCTTGCAGCGACTCCGCTTTGCTGAGCTTGGGCCAGCGCACGCCGTAGTAGGCTACGAAGGCGAAGCAGACCATCGGCACGATAAAGCCGCGCGACATGTCCCAAACGTCCGCCACCCTGCCCATGAGCTTGGGGAGAATGGCGCCGCCCATGATGGCCATGACGATGAAGGCCGAGGCCTTCTTGGCTCGCGCGCCCAGGCCGAAAATGCCCAGGGCGAAAATCGTGGGGAACATGATCGACATGAAGAAATAACTCAGGAACACGCAGACCACCGAAAGCCAGCCCAGCTTGAGGAACACCACCAGAGTGGCCACGGTGTTCAGCGCACCGTAGAGCCCCAGCACCATGTGCGCGGAG
>JAJYLS010000355.1 GCA_021787555.1 Acidobacteriota bacterium | reverse complement strand
CCATTCTGGGAATTTTCGACGAGGGTTGCATGGGGATGTACAACGCCATCATCCCGGACGAGCTATTGCACCCGACGGGAATTTTCAAAGAGCGGCTGAGCCAGTCGGCGCTGTACGCCGAAATGCGCCAGGTGAAGGAGGCGGAAGCGCGCGCGGTCCGGCAGTGGCTGGACCGCAAGGGCGTGTGTTTCGCCACCGGACCGGACCCCGAGACGGATCTGACCGACGAGCAGGTGCTCGACCAGTGCCGCATGTACATCGCCGCGCTGCGCATCGCGGACGATTTCGGCTGCGACGCCATCGGCATTCAATATCAGCAGGGACTGAAGGACTTGGCGCCAGCCTCGGACTTGGCGGAAGGCCTGCTGAACAACGTGGACCGGCCGCCGGTGAAAGCGCGTGGAAACGGGCGGGTTCTCTACGAAGGCCGCGCGCTGCCCCACTTCAACGAGGTGGATGAGTGCGCGGGACTGGACGCGCTGGCGACCAACCGCGTGTGGACGGCGTTGGGCTACGATCCGGAGACCACGCTGCACGACGTGCGCTACGGCGAGCCGTACACCCTGAACGGGAAAGAAGAGTTCGTGTGGGTCTTCCAGATTTCCGGGGCGGCGCCGCCGCAGCACTATATCGGCGGGTATGCGGGAGCCATGAGCGAGCGCCAGCCGGCCATGTACTTCCGGCTGGGCGGCGGCAGCCTGAAAGGCGTGTGCAAGCCGGGGGAGATCGTCTGGAGCCGGGTGTTCGTGGATAGGGGCAAGCTGAAGGCGGACCTCGGGCGGGCGCGCGTGGTGGAGTTGCCCAAAGAGGAGACCGAGCGGCGCTGGAGCATGACCACGGCGCAGTGGCCGATCATGCACGCGGTGCTGAACGGGGTGACGCGCGACCAGATGATGGCGCGCCACAAGGCCAACCACGTGCAGGTGGCCTACGGGCCGGACGCCGTGGGTGCCGACCTGGCGCTGGCGGCCAAGGCGGCCATGTTCCGGGAGATGGGAATCGAAGTCAGCGTCTGCGGAAAGTATTGAACGCCGCAGTGGTGCTACCATGAGGGGCTATCCCCAAGCCTCTTATGGATCACATCCTCTCCATCGTTCTTTTTACGCCGCTGGCGGGGCTGCTGGTGCTGCTGTTCATTCCGTCGTCGAATGTGCGCGCCATGAAGCTCTGGGCCAACTTTGCGGCGCTGGCGGGGTTCCTGGTTTCTCTGCCGCTGGTCTTTAACTTCGACCGCACGAAGGATTTTCAATTCGTCGAGAAGGCGCCCTGGATTCCCATGCTCGGCGCCAGCTACCACATCGGCATCGATGGTCTCGGCCTGCTACTGGTCATGCTGACCACGCTGTTGGGCTTCATCTCCATCCTTTCGAGTTGGAACGCCATAACCGACCGCCTCAAGGAATACTACGCCTGGTTCCTGGTGCTCCAGACGGCCATGCTGGGCGTCTTCATGGCGCTCGATTTCCTGCTGTTCTTTGTGTTCTGGGACCTGGTGCTCATCCCCATGTACTTCATCATCGCCATCTGGGGTGGGCCGCGGCGCGTCTACGCCGCCATGAAGTTCATCATTTATACGATGATCGGCTCGGTGCTGATGTTCCTGGGCATCCTGACGCTCTACCTCCAGCACTACGCGCAATTCCAGACTTACAGCTTCGATATCGCCGACCTGATGCAGACGCACCTCTCCCCGGTGATGTCCTGGTGGGTCTTCTGGGCCTTCTTCCTGGGCTTCGCGGTGAAGGTGCCGATGTGGCCGTTCCACACGTGGCTGCCCGACGCCCACGTCGAGGCCCCCACGGCGGGTTCGGTGATCCTGGCCAGCGTCCTCCTGAAAATGGGAACGTACGGCTTCCTGCGCTTCTCTCTGCCGCTACTGCCGGACTCCGCCAAAGATCCGACGATCATCAGCGTAATGGCAATCCTTTCCATCATCGCCATCGTCTACGGCGCGCTCGCCTCGCTCATGCAAAAGGACTGGAAGAAGCTGGTGGCGTATTCTTCGGTGAGCCATCTGGGCTTCTGCACGCTGGGCATTTTCGCGCTGAATCCCGGTGGCATTTCGGGGTCGATCATCCAGCAGATCAACCACGGCATCTCGACGGGCATGCTCTTCCTGATCGTGGGCGTGGTTTACGAGCGGCGCCACACGCGCGAGATCTCGGAATACGGCGGGCTGCTGAAGGTGATGCCGGTGTTCACCATCATCTTCGGCCTGGCGGCGCTCAGTTCCATGGGCATGCCGCCGCTCAACGGCTTCATCGGCGAGATCACCATTCTCGGCGGCGCCTACCAGGTTTCCTTGAACTGGGCTTTCTGGGCGGTGGTGGGAATCGCCCTCGGCGCGGCGTACCTGCTCTGGCTCTTCCAGCGCACCATGCTCGGAGAGGTGAAGGAAAAGAACCAGACCCTGAAAGATCTCTCCTGGCGCGAGATCGCGATCTTCGTACCGCTGGTGGCCTGGGCTTTCTGGATCGGCCTTTATCCGCAGCCGTACTTCCGCGTCCTGGACCGCAGCGTGGCGCAGATTGTGGAGCGCGTGCACCCCGGCTACTACGCCGAGCGGCACCTGCCCAATCCACTGGAAGCGGGCAGCCCCCGGGTAGCACTGCGCTAGCGGCACCGCGCTAGGATGTAGTCACGAAGGAATTGCGCTCGCTGAAGCCGGAGCAGCTTGCCAAGCGCACAGGGCCGCCTCCGTCACCCGCGCCCCGGCAACCGATCGAGGCCGCACAGCGGTCCTCCAGCCGCGTCAGGCGGTTATCGATGTCATCGACTTTACTGAGCAGCGGTTGGAAATGCGCGTCGTTGGCGCGACGCTCAGCCTTGAAGCGGGAGTCAATATAGGCGCGCAGGTCGCTGAGGCGACTGTTGTTGATCAGGATGCCGGTTAGCACGGCAAGGGCAGGGATTCCGATCGTCAGAATCTCATTGACCATCCGCGGCCATTGTAGCGCATCAAGGACCGCATCATCGCACCTTCGTCACCGTCGCCTCCACGTCCACATCGCGCTGCGTGATGGGGTCCTGGATGGAGGCCACCGTCGCGCGCTTGCCCGGCTCCAGGTTCGCGTCCACGTCGATCCTGAGCTGCGAAACCGTTGGGCTCGATGGCGCAGCCGGTCCCGTGCTGATCCGCGGGAGCACGGTACTCATATCCATGCTCGCCGTCAGTTCCACCCTTTCAGGCCCCCCGTGGAGCCGGCAATCGATGTTGGTGCCCACATCGATATAGTTGAACTGGCCGTTTGCCATGGTGATCGCCACCCGGTTGCCCACCTTCAGGGTTCCCTTGCCGCCGCTTTCGATCAGCAGGGCGTAATGCCGGCCGGCTTTGGCCGCGGGCTCGTTGGCATCGTGTATGACGAACTCGACGCGGTAAACCGCCGGCGCCACTGCCGGCGCGGCGGGCTGGTTCTGGCCGTAAAGGCCGGCGGCCAAAAATCCTCCAATCAGCAGTGCGGTCATCATGCTGCGCATCGCGCGTGACCTCCTGATGCCTCAGACGCAAAGAGACCGCGCCACGTGCAGGGAATAGTACTACTAGACACGTGCACTGGAACTCTTCCGCGACACCCCCACTTGCACAGGGATTTTCTTAGTAGTAGATTGCTTCGGGGAGGTGTTAATGCCGTTTTGTCCGTCATGCGGAGCACCAGTTGAAGGAAAATTTTGCGCGAAGTGTGGCAGTGCCGTAGGAGCGGCGGCCCCGGCCGGAGCGGCTCCGGGTGGCGGCCCGCAGCCTGTTATCGCTGCATCCGTGGGGATGGCCGATAATGTCGCGTCCATGCTGTGCTATATCCTGGGCTTCATCACCGGCATCGTCTTCTTGGTGATGCAGCCGTACAACCAGAACCGCACCGTGCGCTTCCACGCGTTCCAGTCCATTTTCCTTAGCGTGGCCTGCATCGTGATCGGGTACGTCTTCGATTTCGTGCTGTTCACGGCATTCCATTTCTGGACGCTGCTCTTCCTTACGTCTCTGCTCCGGCTGGCCTTCTTTGCCCTCTGGCTTTTCATGCTTTTTTCGACGTATCAGGGCAAGACGATCGTTTTGCCGGTGATCGGCCCTCTGGCTCAGCAGCAGGCGCAGCGCTGATTTCCGCAACCCCGGCCCCCGCGGCGCGTCTGGAGTGATGTGAGGCATCTTCTTGCGCTCCTAGTGGTCGTGTGCTCGGCGGCCGCCCAGAAGCCCGTCGTCGGCGACATTAATTTCTACGGAGTGCACAAAGTCTCGCCCGAGCGCATCCTCCGCGTGATCCGCGTCCATCCCGGCGATCCGCTCCCGCCGTCGAAAGGCGCCCTGGAGGACGCCATCTCGCGCATTTCCGGCGTGATCATGGCGCGCATCACCGCCGAATGCTGCAACGGCTCCGCCACCGACCTGTTCATCGGCATCCAGGAGAAAGGCGCGCCTCGCGCCGAGTTTCGCAGCGATCCCGCCGGCGACGTTACCCTTCCCGCGAACATCGTCGATATGTACCGCCAGTATCTCGACGCGGTCGCGCGCGCCGCCGCCGCGGGCCAGGCCGCCGAACGCCTCACCGCCGGCCATGCGCTGAGCGCCGATCCCCAGGTGCGCGCTTTCCAGGGACAGTTCGTCGACTATGCCGCGGGCCACGTCCAACCGCTGCGCGATGAGCTGCGCCGCGCCTCGGAACCGGGCCAACGCGCCATCGCCGCCGCCCTCATCGGCTACGAGCCGAAGAAGCAGGCCGCCGCCGATGAGTTGCAATACGCCTTGCAGGATCCCGACGAATCCGTGCGCGCCAATGCCTTGCGCGGCCTCGCCGCCATCGGCGTCTTCGCGGCCCAAAATCCGGCGCTGGGCATCAAGATCTCCCCCACCTGGATGGTCGAGTTGCTCAACTCCATCGTGCTGAGCGACCGCGTGGAAGCCGTCCGGACGCTCCTCATCCTTACAGACCATGGCGCCGGCGGCGAAGCGCTCCAGTTGATCCACGACCGCGCCCTGCCGGCCATGGTCGAGATGGCCGAATGGAAGTCGCCGCGCTATGCCCTGCCGCCCTTCCTACTGCTCGGCCGCATGGCCGGCATGCCCGACGACGAAGTCCAGCGCCTGTGGAAACAGGGAGACCGCAAGGCGGTGATCGACCGGGCCACGGGGTCGTCCCTCCGGCGCCGGCGGTAAAATTGAGACTACCGCTCATGGCACTCAGCAGACGGCAGATCCTGGCAGGAATAGTGGCCGGTGCCGCTGGGCGCGCCGCGCAAACCGGCGCGAGC
>JAJYLS010000354.1 GCA_021787555.1 Acidobacteriota bacterium | reverse complement strand
CGAGACGGGCATCCTGATCGCCGCGGTGCTGGCGATTGTTTTTCTGCTCCTCCGCGGGGTGGTGTCGGCCATGTCCCGGCGCAGCGTCTCCACGGGCTCTTTCATTAGCGCGGCGATTGTGGCCGGGGCGTACGCCATGGCACTGCTCACGTTCTCGCTCACGAGTCGCGACCGCACTATTGAGCTGGGGCAGCCGAAGTGCTTTGACGACTGGTGCGTAACCGTGACGCGGGCGGACCACGACGATACCGGCGCGGTAGTGGAGGTGAAGGTGAAGAGCCAGGCGCGGCGCGCACATATGCGGCCGGACCATCCGCGAATCGAGGTGCTGGATTTGCGCGGGCGCGTGTTCACGCCGCTTTCGGCCGACGGTCCGCCTCTCAATAAACAACTCGCGCCAGGCGAAGAATTCACCGCATCTTTTCAGTTCAAGGTGGCCGGCGATCTTTTGCATCCGGTGGTGCTGGTTTCGGAAGGCGGCTGGCTGACACGCCTCATCATTGGCGACGAGAACAGCTTCTGTCACCGCAAGATCGTCACGCCGCTGGAATAGTAATACTCGACGGACTTCCGGGCTCCACTAAAGTTTTTTACGGATTCCACCGATCTACGCGATTGAGCCGGCCAATGCCGGCTGAAAGGAGGACGGAGCCGTGAAAATTCGTTCCAAGCTGCTGTGGGGCTTTGGATCCATGCTGTTGCTGGCGCTGGTCCTGGCTGGGTTCGGAATCACATCCGTCGGCCGCCTGGGCGGCGCGTTGGATGGCGCGGTGAACGTGACCGCTAAGAAACTACAGCTTGCCGGCGCCTTGAGCGCCAGTTTTTCCGAAATGAAGGCGGAGGCCCTCAAGGCGGAGCTCTCGATCGTCAATCCGCTGGTGGGACAGGTGAAGGCGGCGAGCGGTGCCTCGCAGGCGCCCTGTGCGACCTGCCATTCGGGCGACTCCTCCGGGAAGCAGGCTTTCGATGCCACGGCGGCGCGGCTGAAAGCGCAGACCGCGGACTTGCGTCCGCTGGTGACCGCCGCGGGTGAGAAGCAGGCGCTGGAAAGCATCGAGCAGGGCGCGGCGCAGTGGGTCGTGCTCTACCGGAAGTACCTGGACCTGGTGTCGCAGCATGATTTTGAGGCAGGCCACGATATTATGCTGAACAAGATCTATCCACTGGTCGACGCCATGGAAAAAGCCGCTGCCCAATTGACCAAACAGCAGCAGGACGGGTTGGCGGCGGATAGCCGGGACGCGCGGAACCGTGTGAGTGGGAGCCGGGCGCTTGGGTTTGGCCTGCTTGGGTTGTTTATGGGCGTGGCTGTCGCCGCATGGTACTGCGTGCGCGGAATTGCGAAGCTGCTGCGGGGGCTTGCCGCGGAGATGTCCGAGGCGACCGAACAGGTGGCCAGCGCGGCGGGCCAAGTCTCGGCGTCGAGCGATTCGCTGGCGAAGGGCGCTTCCGAGCAGGCGGCCTCGGTGGAGGAAACCTCGGCTTCGACCGAGCAAATCAATTCGATGACCAAGCGCGGCGCCGAACATTCCCGCGCGGCCTGGGAAGCCACTTCGCAGACGGAGCGGCAGATGCAGGAAGCCAACCAGGCTCTCCAGGAGATGACTGCTTCGATGCAGGCGATCGGCGATTCCAGCCAGCGGATCTCAAAAATTATTCAGGTGATCGACGAGATCGCCTTCCAGACCAATATCCTGGCGCTGAATGCGGCGGTCGAGGCGGCGCGCGCCGGAGAAGCCGGAATGGGCTTCGCGGTGGTGGCGGAGGAGGTGCGCAATCTGGCGCAGCGCAGCGCGCAGGCGGCCGAGGATACCGCGCGGCTGATCGAAGAATCGATCTCCCGATCGGGCGAGGGCAGCACCAAACTGGCGCAGGTGGCCGCCGCCATTCATGTCATAACCGAAGGCGGCGCCCGGGTCAAAACGCTGATGGACGAACTGAGCGTGGGCAGCCAGGAGCAGGCGCGCGGCATCGACCAAATCGCCAAGGCCCTGGTACAGATCGAGCAGGTGACCCAGAGCGCCGCGGCAAATTCCGAGGAAAGCGCCGCCGCCGGCGCCGAGTTGAACGCGCAAGCCGCCGCCCTGCGAAACGTCGTCGGGCGCCTCACCGCGGCTGTGTAGCCGGGTACGGCCAATGCTCCGCGCCGTCTGCGGCTTGCGAGCGGATGCATCGAGCGCCGCGTCTTCCAGAACAGGACCTTGGAGGCCAACCCGGGTCCGGCTGCCCCGCCTCAGTCGAACCGCACCCGCGCAAGCGCACGCTCTCCTCCGTGCTGCTACCCTGTTTGCATGGACCCGCAGGAGTCATTTCCACTGCGCGCCGCCCGCTGGTTGGCATTCGGGTCGGCCGTGTCGATTCTGTTTTCAATTGCGGTTTCGCAGATTCTGCTGGCCCTGGGACTCGCCGCCCTCCTGCTCTCCGGCGCGCCCCTCCGTCTTCCGCGCATCAAGCTTCCCCTTGCGCTGTTTCTCCTCGGCACCATAATCTCGCTGGCGTTTTCCGGAAATCCCGCGGCTGGCCTGCCCCAGGTGCGCAAATTCTATGTCTTTTGCGAGCTGCTCGTGGTCTTCTCGGCGCTGCGGGACATGGCGCTCATCCGCTGGTTGTTTCTCACCTGGGCGGCATTCGGCAGCATCACCGCCGTCCGCGGGCTGGTTCAGTTTGCCGCAAAAGTGCAGCAGGCGCACCAGCTCGGCATGAATTTCTACGACTATTACGTTTCCGAGCGCATCACCGGCTTCATGAGCCACTGGAACACCTTCACCGGGCAGGAAATGTTCGCGCTCGTCATGCTGGCGAGCTTTCTCTTCTTCGCGCCCGAAGCGCGCCGGCGGGCCTGGATTTGGATTAGCTGCGCCGTTCTGCTGTGGCTCGCTATTTTCCTGGGCGAGACGCGGGCCGTGTGGATCGGCACCGCGGTCGCGGCGGTCTACCTGGTGTGGTTCTGGCAGCGTCGCCTGGTGGTGCTCGTCCCGGCGGTCATTGCGCTGGTGATCGTGGTCGCGCCGCACGACCTGCGCGAGCGCTTCACCTCGCTGCTGCATCCGCAGCAGGTGGATTCCAACGCCTTCCGCCTGGTGACCTGGCGCACGGGAATCCGCATGGTGGAGGCGCACCCGGTCCTGGGGCTCGGCCCGGAAATGATCAAGCTGCACTTCAAGGAATGGGTGGCTCCCGACACCCCGCGCCCGCTGCCCTCGGGCTGGTACGGCCACCTGCACAACATTTACCTGCAATACGCCGCCGAGCGCGGCATTCCGGTGCTGCTGGTTTTCCTGTGGATGATCGGCCGGATGTTCTACGACTATTGGCGCGGCCTGCGCGTGCTGCCGCCCGGCCGCAGCGACCGCAAGTTCCTTCTGCACGGCGGCATCGCGGTCACGCTGGCGGCGCTGGCCGAGGGGTTTTTCGAAATGAACCTCGGCGATTCGGAAGTGCTCACCATGTTCCTGGTGGTGGTGGCGTGCGCCTACCTGGCGCTGGAGAAGGACCTCGTGAATCAGAGCCGCGACCGTTAGGGAGCGGTCCTCGGGCGGGCAACCGTCTTTGCGAAACCAGGCACTCAACCCAGCCGCAGGCACTCCGCAAACACATCCTGAAACCGCGCATCCGAAGCCAGGGGCACGTGCGTGGTGCGGCGCCGGATTCCCTCCATCCAACCGTCGCGCCGCGACGGGCACAGCAGCGCCATCTTGACACCCCGCAGCGCGGTGTTTCCGGCGGGAATCACGCGCGCCGGATCCATTTCGAGGAGCCCGATGCGCCGCGCGCTCGCAATCCGCACGTAGTTGCCGAACGCGCCCGCCAGGTACACCGCTTCGATGCCGGACGGCGAGGCGCCCCACATGTCCAGCAGCAGCCGCAGCCCCGCGGCGACCGCGCCTTTGGCAAGCTGCAACTGGCGGATATCGGATTGCGTGAAGCTCACCGGGTCGGCCAGCGGCAGTTCGCGCGCACCGTTTTCCAGCCGGCCGCTGCCCAGGATGGCGCCGGATTCGAGCCCCGCGGCCACGGCATCCACCAGGCCGCTGCCGCAGATGCCGCGCGGCGCGCCGTCGCCGATCGTGCGGCATTCGAAACTGCCGTTGCGCAGTGAGACGTGGGCGATGGCGCCCGACCCCGCGCGCATCCCCATGCGGATCCTGCCTGCTTCGAATGCCGGACCGGCCGCCGTGGATGCGCACAGCATGCGTTCCGCGTTCCCGAGGACAATCTCGCCATTGGTACCGAGATCGATCAGCGCGCGCAGCCCGCGGCCTTCGGCCAGCCCGGTTGCGATAATGCCGGCGAGAATATCGCTGCCGACGAACCCACCGAGGCAGGGCAGGAAATGGATCCGCGCGCGCGCCGGCAGGTCCCAGCCGAGCGCCGCGGTCTCGAAGATCTGCTCGCCATCGTTCACCGGCTGGAAGGGCACGGCCGCGAGAGGCGCCACGTCGATCCCGCAGAACAGATGGTGCATCACCGTATTGCCCGCCAGCATCGCGGCTTGCACTTCATCGCGGCGCGGAAGCTCGCCCACCAGCGCGCCGATGGCCTCGCGGATCTGAGCGGTCAGCTCGGCGCTCCCGCCCGCCATGGCGAATTCCACGCGGCTCATGATATCCGCGCCGTGCACCGCTTGCGGGTTGAGCGCCGTGCGGACGCCAAGAACCTCGCCCGTGGCCAGATCGATGGATTGCGCCACCAGCGTGGTGGTGCCCAGGTCGATCGCGATCGCGGTGCCCTCGGCCGGCTCGAACGGGACCGCGGTATCGTCCGCCAGCACGGGCACTTCCCACTGCGCCACTTCCAGCGTGAGCGGCCCTTCCACTTGGCTACAGCACGCCAAACGCCAGCCCGCCGCGAGCTCGGCCGGAGTGAAAGCTTCCTCCATCTCCGGCGTGATGGCGATCGACCCTTCGATCACGCGGACGCGGCACCCGCGGCAGATGCCCGCGCCCCCGCAGGGGAACTCGATCCCCAGCGGCGCCAGCGGAGCTTCCAGCGATTCGCCCCGGTCGGCTTCGAATTCCGCGCCCAGCGGCAGCAGTTTCACGCGGAAGCGCGTCACGGGAGCGGCTCTTTGTCGAGGATTTTGCCGTCGTAGCGCGCCACGCTGCGCCAGCCGGGCGGCACCACCAGGAAATCTACCTCGTCCCAATTGCCCGACACTAGGCGCTCGAAAAGATCGAGATTTCCGGCCACCGATTCGAAGCGCCAGCCGCGCCGTTCGGCCTCTTCCCGGGCGCGCTGCTCGAAGCTAG
>JAJYLS010000353.1 GCA_021787555.1 Acidobacteriota bacterium | reverse complement strand
GCAAGCAGCACCTGTTCGTTGGGTCGGGAGTCATCGAGGCCGGCTGCAAGACCGTCGTCGGTACGCGGCTCAAACGCTCCGGCATGTTCTGGACCGTACGCGGCGCCAACGCGATTCTGGCCCTGCGCTGCTGCAACCTCAACAGCCGCTTCGAGGACTACTGGGCGGACCGCCGGGCGTCGTAGTCACAACTTCTGTGTCGCGCGCCCAACGGTGGCCGACGGTGGCCGCCAGCCTGTCACGCCGGTATTCACCCTGACTTGTCCCCTGTTGATTTGTCAACTACGTTATTGCCCAAAAAAAGTGGATTTTGACGAACCGGGGCGGGCTCAGGCTTCCACCATGCGGAGGCGGAGGGCGCGGAGGTCCTTGAGAAGGATGTTGGGGGATTGGGCGGCGAGGTCGGCGGGCGGGGTGATGCCAGTCTGGACGGCGATGGAGTGGATACCGTTGTGGCGGGCGGCGAGGATGTCCTGGGGGGCATCGCCAACGAGGGAAATGGGCGTGGCGCGCGCGATCCAGCCGTTGCGGCGGGCCTCGGCGATGGCGAGTTTCACCAGGCCGGCGCGGGTTTTGGCCATTTCGCCGAAAGCTCCGAAGGTGAAGTAGCGGCTGAGGCCGGCGCGCTCCAGCTTGCGCCAGCCGATACGGGTGAGATTGCCGGTGACGAGGCCGAGCAGGATACCGCGGCGCTCGAGGCGCGCGAGCAGAGGCTCGACACCGGGGCAATGCACGTGCGCGAGCGGCGGGCAGACGCGGAGATAATAGCGCTCGGCGGCGCGCTGGATTTCGGGGATGGCCTCGCAGATGCGGGCGCGCGGAAAACCGGCGCGGCGGAGCATCACGGCGACGATGTCGGGATCGAGCATGCCCTGGACCGGGATGCCGTCGGTGGTGGTGGAGAGGCCGGTGACGCGGAGGATGCCGCGCGCCAGCGCTTCGCGATGATGCGGGCCGGCGCGGCGGACCAGGGTGCCGTCGATATCGAAGAGGACGAGGGCGCGGTAGGTCAAGGGAGTTCGCCGCTACTTTTTCGCCGGGGATTTCTTCGCGGCCGGCTGGGTGGTATGCCTCGCCGTGGGGGCGGCCGGCGGGCCTTCGCGATGGAAGGTGACCCTGATCAGCCGCACGGGGTTGACGGGCTTATCGCCGCGGGCGGGCATGTGGGCGATTTTGGTGACGACGTCCTGCCCTTCGACCACCTGGCCGAAAATGGTGTAGCCGCCGTTGAGCGAGGGGTACGGCACCTCGGTGATGAACCACTGGCAGGCGCCGGTATTGGGCGAGCCGATGTTGGCCATGGCGAGGCGGCCGGAGCGGTCGAACTTGAGGTCCGGGCGGATTTCGTCTTTGATGGTGAAGCCGCAATTGTGGGAACCGGTGCCGGTGGGATCGCCGGACTGGATCATGAAACCGGCGATGGTGCGGTGGAAAGTGATGCCGTTGTACATGGGGCGCTTCACCATCGTTTTGGTCTTGGGATCCATCCACGGTTTGATCCCGCGGGCGAGGTAGCTGAAGTTGCGGACGGTGAGCGGGGTTTCCTTTTCGAACAGTTGCGCCACGATGATGCCGGCCGAGGTGTGGAATGTGGCGTAGAGGCCGGGCGCGAGAGCGGGTTTCGCAGCCGGCGCGGCGGGCGATGGCTGGTGGGCGGGGCCTGCGCGAAGGCGGCGGCCGCGGCCGCGATCAAAATCAGAAAAGATAACCGGTTCATCTTATATTCTCCAGAGGAAGTCTCATTTTAGAACAAAGGAGTCAGGAGTCAGGAGTTGAGGAGTTGAGGAGTTAGGAGTTGAGGAGTTGAGGAGTTGAGCGTTTATACTGAGGGTTCCTTCGCTATGCGCCGCTGTTTGTTGCTCATGCTGCTTTGCGGCCTGTCCGCGTTCGCGGAGCAGGTTACGATCACCGTGCTGGCTACAACGGACCTTCACGGGAACATTTACCCCGTCGACTACTTTACGGATCGGCCGGCGGCGCGGGGGCTGGCGAAGGTGGCGACGCTGATTCGCGCGGAGGAGGCGGAAAATCCCAATCATCTGCTGATCGACTGCGGCGATACGATTCAGGGGACGCCGCTGGAGTACGTGTACCAGGAGGCGGTGACGACGGGCAGGCCGACATTGGCCGCCGACCCGATGATGCTGGCAATGAACCGCCTGGGATACGCCGCCATGACGGTGGGGAACCACGAGTACAACTACGGGCTGAAGAACCTCGAAAAGGCGCGGTCGGACGCGAAATTTCCGTGGCTTTCGGCAAATACGGTGGTGGCGCCGGGCGGGCGGGAGCGGCCTTACGACGGGTACGTGGTGAAGATGGTGGCCGGGGTGAAGGTGGCGATCGTCGGGATCACGACGCCGGCGGTGCCGACATGGGAGAAGCCGGAGAACATGGGGTCGTACCGGTTTCTGTCGCCGGTTCCGGAGGTGCGGAAGGCGGTCGAAGAGTTGCGGGCGAAGGAACGGCCGGACCTGATTCTGGTGGCGTCGCATTCGGGGCTGGGGAACAGTGAGGAGAACGTGGTCGACCGACTGGCCCTCGATGTGCCGGGAATCGATGCCATCGTGTTCGGGCACACGCACCAGGAACTGGCGTCAGCGACGATCGACGGCGTGCTGCTGACGCAGCCGAAGAATTGGGGGATGTCGCTGGCGCGCATGGATTTCACGTTGGAACGGAGCGCGGGTGAGCAGTGGAGATTGACCGGCAAGCGCAGCCGGCTGATTCCGGTGACCGCGGCGACCGAGCCGGCAGCCGATATTCTGGCAATCGGGCGGCCCTATCACGAGATGGCCGAGCGGTATCTGGATCAGCCGGTGGCCACGTCGGCGCGGGAACTGGACGGGACGCTGGGACGCACGGAGGACACGCCGCTGGTAGACGCGATTCACCAGGTGCAGCTTTACTATTCGCACGCGGACGTTTCGTTCACTTCGCTGTTCAACACCCGCGCGCGCGTGCCGCAAGGACGGGTGACGGTGCGGCAGATCGCGGCGCTGTATGCATACGACAACGAGCTGTATACGATCGAGGGGACGGGCGAGATGGTGAAGGACGCGCTGGAGAATTCGGCGCGGTATTTCCTGACGTGCACGGGGGCGCGGTGCTCGGAGGCGCCGCTGGTGAACAGCAAGGTGATGGGATTCAATTTCGACATGGCGGAGGGCGTGGATTACGAGATCGACCTGACGCAGCCGGAGGGCAGCCGGATCCGGAATTTGCACTGGCACGGAAAACCGCTGGCGCCGGATCAAAAGCTGCGCATCGCGGTGAATAACTACCGGGCGGCGGGGAGCGCGGGATATTCGATGTTTCGCGGAGCGAAGATCGTTTGGCAGTCGCACGAGGAGATCCGGGATTTGATGGTGCGGTATTACGGAGAGCGCGGGGCGCTGCCGGAGAAGGCGGTGGGGAACTGGCGGGTGGTGCCGGACGACGCGCGGCGGGAGTTGGAGAGAGATGCGCGGGCGGTCGGGGGGCGGCCGCAGTTGAGATAGCCGTGCCAGGTGATATGCTAAGCGCCGGAGAAATCATCCTATGCAAATGGATCGACGCACATTCCTGCTGGCGGCCGGGGCGAGTGCGGCTGCCGCGGCCCCCCCTCAGAGCGATTCGCAAAGAAGGCTGCGGATTGCCATCGTAGGGACGGGACACCGCGCCTGGGCGCATATCCAGGTGCTCAAGGCGCTGCCGGAGTTCGAGGTGGTGGCGCTGGCGGACCCGACGCCGCAAAACCTGGATCACGCGGCTTCGCTGGTGGGCGGCAAGGTCGCCACATACTCCGATTACAAGAAGATGCTGGCGGAGCGGAAGGACCTGGACGGAGTCATCGTGATCACGCCGAATTTCCTGCACGCGGAAGTGGCGGAGGCGGCGCTCTCGCACGGGATCAACGTGCTTTCGGAGAAGCCCATGGCGACGACGGTGGACGATGCCAACCGGATGATCGCGGCGGCGCAAAAGAGCGGGAAGATTTTGCAGATCGGGCAGCAGAACCGGTTCAACCCGCTGTACGTGAAGATGAACGAACTGGTGCGGGCGGGCGAGATCGGCGAGGTACGGTTCGTCAACGGGAACATTTACCGCAGCGACTGGTACAAGCTGAGCTGGAAATATCCGGACCCGAAGACGGGAGTGGCGACGAACTGGCGCACGCTGACGCACACGGCGGGGAGCAGCCTGATGGAGGACGGCATCCATGAGATGGACGTCCTGCACGGGATGATCGACTCGCAGGTGACGCGGGTGTACGCATCGGGCGGGAACAACGTGTACCTGGACCGCGAGACGATCGATCACGCGGGGCTGGTGATCGACTACGAGAGCGGCGTGAAATTCACGTTCAATTTCTGCCTATACGGGCAGGGCGCGCCGCGGACGGTGTCGCGGCTCATGGTGCTGGCGGGGACCAAGGGGATCATGACTCCGGAAGGAAAGCAGGTGTCGGTGCGGCTGCACACGGGCGGGCAGGCGAAGATGTACGACACGAAAGACGCCGCGCCGGACGTGATCACCGCGCGCAATGCGGGGCCGGACCAGGACACAGGGACATACCGCGAGTACCTGGCGTTCGCCAACAGCATCCGCACCGGGGCAAAGCCGATGGTGAGCGGCGAAGTCGGGAAAGCCGCGATCAAGATTTCGCTGCTGGCGGAAAAATCGTTGCGCGAGCGGCGGATTGTGACGTGGAACGACTTACCGGCTTAAAAAAACATGGCACAAACGATCCGTTTCGGGCTGGCGGGATACGGCTCATGGGGCAAGTATCACGCCAAGGCCATTGAATCCACACCTGACTGCGAATTGACGGCGGTGTGCTTGGCAACGGCCGACAGCCGCGCGGCGGCGGAGCGCGAGACCGAAGCGCGGGTGTTCGGCTCGCTGGATGAACTGCTGGCGGGCGCGGACGTGGACGTGGTGGACATCTGCGCGCCGAACCATCTGCACGAGGAAATGGCGTGCGCGGCGTTCCGGAATGGAAAACACGTGCTGCTCGAAAAGCCGATGGCGACCAGCGTTGCGGCGTGCGACCGGATTGTCGCGGCGTGGCGGGCTTCGGGACGGAAGTTTTTAGTGGGCCATGAGATGCGGTTTTCGGGGCTGCACGGGGAAGTGCGGCGACTGGTGGACAGCGGGCGGCTGGGCGATTTGCGCTACGTGACGGTGGACCTGTGGCGGCGGCCGTATCGCAAGGGCGCGGGCGGATGGCGGATGGACCCAAGGCGCGTAGGCAATTGGATCCTGGAAGAGCCGGTACACTTTTTCGACCTGGCTTCATGGTACCTGGACCGCTGCGG
>JAJYLS010000352.1 GCA_021787555.1 Acidobacteriota bacterium | reverse complement strand
TGAATGCTCTCAAATCCGGCATTCACGCTCAATCTCTCGTCATCCGCGGCGAAAATGCCGAAGACCTCGCCGCCCTCTCCGCCGAATACTATGACCACTGGCAGCCCCTCACCCCCGAAGAGCGCCTCTGGCTCGACGCCCTCATCCGTAACGAATGGCTCCTTCGCCGTCTCGCCGTCGCCGAAGCCCAGATGTGGGACTACGCCATCGCCAGGCTCGAACCGGGAGCCGGTCCGCCTCCCCTGGGGCGTGCTTTCTACTCCAGGGAGGAAACCTTCGAACGGCTCCAGCGCCGCCTCAGCACCACTCAGCGCAACTGCGCCCGCGCTCTCCACGAGCTCGAGCGGCTCCAAAAAGCGCGCCGCGAAGCCCCCTCCCCGGAACCGCAACCGCCAGAAAGCGGCCTTGATTCCAAATCACTTGCCACCGAAATTGGCTTCGTTCCGCAAAACCCTTCCACCCCCGTGCCGCCCGCTGGCGCTAACCCCATCGGCTTCGTCCCCCAGCCCCAACCGCCAGCCGCCAATCCCCAGCCCCCAGTCCCACGCCGCCTTTTCGCCCAGCGCGCCTCCCGGAATGCGCCATTTGGCCCAACTCTCGTCCAGGTTTTCAGTAGCGTGTAGAGAATTTCGACGTAGTCGCGACGGGTTTTATTAGATTTCATGAATAAAGGACCTTTTGGTACCCGTATTGCTTAGATCCTGCTGACGAAAGGAGTTGCTTTGCGCCGGTTCCTCCAGGATTGGGCCCATTTGCTTCTTCCGGCCGGGGTGCTGATCGCCGGGCTGGGAGTTTTTCTGGTCATTCGGGCGGCAGTGGTGCCGAAGTCGTTCGGGGAGTATGGGCATTACCGCGGGGCCGCGCTGGAGATGATCCGGCAGAAGCCCGTGTCTTACGCCGGGCAGGACATGTGCGTCATGTGCCACGACGATCAGGCGAAGGTGAAGGCGGCGGGGAAACACGCGACGGTGCATTGCGAGGCGTGCCACGGCCCGCTGGCCAAGCACGCCGAAGATCCCGCGGCCAACGTGCCGAAGCTGCCGGACGTGGCCGTTCTCTGCAAGCGCTGCCACGAGCAGGATCCGGCCAAGCCGTCATGGTTCCCGCAAGTGGTCACGGCCGAGCATTCGGGCGGGATGAAATGCACCGAGTGCCACCAGCCGCATAGCCCGCATATCGCGACAGAAGCCGATGCCGGCTCCGGGAGGGGGAAATGATGACGCGGCGGGATTTGTTCCGGATTGGCGGCAAGATGCTCGTGCTGGCTTCGGTGGGGGCGACGCTCGAAGAGATCACCGGCGCGGCGCCTGCGAGCGAGGCCTACAAGATGGCCGATCACTGGTGGGGAATGCTGATCGACATCGACAAGTGCATCGGCTGCGGGAACTGCGTGCGGGCGTGCTCGAAAGAGAATAACGTGCCGAACGGGTATTTCCGGACGTGGGTTGAGCGGTACGAGGTCCCGGAAGAGGGGCAGCCGAAGGTGGAATCGCCGGACGGCGCGATGAACGGATTCCCGCTGCCCGCGCCCGCCAATGTGAAGAGCTTTTTCGTTCCCAAGCTGTGCAACCACTGCGCGGATTCGCCGTGCGTGCAGGTATGCCCGGTAGGGGCCACGTTCCTGAGCCCGGACGGCGTGGTGCTGGTGGATCAGACCTACTGCCTGGGCTGCCGGTATTGCGTGCAGGCGTGCCCCTATGGCTGCCGGTTTCTGAACCCGGAGACGAATACAGCGGACAAGTGCACGCTGTGCTATCACCGCATCACCCAGGGGCTGACCACGGCGTGCTGCGAGAATTGCCCGACCGGGGCGCGGCAGTTGGTGGACTTCAAGAATCCGAAGGATCCGATCCACGAATTTCTGCGCCACAACAAGGTGCAAGTGCTGAAGCCGTATATGGCCACGGAGCCGAAGGTGAAATATCACGATCTGGATGGAGCAGTCCGATGATGATCCCGGGTGTCGATGGTTTCATGTATCCCAACGAGGTGGAGCTGCAATGGAGCGTGCTCATTGTGCTCTATCCGTACATTACCGGGCTGGTGGCGGGCGCGTTCATTCTGGCGTCGCTCGAGCGCGTGTTCAAGGTGGAGGCGGTACGGCCGACGTACCGGCTGGCGCTGCTGACGGCGCTGGCGTTTCTGCTGGTGGCGCCGCTGCCGCTGCAATTGCACCTGGGGCATCCGGAGCGATCAATCGAGATGTACTTGACGCCGCACCGCTCGTCGGCCATGGCGATGTTCGGGTTTGTGTACCTGTGGTACCTGACGGTGGTGCTGCTGGTCGAGATCTGGCTGGAGTTCCGGCCGGATATCGTGCGTATGGCGCAAACCGCGAAGGGATGGACGCGGCTGGTGTACAAAGTGCTGACGCTGGGATCGATGAACGTCAGCCCCGCTGCGCGGGCGATAGATGAAAAGGTCGGGTACTTCGTGACGGTCGTCGGCGTCCCGTCGGCCTTCCTGCTGCATGGGTACGTGGGATTCATTTTCGGATCGGTGAAGGCCAACCCGTGGTGGTCGAGCCCCCTGATGCCGGTGGTGTTTCTGTTTTCGGCGATGGTTTCGGGGATCGCGGCGGTGCTGGTGTTGTATGTGGCCGCAATGAAGGTCAGGAAGACGCCGGTGGATATGCGGTGCGTGGACACCATCGCCAAGTACCTTTT
The DNA here is from genome assembly GCA_021787555.1 of Acidobacteriota bacterium. Lineage (GTDB taxonomy): Bacteria > Acidobacteriota > Terriglobia > Bryobacterales > Bryobacteraceae > JAJYLS01. The sequence goes on along the minus strand of JAJYLS010000352.1, from coordinate 2,643 downwards.
TTACATGTTCATGATCGATTTCAGCCTGGAGATGCTCGACCTGGTGCACCGCATTTATGAATCGGACGAATCGTTCCGCAGCCTGGACTTCATGGTGCACACACGGCTGTGGTTCTCGCAGGTGATTTTGCAGATCTGTTTGGGGACGCTGCTACCGCTGGCGCTGCTGGCGATCACGCAACTATGGCGGGTCGCGGAGGGGAAGCGGCGCCTGATGTACGTGGTGGCCTCCTGCCTGACGCTCGTCGGTATTTTCGCCATGCGCTGGAACGTGGTGATCGGCGGACAGCTTTTCTCGAAGAGCTTTCTGGGTTACACGTCGTACAAGATGGGATTTGCCACGCGGGAGGGGCTGCTGCCGGCGATCGCGCTGATGCTGCTGCCATTCCTCATATTCTGGGTGCTCGTGAAGCTCCTGCCGCCCTGGCTGAAGCGCGAAACAGCGTAAGCTCGAACGGAGGTTGCCATGGCGCAACCTGAATACGACGATCTCGAGCGCCGCATCTCGAACATCGAGCGGTATCTCGGGATGGAGGTGGGGCAGCCGGTGGGACCGGCTGCCGAAGAGCCGCGCGCGGAGCAGCCGGCACGGGACAATCCGGAAGCACTTCTGCCGGCGATCGGGCGGGCGCTGCTGGGGCTGGCCGGCGCGTACCTGCTGCGCGCGCTGACGGAAACCTCGACCGTCTCGGCGCGGGCGGGGGTGGCGGCGGGGATCGTGTACGCCATCCTGTGGCTGGTTTGGGCGGCGCGGACTCCGGCGGGCCGGCGGGTGGAAACCGCGCTCCACAGTTTGACGGCGGTGCTGGTGCTCTCGCCGCTGCTGTGGGAAGCGGTCACCCGGTTCCAGGCGGTGGGGACGTGGACGGCCGGCGGCATCCTGGTCTTTTTCACGCTGTTCGGGCTCGCGGTTTCCTGGCGCAAGCACCTGCTGATCGTGGCGACGATCGTGACGCTGGCGGGGCTGGGCACGGCGGCGGCGCTGCTGATCGCCACGCACGACGACGTGCCGTTCACGCTGGTGTTCCTCGGAATTGCGGCGGCGGTCGAGATTTCGGCATGCTGCGAGCATTGGCTGAGCGAGCGGTGGCTGGCGGCGGCGGCGGCGGACTTGGCGGTGGTGCTGGCGACGTGGCTGGTGACCAACGAGCGCGGTCTGCCTCCGGCGTACACGCCGATTCCGGTGGCCTGGCTGGTGGGAATGCAGGTGGGGCTGCTAGCGATTTATCTGGCGAGCACGATCGTGCGCACGATTTTCCGCGGCTTCACCTTCACGGCTTTCGAGACGGCGCAGTGCGCGGCGGCATTCGCCATCAGCGTGGGCGGCGGGCTGCGGCTGGCCAGCCAAACCGCAACCATCGGGATTCTGGCGCTGGCGTGCGCGGCGGCTTGCTACCTGGTTTCGTTCATGCGGCTCGAAGGCAAGGGCGGGCGGAATTTTTATACCTATTCCACGTTCGGGATTCTGCTGGCGCTGGTGGGCAGCCGGATTGTTTTCTCCACCGGATACGCGACGGCGCTGTGGGCGATCCTGTCGGTGGCCGCGATTTGGATGGGCGGGGCAAGCGGGCGTCTGACGCTCGAAGTGCACGGCTGCGTTTACTTGCTGCTGGCCGCCGGAATTTCGGGGGCGCTGGCGCGTTCGGCGGGGTACCTGCTGGAGACCGATTTGTGGGGCCGGCACGGCGGGATTGTGGACGTATACGTCATCGCCGCGCTGGCCGGCTACGTCCTGGCCATGCATTATGGGCGCGCGGGCAAGAGGACATGGAATTTTCAAGCGGTGCGACTGGCGCTGGCGGCGACGGCGGCGTGGCTGGTGGCCGGCATTCTGGCGGGGGTGCTGACGGCGGCATATCATGGCATCTTCGGCGCGGACGCGAGCCACGCCTACTGCGCCACACTGCGCACCGGCGTGCTGGCCGGCGTGGCGTTGCTGTTCGCCTGGGCGGGGGCGCGATGGCGGAACGTCGAGCTTTCGCGGCTGGTCTATCCGGCGATGGTGCTGGGGGCGTATCGATTGCTGGCCGAGGACTTGCACCAGGACCGCAAGGCGGCGCTGTTCCTCTCGCTGCTGGTGTATGGGGCGGTGCTGATGTTGCTGCCGCGGGTGAAAAAGGCTACTTCAGCCGCCGGATCTTGATATTCTTGAACCACGCTGCATTGCCGTGGTTCTGGAGCGAAATGGGACAGGCCTCCCGCGGCTGCGTCACCAGCAACTCGTAAACCGGCGACCCTTCGCCCCAGCGCTTGGCCATCGCCTCCGCCACTTCGGGGGCTTTCAGACTGGCATCCAAAACCTTCACGCCGTTTAGCCAGTGCTCCATGTGATCGCCGCGCACGACGAGGCGGGAATGGTTCCATTCGCCGACGGGATGCGTCGCGTCCTTCGATGGCGCGAAGACGTCGTAGAGCGCCCCGGTCTGCTGCGTGGGGCTGTTGCGTGAAGTGCGGTTCCCCTGGTTGTCGATCATCTGGTATTCGAAGCCGATGACGTAATGCTGGCCATGGTCGGGGCGCACGGTGGTGGGATTCTTGAGCCCGGCGTTCACCATGTCCTCGAATTTGGCCCCCGGCTGGCGCGGCACCCACACTTCGTCCTGGATACGGTATTTGACGCCGCTATTGCCGCGCGGCGAGATT
>JAJYLS010000351.1 GCA_021787555.1 Acidobacteriota bacterium | reverse complement strand
CGCCTTCGATGGCGAGCAGCCCTCCGCCCTCTGGCGCCACGTCGAAGACTTCACCCCGCACTTCCTCGAAGCCCATCCCGATGGCGCCGTCGTGCGCGTCTCGTGTACGCTGAAAGGGTTGGAAGCCGTCATGGTCGCGTTCGATGGCCCGGCCATCGCGCGTGCCGGTTCGGGCATCTGCTACGGTTACTTCGACCATACCGATGCGGCCGCCGCCTGGATGGACGAAGCCGTCCGCCGCGGCTGGCGCGCCGTTATCGAATTTTCGCCGGAAGCCCGCAAGTCCGATCTCGAACTCTGGCCCGCGCCCGCCGGCGATCTCGCCACCATGCGGCGCGTCAAGGAATTGTTTGACCCCGGGAGCCTTTTGAATCGTGGCCGACTCTATCGCCGTATCTGAGAAACTCACCGGCCCGCGGCAATTCGACCTGGACCGTTGCGTCCACTGCGGCCTCTGCCTCAACGCCTGCCCCACCTATCGCGCCGTGGGCCTGGAGATGGATTCGCCCCGCGGCCGCATCTACCAGATGGTGCAGGTGGCCGAAGGCGCGCCCATCACCGATTCCTACCGCAGCCACATCGATCTCTGCCTCGCCTGCCGCGGCTGCGAGTCCGCCTGTCCTTCCGGCGTGCCCTACGGCCGCATGGTCGAGGACGCCCGCGCCGAACTTGAAGTCCATACCCACCGCGGCTGGATGGCCCGCCGCGTCCGCGGCTTCATCTTCCACGGCCTGCTTCCCTCGCGCGGCCTGCTGATGACCGCCGGCACCCTGCTCTACCTTTACGAAGCCAGCGGTCTCAAAGCTCTCGTGCGCGCCCTCGGCTTCCTCAAGCTGCTCGGCCGCCTCGGCGACCTCGAACAGCTCGCTCCCTCCGCCGAGCCGCCCTTCTTCTTCAGCCAGATCGGCCGCACCTTTCCGGCGCAGGGCGAGCGCCGCTATCGCGTGGCGTTTCTCGCCGGCTGCGTCGCCAACGTGGTGTTTGCCCGGCTCAACGAAGCCACCGTGCGCGTTCTCCAGCGCAATGGCTGCGAGGTCGTGGTTCCCGAAAACCAGACCTGCTGCGGCGCCCTTCACCTCCACTCCGGCTTGCGCGAAGATGCCCGCAAGCTCGCCCGCCGCAATATCGACGCCGTGCTCGGCGGTGGTTTCGACGCCATCATCACCAATGCCGCCGGCTGCGGCTCCACGCTCAAGGAATACGGCGAACTCCTCGCGGACGACCCCGATTGGGCCGCCAAGGCAACAGAATTCTCCGCCCAAATGCGTGACATCACCGAATTCCTGGCCGCCATCGAGCTCAACCGCGACATGGGTCCGGTGAACGCCACCGTCACTTACCAGGATTCCTGCCACCTTGCCCACGGCCAGCACATCCGCTCCGCTCCGCGCATGCTGCTGGAGGCCATCCCCGGCGTGATCTTCCAGGAAATGGCCGGTGCCGACATCTGCTGCGGCAGTGCCGGCGTCTACAACGTCGTGCAAAATGAGATGTCCATGCAAATCCTCTCGGCCAAGATGGCGGCGGTGAAAGCCGCCGGCGCGCAGATCGTCGCCACCGCCAATCCCGGCTGCATGCTCCAGCTCGCCGCCGGCGCCCGCCTCCACGGCAGCGGCCAGCGCGTCATGCACGTGGTCGAGCTATTGGACCTCGCGTACCGCAACGGCTCCCAAACCTCATAACTCACAACTCCTGCGCTACCATGGATCAGAAGGATGCTGCCCAGACACTTCTGTCCCATCGCCATCGCTCTGTCGATTCTTGCACCCTCTCCCGCGCCCGCCCAGCAGCACCACCGGCGTGAATTACCTCACTTCGATACCGCCGCCGTCGCGCGCGGCCACGCCGCCTTCCAGTCGAACTGCGGTTTCTGCCACGGCGAAGACGCCACCGGCAACCGCGCGCCGGACCTTGTCCGCTCGGCCGCCGTTAGCCACGACACAAACGGCGATGTCATCGGTGCCATTGTCCACAACGGCCGCCCCGATAAAGGCATGTCCGCGTTCTCCAACCTCACCGCCGCGCAAATCTCGGACATCGCCGCCTTCCTCCATTTCCAGGCCGGCGCCGCTCTGCACAGCGGCCACGTCTCGAACGACTATCCGCTCGCCAAACTCCTCACCGGCAACGCCGCGGCCGGCAAAGCATATTTCAACGGCGCGGGCGGTTGCTCCGCCTGCCATTCCCCCACCGGCGACCTCGCCGGCATCGCCCGCAAATACACCCCCATCGACCTCCAGCAGCGCATGCTCTGGCCCGCCGCCCGGCGCGGTTCGACCCAAACCGCCAAAATCACGCTCCCCAACGGTCAAACCTTCGAAGGCGCCGTCACCCATATCGATGAGTTCGACATCGCCATCACCGATGCCGCCGGCTACCATTCCTGGCCGCGCTCGCAGGTGAAAATCGAGCTCCACGATCCCCTGGCCGCCCACCGGGCCCTCATGGAAAAGTACACCGACGCCGGCATCCACAATCTCTTCGCCTACCTTGAAACGCTCACTGAAATGCCGCGAGCGCAGCGAGCCGCCACCCCCCAGCCCCCATCCCCCAGATCCCAACCCCTGGTCTCCATCCCCCAGCCCCCGGCCCCCGGATGGTGGCCCACTTACAACGGCGATTACTCCGGCCGCCGCTATAGCCCGCTCAGCCAGATCGACCAATCCAACGTCAATCAACTCACCCCGGCCTGGGTCGCGCAGATGCGCTCCGTCCCCATCAAGTCCACGCCCCTCGAAGTCAACGGCATCCTCTACCTCACCACGCCCGATAACGTCTGGGCCCTCGACGCCCGCACCGGCCGCACCATCTGGCATTACTTCCGCGAGTCCCAGGGCGACCACATCGGCCAGCGCGGCGTCGGCATGTACGGCGACTGGCTCTTCTTCGAAACCCCCGATTGCCACCTCATCTCGCTCAATGCCAAGGACGGCTCCGTCCGCTGGGACATCGTGCTCGCCGATCCCAAGCTCGGCTATTTCTCCACCATGGCGCCGCTCGTCGTCCGCAACCACGTCCTCGCCGGCGTCTCCGGCGACGTCACCGATATCCCCGGCTTCCTCGATTCCATCGACCCGGAAACCGGCAAGGTCCAGTGGCGCTGGTACACCGAGCCCAAGCCCGGCCAGCCCGGCTCCGAAACCTGGCCCAAGGGCACCGACGCCATCTCCCACGGCGGCGGCATGACCTGGATGACCGGCACCTACGATCCCTCGCTCAACCTCGTCTACTGGGGCACCGGTAATCCCAACCCCGTCCTCGACGGCGATATCCGCAAGGGCGACAATCTCTACACCTGCTCCATCGTGGCCCTCGACCCCGACACCGGCAAGCTCAAGTGGCATTTCCAGCCCTCGCCCCACGACACCCACGATTGGGATGCCGTGCAGACGCTCGTCCTGTTCGATGATGTCTACCACGGCGTCCACCGCAAGCTCCTCGCGCAGGCCAGCCGCAACGGCTATTTCTTCGTCCTCGACCGCACCACCGGCGAAAACATCCTCACCGAACCTTTCATCGGAACTAACTGGGTCGACCGCATCGACGCCCGCGGCGAGCCCCGCGGCAAACAGGAAAAGGAGCCCAAGCCCGACGGCGTCCTCGTCTCTCCCGGCTCCGACGGCGCCACCAACTGGCTCGCGCCCAGCTTCGATCCCGCGTCTGCCCTCTTCTACGTCAGCGCCCGCCGTGTCTGGAGCGTCTTCTATATGACCGCCGAGGGCAAGCCCGAAGGCTGGGCCGGCCGCGACCGCAATCTCTGGGCGCAGTCGCAAATCGAGGCCATCGATTACAAAACCGGCCATGTTCGCTGGAAACACGCCATCGGCGGCGGCACCGGCGATGCCGGCATCCTCACCACCGCCGGCCATCTCCTCTTCACCGCCGACAACTCCGGTAACCTCCTGGCCCTCGATCCCGCCACAGGCAAAACCCTCTGGCACGTGAACGCCGGCGGCCGCATGGTCGCTTCCCCCATGACCTACGAGTTGAACGGCCGCCAGTATCTTCTCACGCCGGTTGATAATATAATCTACGCGTGGGCGCTTCCGCGGAAGTAACTCAACCAACGACGAAAGGTATCTCGACCAACCGCAACTTATCCGCTCTGGCCGCCGCGCTGAGCGCTTGCGGGATCGAGTTCGCTTTCCGCTATTACAGCCGCACCACCCATCAGCCGCAAAAGCGGCTCACCGCCGCGGAAGCCGCCGCGCTCGGCGCTGCTGGCATTCAGGTCGCCGTGGTCTACGAAGATGCCCCGCTCTCGGCGGCGTATTTCACCGAGGCCCGCGGCAAACTCGATGGCGCGTCCGCCGTGGCGGAAGCCGCCGCGCTCGGCCAGCCGCAAGGCTCGGCCATTTACTTCGCCGTCGATTACGACGCCCTCCCGCACGACATCTCCGGCGCTGTCTGCGAATACTTCGCCGGTGTGAACGAGGCCATGGCCGGCAAGGGCTACGCCATCGGCGTCTACGGCTCCGGCGCCGTGTGCCAATACCTGAAAGCCAACTGCCCCTTCGTCCAATACACCTGGCTGGCCGAATCCCGCGGCTGGAGCGGCACCAAGGCCTACACCGCCTGGAACGTCATCCAAACCGTTTCCCCCGGCCCCCTTGCCGGCCTTGGCCAGGACGATTACGAGCTCTGCGAAGCCCGATCTCCCTTCGGTGCCTTCATCCTCGCTCAGTCTGCCACACCCTGACTTTCTCTGTGCTTCCTCTGTGTTCTCCGTGACTCTCCGGCAACAAATATTTGACTGTTGGCCGACCCATGGGGCAGGGGTGCCGCGCCGGAGGCGCAATGCCGCCCTGCTAAGGGCTCCGTGGTGAAAATCAGGCCCCCGCTTTTTTCCGCGCCGTCCCCAGCCGTGCCTCCAACTCCCGAATAAACTGCTCCAGTGCCTTCCGGTCGGCGTCCTGCCACTTGATCACCGCGAAATACTTCCCCTGCGCGAAAAACACGGTGTCCGCCGAAGGCCGCCATCGCTGCATCAAATCCAGCCCCACCGCCGGCGAAACCAGCTCGTATACCCGCGCCTCCAGTTTCCCCGGGCCTTCATACCGCGCCGTTGTGGCGCGTTCGATTGTGGTCCGCGGAACCGGATCCGGCGCTTCCGAAGACGCCAGCGCCCGCACCGACGTGCGGTGCCACCCGCCCGGCACCGTCGCGGGGAACAGGTCCGGAGGCATCGGTTTTTGGCCGCACCCGGCCAGCGCGGCGGCGGCCAGCGCGGCGGCGGCCGCCAACCATCGGCATTGCTTCATTCGATTTGATTCTCACATGCCGCGCACACTCGCGGTGATACCATCGCAGTAATGGCAAAATTCAAGCC
>JAJYLS010000350.1 GCA_021787555.1 Acidobacteriota bacterium | reverse complement strand
GCTCCGCCCCGACCCTTGCGCCATCCCGTCCTCCGGGTTCCGGCTGAGCACGAACACCGGCCGGTAGAGCCGCTCCGCCAGCCGCCCCGCCACGATCCCCAACACGCCGCGGTGCCACTCCTCCGCGTAGTACACCAGCGCCGCGGCGGATTCTTCCACCGCCATGCGCTCGCACACCTCGCGGATCTCCGCCTCCACCTGCTGTCGCTCGGCGTTCTGCTCGTGCACCTGCCGCGCCAGTTCCGCTGCCCGCCCCGCGTCGCGCGTCATGAACAGCTCCACCGCCGCCCGCGCCGTGTCCATGCGCCCCGCCGCGTTCAGCCGCGGCGCAATCCGGAACGCCACGTCACGCGCCGACGGTACCGCCGCGCCTTTGAACCCCGCCACCTCCAGCAGCGCACGCAGCCCCGGGTTGCGCACATCGCGCAACCCCGCCAGGCCGTGCTTCACGATCGCCCGGTTCTCTCCGGTCAGCGGCACCACGTCCGCCACCGTGGCGATGGCCGCCAGCTTTAGAAACGATTCTTCCACGCGCCTCGCCCGCTCCGCCGGCCATTCCAGCGCCGCCACCAGCGCCTGCACCACTTTGAACGCCACGCCCGCGCCGCACAGGTTCTTCTCCGGATACGGGCAGTCCGCCCGGTTCGGATTCAGCACCGCCAGAGCCGGCGGCAGACCTTCCTCCGGCAAGTGATGATCGGTGATGATCGTGTCGATCCCCAGTTCCCCGGCGCGCCGCACCTCCTCCGCCGCGCGAATCCCGGTATCCACGCTGACGATCAGCCGCACGCCCTGCTCCGCCGCGTCCTCCACCACTTCGGAGCGCATCCCGTAGCCGTCGTGCAGCCGGTGCGGCACGTGCCATACGGCGCTCCCGCCGGCCATTTCGATGGCTTTGGCCAGGATCACCACCGACGCGGTGCCGTCCACGTCGTAATCGCCGTAGATCAGGATTTTCTCGTCGCCGCGGATCGCCTTCACCAGCCGCTCGACCGCGCGCCCCATGTCACGCATCGTCCACGGATCGTGCAAGTCCGCGAGCGACGGCCGCAGAAACCGCCGCGCCTCCGCCGCATCCACCAGCCCGCGCCGCGCCAGCACCCGCGCCGCCAATGCGCCGATCCCCAGCGCACCGGCCAGCGCACGTCCATCATCGGCAGGTGGAAAAATCCATCGCGAGCCCAATGTAGAATCCGAGCCGGTAACTGAAAGCTGACAACTGAAAACTAAAGACTAATTCTTCGAAAAATACCCGCCCAGCGAGTCGTCTCCGCCGTCGTCCATCCCGGCCGCGCGCGCAGCGATGTCCTCGTCGATGCTCAGAAATTCTTCGTACCAGTCCGGCTGCACTTCGTACACGTACAGCCGCTGCTGGTAATCGAACGCCAGTTCCAGCGAGCAGGTCACTCCCTCGAACATGCGCATCTCGCGCAGCCGCGATTCGTATTCGCGCTTCTCCTCGCGCGTCAGTTCGCACTCGTCGAGTTGCGCCAGCAGATCGTCCAGGTCCTCCGGCTCGAATTCCCGCGCGGCGAAAATTATCACTCCCGCCCCGCATTTCTGCGCAACGTCCAGAAACATCTGGTAGTCCGGGTAGTGCTCGCTGTCCCACAGCACCATGGGAAGGCCTTCCAGCCCGCCCGGACTGCCGTGGAAAACCGCCAGCCCGGCCGATTCCAGGTAGTCCAGAATTTCGCGCTTCAATGTGTCGAGATTGAGATCCACGTTACGCCAATCTGCTCCGCGGTTAGCGGGCCAACACCAGAATATCAGAGGGCGCCGCCAAGTCGTGGGCTGACGGCGTTACAATCGTTCGCGGCCCAATGTAAATCTTGCGCTTCTCGCGGATGGCGTCCCGCACATCCGCCTCGCAAACAAAATCCACGGGCTCGGGGTTCGGGCTAGGCGGGGCCTCCGGCTCCGGGCCCGGGGCGGGTTCTGCCGGGCGCTCCCCCGTCAGTCAACTGAATCCGCCCTCGGGTGCTGCGCGCTTCGTGAGGAATTTATCCACCACCTCCGCCGCAACGTTCGCCACCACGCCCTTGACCGGCTCCTTAGTTTGGCATCCGCACGAAGACGCCGCAGCCACCGGCGCCGGACCCGCTACCGCAATCCCCCGCGAAGCCAGGTACCGCTCCACCGCCGCTACCACCGCGCCGCGATCGATCGGCCCCACCGCCGCAGGCGCAACCGCGCCCGGGTAGGTCGCCGCGTTGTAATCCAGCGGCATCTGGAACGCCTCTTCCGGCTTCCGCACCACGTACGCCAGCCGCTTGATATTGATCAGGTGCTGCGGCCCCACGTTGTCCGACGTGATGTTTCCCGCCACCGCGCCGCACCCCAGCGTCATCGACGGAAAAACGTTGGTCGTAATTCCGGTCGACCCCTGCGGCGACGGCGTATTCACCAGCACCCGCATCGCCGGCATGCGCTCGGCATATTGCCGGATCCGCGCGTCGTCCTTCCCGTAAATCACGCACGTGTGCCCCGCCCCGCCGAATTTCAGCAGGGCAAAACACGTCTCCATGGCCTTCGAAAAATCCTGCACGAAGTACAGCGAAAGCACCGGCGAGAGCTTTTCCGCCGAAAGCGGATGCTGCTTGCCCACGCCCGTCAACTCCGCGCAAATAATCGACGTGTCCGCCGGCACCTCGAATCCCGCCATCTTGGCGATCTTCCCCGGCGCCTGCCCCACGCACAGCGGGTTCACCGTCCAGTTCGGCATGATCAGCAGCCGCCCCAGCGCGTCCTTCTGCGCTTCGCTCGCGATGTACGCCTTCTCCTGCTTCAGCAGCCCAAGAATCCGATCGCGCAGCGAAGTCTCCGCCACAATCGCCTGCTCGCTCGAGCACACCGTACCGTAGTCGAACGCTTTGCCGGCGACGATCTTCGGAATGGCGTCTTCCAGGTCGGCCGACGTGTCCACCAGCACCGGCACGTTCCCCGGCCCCACGCCGAACGCCGGCTTGCCGCTCGAATACGCCGCTTTGACGATCCCCGCGCCGCCGGTCGAAAGAATCACGCCCGTGCGCTCGTGCCGCATCAGCGCGTTGGTGCCTTCGATGGTCGCCGTGTCCACGCACTGAATAATGCCCTCCGGCGCCCCCGCTTCCACCGCCGCCTGGTGCAGCAGCGCCGCCGTCTCGCACGTGCACCGGTGCGCCCGCGGATGCGGGCTGATCACGATGGCGTTGCCCGCCTTCAGCGAGACCAGCGTCTTGTAGATCGCCGTCGAGGTCGGGTTCGTCGTCGGCAGAATGGCCGCCACCACCCCCACCGGCACGCCCATCTCCACCATCTTCTCTTCCGGAATCTCGCGCAGCACGCCGACGGTTTTCATCCCGCGCATGCGCTGTGGCAGCCAGTCCGCGCACAGCAGATTCTTGACGTATTTGTCTTTGGCGTTGCCGTACCCGGTCTCGTCCACCGCCAGGTCCGCCAACCGCTTGGCGTGGGCGCGCGCCGCCGCCGCCATGCGCTCAACCACCGCGTCCACCTGCTCCTGCGTGAAGGTGCGGTACTTCTGCCACGCCGCCCAGGCCTTGTCGACCTTGCTGCGCACCTCCTGGATGGAAATCAGGTCTTTATCTTCCAGGGACGGCCAAGCTGGCGCCGCCCCGGCGCTGGTGCTCGCCGCCATCGGTTACTTCTTGAGGCCGCCCGTGGGCAGGGCTTTTTCGACTTCCTCGTGCGGCCGCGGAATCACGTGCACGCTCACCAGTTCGCCCACGCGACGCGCCGCCGCCGCCCCCGCGTCCGTCGCGGCTTTCACCGCGCCGACGTCGCCGCGCACCGTGACGCACACCAGCCCCGCGCCCACGAACTCCTTGCCGGTCAATACCACATTGGCGGTCTTGACCATGGCGTCCGCGGCTTCGATCGCTCCGACCAAACCCTTTGTCTCAATCAGGCCAAGGGCCTCCATGTATCCTCCAGTTCGGGTGAAATCATTACCGTATCACACTTCCGCCCCCCAGATTCACCCACCCGCCAGCCCGCCCGCTGTGGGACTGGTGATCGGAGATCCCGACCCCGTACTCGGCGACCCACTCCCTCCGCCCGGCTTCAAGGCGCCAATGTCGCTTTCCACGGTGGCCGCGTCGCCGATCGCATAAGACGCCGGTGTGGCGCACCCCGCGCCAAACCCTCCGCACACGCCCCCCGCCCGAATGGTGCCCGCCGAAGCGCCTGCATCTCCCTCGGCCCACAGCCCCGCCACCCAGGTCTGCTCAATCGTGGAAACCGGCTCGTAGTACATCGCCCCGGCGTTCTCATTCTGGCGGCCGGACGGGAAGTACTGCAAATATTCCGCAACCGTCAGCCCCGTGATCGGGTTGGGGGCCACATTCTTGATCGTCAAGACCATCTCGATATTGTTCCTGATCACTTGGCTGACAATCGTAATCTCGACCGCGAAGCCCCCGTGGTTGCCCTTGTCCGCGATGTCCGAAGTCGCCTGATTGTTACTGACCAACACCGGTCCTTCGACGAGGAAGGGAGTCGAGCCGCCGACCGATGAGCCGATCCATTCCTGGTAATTCGTGTTGTTGTACGTGTAGGCGATATACAAGCCGCTTTGGCCCAGCAGGTCCGTGCCCAGCGTCGTCGTGAAATTCTGATTGGGATCGGTGGACCAGTAGGCGCTCTGGCCGTAAGAGTCCACGCAGAACCCCGTCGCCGAACCTGTGATTCCACCGAAATTCGTCGGGCAGATCACACTGGAATATGCCGCGCCCGCGAGCAGGGCCGCGGCCAAGGCGGCTCGCACAAGAGCCTTTCCGTTACCGCGCATTTCGAGCTGGCTGCTTTTCCCAGTGTAGTGCGGCCTCCTGCCGGTGGCTGCAAAATTCTTTCAAGATTTAGTCCCGGTAGTTTCTTATAATGCCCCAAACGAGGGGAGCCCGAAGCCCTCCAATCCGCCGCGCCAAACGCGATACCTGTGGCGCGGAGAGCGATCTATGTCCTCGGTTCCATCAACGCTGCGATCAGCCGGGACACTCCCGCCGGTCAGACTGCCATACGGAGCGATGAGGCCAGCTTCGCGCCCAGGAAAGCCACGCAGCCCGGCACCTGTGCCACGCTCAATCCGTGGAGCAGGAGCGGCCCTTTAAAGTCATACTTGCGTAACAAGGCTAGCCCGACTTTCGCAAAGCGGAAGGCCTTTTGAGTTCGATCGATGCCATTGGTGCGGATTCGACTTACTGGTTCAGCTAGATGAAAGAAGTGTCGGCATCCAGCGGCCTAACTCGAACACCCCGACCGCCTTGCGCTGCTCCGCGCTCAGGTCCGGCCCGATCATCACGGTCGCCCGGCGACCCCGCTCCTTCGTCCGTACCCGCACCAGC
>JAJYLS010000349.1 GCA_021787555.1 Acidobacteriota bacterium | reverse complement strand
ATCAATCAGGCCGTGGCAGATCCTGGCGACCGCGTCCAAAAGCGCGATGGCCTCAGTGTGGGCGAAACCTTGCTGGCGGGTATCATCGGTCGAGCATGTGCCCCGCGCAGCAAACGTGCTTTCGCCCGCTGGGCGCAATCCACCTATCTGCCGCGGTTGATGGGCTTCTCCGCTGCGCACCTCACCAGCGAATGTCAGCGCCGGTTGAAAATTCCCCAGTAACGCCGGTCTAAAATTCCCCACCTTCGCCGGTTGAAAATTCCCCAGGTGTAACCGACCATCGGGCCATGTCTGTCTCCGGGCGGCTTCTTTGGGCTGCGCTCTTCGGAAGGAAGCCCGATGTTCACACTGGAGGATTTGATGAACGTGCGAGATCTGAAGCAGCAAGGTTGGAGTGTTTCTGCCATCGCGCAGCAACTCGACATAGACCGTAAGACCGTGCGCAGGTATCTGTTGGACCAGGTGCACTCCTACCACCGGGAGAATCCTGCGCCTGCGAAGGTCGATCCGTACCGGCCGTTCCTGCGAGAACGCTGGGAGCAGGGAGTTCACAATGCGCGCAAACTGTTGGATGAGATCCGCGACCGCGGATATCCGGGCGGCTATTCCCAGTTGAAGCTGGTGGTGGCGCCGTGGCGGGAGGAGGAGCGCGAGCGTGCCTTTGTGCGCTTTGAAACCGGCCCCGGGGAGCAAAGCCAGATGGACTGGGGACACTTTGGGAACTGGGATGGCCGGCGCCTGTATGGCTTTGCCCTCACGTTGTGCTACTCGCGCATGCGCTACGTGGAGTTTACGCAGCGGCAGGATATCCATCACCTGCTGAGCTCGCTGGTGCATGCCTTTCATTACTTCGGCGGCGTGACCGAGTGCGTCCTGACCGACCGCATGAAAACCGTGCTGATCGACCAGCAAGGCGGCGAGTTGCACTTCCACAAGAAATTCCTGGACTTCGCCGCGTATTACGGTTTCGTGCCGAGAGTTTGCCGTCCGTACCGGCCGGAAACCAAAGGCAAGATCGAATCGAGCATCGGCTTTGTCAAAAAGAGTTTCTGGCCGGGCATCCACTTTGCTTCGCTGGGCGATCTGAATCGCCAGGCGCGCGTCTGGATGGAGAAAGTGAATCACCAGGTCCACGCCACCACGCGAGTAGTGCCCTACGAACGCCTCGGCCAGGAGCAACTGCTGCGCATTGACGAGCAGCCGGATTACGACACCAGCTACATGGAAGACCGTCGCGTGGCCAAGGACTGCACCCTGATCCGCATCGCCGCCGCATCCTATAGGCGCTAAAACTCCACCCGCGCTGAAAATTGCAGCGACCGCGCCGGCGACTGGTTCGTGATCCCCGGCAGCGGCTGCCCGAATCCCGGCCCCGGCGTGGCGCCGTTGCCCCACGTGCCGCTGTAGCCCACGAAATTCGCGTGGTTCAGAACGTTGAACGCCTCCGTCCGCAGCACCACGCGCAGCCGCTCGCGCACCGGAAAGGTCCGCTCGACGAACGGCGAGAAATCGTAAATCGCCGCGCCGCGCCCGGTGTTGCGCCCGATCACCACGCCGTTCACTACCGGCCGGTCCGTCGTGGCGCCCGTGTCGCCGCTATTATTCATCCCCGTGGTGATGTTGTACGGCAACCCGGACGCCAGCGTCATGATCCCGCCCACCGTGATTTTCAGCGGCGCCATATACAAGCCGCTCAGCACAAACCGGTGCCGCTGGTCGAAAATCGCGTTCCCGTTCTCCGTCCGCCCCGTGAAGTTCGGATCGTTGGGGTTCTGCCCCGGCACGTCCGGATCCACGTTGTCGATGGCGTGCGACCACGTGTAGCTCGCCAGCATCGAAATCGACCGGCTGAAGCGCCGGCTCAGGTTGATGTTCAGCGCGTCGTAATACGCGTAGCCGTCGTTCACGTCGCTCTGGATCGCTGCGTAGGGCGGCTGCGGATTCGTCACCGCGGCCGGATTGCACGCTATCCCGTGCTGGTTGTACCACCACATCCAATACGGCCGCGTGCAGTTGGCCGCCTGTGCGCTGCGCGTCTGGCCCGGCGCCGTGCGCACGAACGGCGCCGGCGGATCCACATCCAGCGGCCGGGCGATGCGCAGCGTGTGCGAGCCCACGTAATCCACGCTCAGCACCCAGTCCTGCTTCAGCTCCCGTTCCACGCCGAACGTCCACTGCTCCGAATACGGATTCAGCAGCGCGTTGGGGTATCCGGCCAGGGTCGAAGTGGGGAAGAACCGGTCGAGATACGCGCTGTCTCCCGGCCGGATATACAGGCTGCGCAGCGGCACCGCCGCGCCCGCGGGAAACGCCGCCAGCGGCGCTGCCGCCACACTCGCCGGGAAGCCGATCTGCCCCGGCGCCGCGGTGTAATTGAAAACTCCCTCCGGCCCCGTGAGCGCATAATTGGCTTCCGCGTTGTCCGGAATCTGCGAGTAGTAAATCCCGAACCCGCCGCGCACCACCGTCTTGCCGTCGCCGTGCACGTTGTAAGAGAAACCCGCGCGCGGCGCGAAGTCGAGCCGCGAATCGGTGAAGGTCTGCTGCTCGTAGCGCAGCCCCAGGTTCACCGTCAGGTCGCGCCGCACGTGGTAATCGTCTTGCACGAACATCGACCACAGCGTGTCCGTCACCGCGTATTGCGCGTTCCCGAAGCTCTGCGTGTACCTCTGCACGTTGGCGATGTTGTTCAGGTATGCCGCACTCTCGCACACCGCCAGCGGCTGCGTACACGTGTTGTAAACGAATTGCCCCAGGTAGATCGGCCCGCCGAATTCCTTGCCGCTGCCGCCGGTATGCGCCGTGATCGCGTCCACGCCGAACTTCACCTGGTGGCTGCCGCGCACCAGCGACAGCGTGTCGTTCGCCTGGTATTGATGATTCAGCAGCAGCGCCGATTGCGACGTCCCCGTGGTGAACTTGCCGCCGGTCGAGACCGGCACCTGGTATTGCGTCCCGTAGATCGCCGGATCGAATTGCGTGATGGGCGAGGCAAGCTGGAATGACGCGTGCGCGATGTTGATCAGCGACGGCTTCAGCACCGCCGTCTCACCCAATTGCTCCGAGTACGTCCGCCGCCGGAAAACGCGGTCGATGCTCGGCAGGTTCTGCCCGCCCACCGCGCCGTTGGGATTGGTGTCGTGGAAGCCGTCCAGGTTGCTGCGGAAGAACAGGCTGTGCCGGCTGCTGAGCTGCCGGTCGATGCGCACCAGCCCCAGCCAGCCGCGATAATGGCCGATGAAGTTCCCCGGCGCGAGGGGCGAAGTCACCGGCGACGCCCGGTCCTCGCGGCTGAATTCGCCCGCTGCGAAAAAGCGCGTGGCGCTGCCCAGATGCCCGCCGATCGATGCCGCCGATTGCCCCAGCGTGTCGTTGATCAAATCGTTCCCGTTCGCCGCGTTTGCCGCCGTGAAGCCCGACAGCGCCGCTTCCGTCGCCGACGGCCGCCACAGCTCCATTACGTCGCCATGATAACTGTCGCCGCCGCTCTTGGTCACGATGTTCACGACGCCGCCCGTGGTGGCGCCGTATTCCGCCGAGAACGCGTTCTCCAGCACCGTCATCTCTTCCACCGCATCCAGCGGAACCGTGCTGAAAATCGTCTGCCGTCCCCAACTGTCGTTGCCCGTTCCGCCGTCCACCACGAACGAAGTCTGCCGCCGCCCCGAACCGTTCGTCGTGAACAGGTTCTGATTCATGAAGACGTCACCCTGGTTGATCGCCGGCCGGTTGGCGGCATTCAGCAGCGGCAGGTAAGTGATTTTGCGGTTGAGCAGCGGCACCTCCGCGGCCTGCTCGCCGTCCAGGTGCTCGCCGAGTTGCGGCTCGTCCGCGCGCACTGCGCCGGCCACGCCGGTGACCGTGACTTCCGTCTGCCCCCCGGCCACGCTCAACTCCAGCGTCAGCTCCGCCGTGGTTCCGGCGAGCAGATCGATATTCGTAAGTTGCGCCCCGGCGAATCCCGCCTTGCCGGCCGTGATTTCATATCCGCCCGCCACCGGAAGGCTGGCGAGCAGGAACGCGCCCGAGGCATCCGTTACGGCCGTGCGCGTGAGGCCCAGGCCGCGGTTCTTCGCCATTACGTGCACGCCTTCGATTCCCGCGTGGCTCGCATCGACCACCCGGCCGTGAATTCCGGCCATATCGGGCGTTTGGGCGCAGGCGCAGAGGCACGTGGCGAACAAGCACCACCGAAGCATAGGTGTTCATAGTGTAACAGTCTTCACTTTCACCGTTAATTTAATCCCGGATCGCGGCCGTGGCGGGCCGGTTGTGATACAGTAAATCCCCACTATGAGTGTTCGGGTTCGTCTCGCGCTGCTTCTGCTGGCCGCTTCGGCTTTCTGCCTGGCCCAAATTTCCACCGGCACTCTGACCGGCATTGTCACCGACCCCTCGAAGGCGAACCTCCCCGGCGTCGCCATCGAACTGGTCAATGAGGACACCGGAGTTGCCGAGCATACTGTCACCAATCCCGCCGGGGAATACACCCTGGCCCTGGTGCCGCCGGGACACTACCGGCTCACCGCGACCGCCAAGGGCTTTCGTGCGTACACCCGCACCGGCATCGTCATGGAGTCCGGGCACACGGTGCGCATGGACGTGACCATGGAACTCGGGGTGGTCAACCAGGCCGTCGAGGTCACCGCTTCGACGCCGCTGGTCGAATCGGAAAGTTCCACGGTGGGGCAGTTCATCGAGCGCCAGACGGTGGCCAACATGCCGCTGGCGGCCCGGCGCGTGGGGGAATTGCTGGCGCTGAGCGGCGCATCGGTGTACGTCACCGGCGACGTGATCCGCCCGCGCGTGGCGCTGGCCGGCGGCCGGGCCGACCAGCAGCAATGGCTGATCGACGGCGTGAATGCCTCGAACATCGAGTTCGAGGTGCCACAGGCGCTGTTCAATCCGCCGGTCGAGGCCGTGCAGGAGATCCGCATCGAGCAGAACGCCTACTCGGCGGAATTCGGCAACACCTCCAGCGGCGTGGTGACGATGACCACGCGCTCCGGCTCCAATACATATCACGGCAGCGCCTACGAGTTTTTCCGCAACGACCTGCTCGACGCGCGCAACTTCTTCTCCGCTACCAAGCCGCCGCTGCGCTGGAACATTTTCGGATTCGATGCGAGCGGACCCATCCGCCACAACCGCACTTTTTTCTTTACCAACGTGGAGTGGCAGAGAGAGCGGGTCGGAGCCACACACGTCCTCACCGTCCCTACCGAGGCGCAACGGGCGGGAGATTTCTCGCAGACGTTCACCGCGGCGGGACAGTTGATTCCCATTTACGACCCCAACACCAATCCGCGCATCGTATTTCCGGGGAACATCATTCCGGCCAGCCGCATCGATCCG
>JAJYLS010000348.1 GCA_021787555.1 Acidobacteriota bacterium | reverse complement strand
CAACCGCGTGGCGGGCGAGGGCTGGATGGCGGTGGGCGACGCGGCGGGGCTGGTGGACCCGATCACGGGCGAGGGCCTGTATTACGCCATTCGCTCGGCGGACCTGGCGGCGCGCGCGCTGCTTTCGGAGGTGGGCGAACTGGCGGAGAAGGTAGCCAATTACCGCCGGCTGCTGCGGCGCGATTTCGCCGCCGACCTGGAATTCGGGTCGCGGCTGGCGAAGCGCGTGTTCGGCGGGCGGTATATGCTGGGCTCGGTGCCGGCGCGGATGGTGCAGTTCACGCGGCGCAGCCCGCGCTTTTCGGCGGTCATGCAGGACCTGTTCGCCGGACGGCAGCCGTATCTGGGGCTCAAGAAGCGCCTGCTGCGCAACCTCCACGGCAGCCTGTACGAAATCTTCATGAGCTTCGGCTTCAGCCGGCTCATTCCGAGGAAAGCCCGCGCATGACAAAATCCGAGACTCTCTTCCGCCGCGCACAGGAGATCATCCCCGGCGGCGTGAATTCGCCGGTGCGCGCGTTCCGCAGCGTGGGCGGGACGCCGCCGTTCATCGCGCGCGGGGAAGGCTCGCACATTTTTGACGCCGACGGGCGCGAGTACATCGACTACGTCTGCTCTTGGGGACCGCTGCTGCTGGGGCACCGGCACCCGGAGATCCTGGCGGCGTTGGAGCGGGCGCTGGCCATCGGAACCAGCTTCGGGGCGCCCACGGAGCAGGAAGTCGCGCTGGCCGAGGCGATCTGCCGGGCGGTGCCTTCCATCGAAATGGTGCGGCTCGTGAATTCCGGGACGGAGGCCACCATGTCGGCCATCCGGCTGGCGCGGGGGTTCACCGGGCGGGACCTGATCGTCAAATTTGAAGGGTGTTACCACGGGCACGTGGATTCGCTGCTGGTGAAGGCCGGATCGGGTGTCGCTACGCTGTGCATACCCGAGACGCAGGGGGTGCCGAAGGCATTTTGCGACACCACGCTGGCGCTGCCGTACAACTCGGTGGAAGCGGTGGAGCAGGCGTTTCGCGCGCGCGGCAACGAGATCGCCGCGGTCATCGTGGAGCCGGTGGCGGGCAACATGGGCTGCGTGCCGCCGCGGGCCGGATACCTCGAAGCGCTGCGCGAGATCACGGCGCGGCACGGGGCGCTGCTCATCTTCGACGAAGTGATGACCGGGTTCCGGGTGGCGTTCGGCGGGGCGCAGGAGCGCTTCGGCATCCGTCCGGACCTGACCACGCTGGGAAAGATCATCGGCGGCGGACTGCCGGTGGGCGCGTACGGCGGGCGGCGGGAGATCATGAGCCGCATTGCGCCGGCAGGTCCGATTTACCAGGCGGGAACGCTTTCGGGGAACCCGCTGGCGGTGGCGGCGGGGCTGGCGATGCTGCGGCACCTGGAAGCGCACCCGGAGGTTTACCAGCAGTTGGAAACGCGCGCGGCGGAGCTATGCGCCGCGGCACCGCCGGGCGTGACGGTGAACCGCGTGGGGTCGATGTTCACTTTCTTCTTTACGGACGGGCCGGTGACGGATTACGAATCCGCCAAGCGCAGCGACACGGCGCGGTTCGGCCGGTTTTTCCGGGCCATGCTGGAGCGCGGCGTGTATCTGGCGCCATCGCAGTTCGAGGCGGCGTTCGTCTCGGCGGCGCATACGGAGGAAGATGTGCGGAAGACCACGGCGGCGGCGAAAGAAGCGTTCCGCGTTTGAGGCTCTACTCGCCTTCCAGCTTGTCGAGGCGCTGGTCGTGGTCATCCAGCCGCTCGTCGTGCTCGTCCAGCCGTTGTTCGTGGGCTTCGGCAACGTGGGCCAGGCGGTCAATGAATTCGCCTACCCGGTCGAAGAGTACGCTCGTCCGGGCGAAGCTGGTGTGCATTTCTTCTTTCATCTGAGCGACATCGTGGGCCAGGAGCTCGACGGTCTCCGTCAGGGCCTCATGGCGCTGTGTCAGGCGGTCGAGGCGTTCGT
The DNA here is from genome assembly GCA_021787555.1 of Acidobacteriota bacterium. GTDB lineage: Bacteria > Acidobacteriota > Terriglobia > Bryobacterales > Bryobacteraceae > JAJYLS01. The sequence continues at coordinate 3,405 of JAJYLS010000348.1, read as the reverse complement.
CGATGTTCATAGGCTGTGCCTGCTCTTAAGAATAGCTCAAGCCCGCGATGGGCCGTGCCGGACGCCTTTGAGCAGCTTGCGCGCGGACCAGCTCACGATCCCGAAGAAAACGGCGAAGCTGATGGCAATCACCGCGAGCTGGCGGCGCGGCGAAAGCTCGGTCACATTCGGACCGGCGGGAACGAAATCGAGCGTGACGCGCAGGCGCACCGATGCCGCGGGCGCGCCGTGGTTGTCGAGCACGACGACGTAGTTCCCCGGCTGCCGCACGTGAAAACGCAGGCGGCCGGAGGCGCCCGGCGGCGTCACCGCCAGGACGTTCTGCGGAGCGTCGTTGCGGAGATGCTCGATGTCCTCGCGCGACATCAGGGCCAACTGCACTTTGGGCGCTCCCGAGAGCACGCTGAAGCTCGCGGCCACTTCCGCGGTCTGCTGGTGCAGCGCGAACTCGATGTACCGCCAGTCGTGGGCGGGCAACTGGTAGACCTCGTCCACCAAGCCGACACGCGACCCGGAGTTGAATAACAGAAGAAGGGCAAACAGGAACATGTGGGGCTCGAAGGCTTACAATAGGGCCATGAACGACAGTATGGCACAGCCGCGACCCGGGCTTGCTCCGCTCGAGCTGCCCGGGTGGAAAACGGCTCTGGGTTGGTCATCCGCCATTCTGGTCTCGCTGCTTTTTCTGGCATCCGGCATCTGGAAGATTACGGACGTGCAAGGCGCGGCCATGTTTATGGCGCAGGCCAAGGTGCCGGAGGCGCTGAGCACCGCCGCGGCACTGTTTTTCGGCATTGCTGAAACGGTGAGCGCGGTATGGATCCTGGTTCCGCGCTTCCGCCGGTGGGGATCGATTTCCGCCGGGTTCCTGCTGCTCGCGTTCCTGATCTACATCGGGGTCAATTACAACGTGTTGCGCGGGCAGGATTGCAGTTGCTTTCCGTGGGTGAGGCGCGCGGTGAATCCGGCGTTCTTCGTGGAAGACGGGCTTATGCTGCTGCTGGTGGTTTTCGCCGGGCTGTGGTCGAACCGGCCGGCGAGCGTGCGCAGCGCGGTGATGGTGGTGGGAGCGGTGGCGGTATTCGCGCTGCTTTCCTACGGCGTGACTGAGGCGCGGCAGACCGGCACCCGGGCGCCGGCCACCATCACAGTGGACGGGCAGCCGTATTCGCTGGAACGTGGAAAGATCTTCCTGTTTTTCTTCCACCCAGAGTGCATGCACTGCTATGCCGCCGCCCAGCGGATGTCCAAGCTCGATTGGGGCGAGACGAAGGTGGTGGCCGTCCCGGTGGAGCAGCCGCAGTACGGGGCGGAATTCCTGCGCGAGACCGGCTTGAAGGCCGGGGTTTCGACAGACTTCGCGCAGCTCAAGAAGGTATTCGGCTACACTACCTATCCGTTCGGCGTGGCCCTCGAAAACGGCCGGGAGAAAGCGCCGCTGACCAAATTCGAGGCGCCCGAACCGGCGCCGGCGCTCAAGCGCCTCGGGCTTGTCCAGTAACCGCCGCGCTGTGGTATAGCTAATAGCTATCGGTTTTTTTGCAGCGGGTGAGATATGCGCACGTTTGCGATTTTGCTTGCATTTTCGCTTTCGGTTTTCGGACAGCGGCATAAACTGGACGTGGTGGATGCCCAGAAGCCCGAGGGCCAACTTCTCCAGAAAGTCATGCAGGAGGACGATCCGGCAAAGAAGGCGGCGCTCATGGAGCAGTACGCCAGCCAGTTCCCGAAAACCGCGGCCACGCCGTGGGTGCTGGAGCAGTTGCAGGGGATCTACGTCAAAGCCCAGGACCCGGACAAGATCATCGCCACGGGCGACAAATTGCTGGCGCTCGATCCGGGCGATCCCGAAGCGGCGCTCCAGTGCCTGAAAGCCGCCGAGGCCAGGCACGATGTGGCGCTGATCGAGAAATACGACGCGGTCACTTCGGCCAACGCGCGCAAGATGGCGGCGGCGCCCAAGCCCGCGGCGGCGGATGCCGTGGCCGACTGGAGACAATCCGTGGACTACGCCAGGCAGGTGGACAACTACGCCGATTACGCGCTCTACAGCGCGGCGCTGGAATCGCGCGGTCCCAAGGCCACCATCGCGCTGGGCGAGATGCTGCTCCAGCGCAGCCCCACGAGCGACTACGCCGCCAAGGTGCGCGAGCCGCTGTTCGTGGCCTATGAGCAGTCCGGCGCCAACGACAAGGCCATCGGGTTCGCGGAACAGACCCTCGCAAAGGACCAAAGCAGCGAGGATATGCTGCTCGCCGTGGCCTACAACTACTTGCAGAAGAAAGAACAACCGGAGAAGGTGCACGCCTATTCGGCGAAGGCCATTGAGCTGATGGCCGCCAGGCAGAAGCCCGCAGGCATGAGCGATGCCGATTGGACGGCGCGCAAAAACGCCATCACGGGGCGGGCCTATTACCTGGATGGCGCGCAGTACTTCGCCGAGAACAAGTTTGCGCCGGCGGACCAGAGCCTGCGTAAAGCGCTGCCGCTGGTGGAGACCAATAAGGACCTCAAACCGGAGGCGTTGTACCTGCTGGGCGTTTCGGATTACAAGCTCGAAAAAATCCAGGACGCCGCCAACTATTTCCACGCCTGCGCCGCTATCCAGAGCCGGTTCCAGGCAGAGGCTACAAAAGATTTGGCGCGCATCCGGCGCGATTACCGGGGAGTCAAGTGAACCTGCTCGTACCGAATCTCGGATCGACATCGCTGAAGTACCGGATTTTTGAAATGCCGTCGGAGCGGCCGCTGGCGAAAGGGCGGTTGGAGCGCGTGAGCGATTACGCCGCGGCCATCCGGCAGATCGATACCGGCGGCTGCGCGATCGACGCAGTGGCGCTGAAGGCGGTGCACGCGGGGCCGAATTATCGCGGTACGTTCGTGGTGGATGGCGCGGTGGTGGAAGCGCTGCGGCAGTTCCTGCCGGCGGCGCCGGCGCATAACGCCATCTATCTCACGGCCATCGCCGCATTCCAGGAAGCCCTGCCGGGGGTGCCGCTGGTGGCCGCGTTCGAGCCGGAATTCCACGCCACCATGCCGGAGTACGCGCGGCTGTACGGGGTGCCCGGCGCGTGGTTGGAAGAGGGGGTGGCGAAGTACGGGTTTCACGGTGCTTCGCACCAGTACGTGAGCGAGCGCGTGGCGGCCATGCTGGGGCGCGGCGCGAAGCTGGTGAGTTGCCACCTCGGCGGAAGCTCGTCGATGTGCGCGATCGACGGCGGCAGGTCGGTGGATACGACCATGGGGTTTTCCCCGCAATCGGGCCTGGAGAACGCCACGCGCCACGGCGACCTGGACGTCTTCGCAGTGCTTTACATGATGGAGCGGCACGGCTGGAGCACCGAGGAGGTGCGGCGGCAGCTTGCCGGCGGAGGCGGGCTGGCGGGCATCTCGGGCGTCGCAGGC
>JAJYLS010000347.1 GCA_021787555.1 Acidobacteriota bacterium | reverse complement strand
ATCCGCCGCCGACTGTCTGGGGAATGTGTCCGCGGGCGCGGGAATCACCGGTTCATCCGCAGGCAGGCCGGGCGGCCGATACCTGGCGCCCGTCGAAGCGTCATACCAATACAGTTTCAGCGGGGGCATGGAGCCGCGAGCGGGGAACTCCCACCGCGTTACGGTGGATTTCGCATAGCTATAGGGATTCTTACCCTCCTGCTTGATCACCTCCACGCTGGACGGGGCGGTCAGCCGCAGCGCCAGGTTGGGCGCTCCCAGGGCGTGAATCAATTCGTCGCCCACCGGACCAGTGCCGAAGTCCTTCCACCCGCGCCATTTGAACGGCAGGTACGCCGGACTGTATGAGCGCACGCGCTGAATGCCGAGCCAGGTATCCCAATCGAGGGTGGACGGGACTTTCTCCTCCTCCGGAAGCTCGGTCATACCTTGCGGCCAAATAGGGCGATCGGTCCAGGTATGCACCTCCGTGACGTTTCCGATCTCGCCCGACCAGATAATTTCGCAGACCTGGCGCGTGCCCTCTTCGGAAACATGCTGGTTGCCCATCTGCGTCACGACTCCGTACTTCGCGGCCGCCGCTCTCAGTTGACGGGCCTCCCAAATGGTCCTGGTGAGCGGCTTCTCGACATAGACGTGTTTGCCGCGCTCCATGCACCACATCGCCGCGGTGCCATGCATGAAGTCCGGAATCGCGACGATCACGGCGTCGATGTGCTTGCCTTCCTTATCGAGCATCTTCCGGAAGTCGGTATACTTTGGGGCCCTCTCGAAACGATTGAACGTGGCCGCGGCGCGGGCGCTATCGGGATCGGTGAGCGCCACGATGTTCTCTGTGGGCGCGCAGCGGCTGACGACATAGGCAGCGCGGCCGCCCGCGCCGATCGAGGCAATATTGAGCTTCTCATTAGGAGATCTGTAGCCTGCCGCCTTTAGCGAAAACGTGCTGCCGAATCCACCGGCCGGAACCGCGCAGGTCAGAAGGGCGCCCTGGAAGAAGAAGCGCCGTCTTGAAGACCCATTACTTGCCATGGACGGATTATATCCTTATCGCATCCGATTATGGAAATGGGGTGCACGAGTTGCAGCATCTCAAGACCAATCGACAACGGCCTCGACCGCAAGTTCGTGCCCCAGAATCCGCGGATACCGAAAGAACGGTTGCGTGCCTTCAAAGGCGTGGAGGTCCGTGCCGCAGATGCCCACTGCCAGCACGCGAACCAGCACTTCACCCGGACCCGGGGCTGTGGGCAGACTGGTTTCGGCGGTGGCGAACTGGCCCGGCTGTTGCAGCATGATGATTCTCATGTACGCACCAATGTTCCTTCGCGATTATTTCCGCTCGAAAAGCCACACCGAATCCTCTTCGCGGCTCTCGCCCGGATCGGCTGCCACCGCCAGCCGCGCCATCGGCGCCCCAGGCACCGGCCGGTCCCACAGCGAGGCCCCGCAATACTCCCCGTCCTTGCGCAGCACGTAGAAATGCAAATCGACCTGCGCCAGTTTCTCCATATCGGCGTTGAAATTCCTGACGACGCGGCGCAGCGTGTCCAGTGCCGCTTCTTTGGGCGTCATGCCGTGCCGCATGTTTTCGATGCACGTATGGGCGCCGCAAACTCGCAGATTTTCTTCTCCCAGCCCCGTCGAGCCGGCGCCTCCCACATCCTGGTCCAGCCACAGCCCGCCGCCGATAATCGGCGAATCGCCCACCCGGCCGGGAATCTTCCATGCCATCCCGCTGGTGGTCGTGACCGCCGACATCTCGCCTTTTTCGTTGAGTGCGATGCAGTTGATCGTCCCGTGCGTGGGATGCTCGGCATAGTTCCACGCCCGCGCGAGCGCTTCCTCGTCCGCGTGCGGAAACATCTCCCGGAGCTCGCGCAGCACCTGCGCTTTTTTCTGGTCCGCCGCGCCTCTCTTCTCCGGCGGCGCGTCCAGCCCCGGCGTCCAGTTGTTGTGGCCTGATGGATCTTTCAAGGATTTCTTCCACGCCACCCACGCCATGCGTGCTTCCTCGGTGAGCAGATCTTCCTCCGGGAAACCCACGGCCTTGGCGAACCGCAGCGCGCCCTCGCCCGCAAGGAACATGTGGCTGGTCTGCTCCATCACGGCCTTGGCCACGCGCGACGGCGTCTTGATATTGCGCAGCGCGCCTACCGCGCCGCCGCGGCGCGACGGCCCATGCATGCAGCTCGCGTCGAGCTCCACCACACCGTCCTCATTGGGCAACCCGCCATAGCCGACACTATGGTCGGTGGGGTCTAGTTCCACCAGGTTGACCCCCGCGATGACGGCATCCAGCGTGTCGGCGCCCGATTTCAGCAGTTCCATGGCCCGTGCGCAGCAATGCACGCCGCCCCGATTCTGGTTGGCGCTCGAAATGACGATGCGCCGCGGCCGGCTCTGCGCTTCGGCCGCGATGGGCATCGCTGTGGCGCCGAGCAGCGCCGCCCGGCGCGTAAAGGTATTGGACATCGAAATTCGTCTCCCTTCGATCGGCGGCCGAACGGCTGCCCACCGGATGCCCGGCACGGCGGCTGAGCGTCTGTTTTCGAGAGAAACGCCATTATGGCACACGCCCAGCGGAGGTTGAAGTCCGAAAAAACCATCGCACAAGGACGCGCTCCTTGTCACCACATCGGTCGATAAAGCCAAGGAGACGGGCCGGGCAATCCTGGACGAGTACGCTACCCTTGAATTAAGCCCGCTTGCGACGCGACCAAAAACCCGAAGTCATGAGCCCGGCGGGATACTGGCCGCAATTGCGCGCGACCGTCGAGGCCGGCGCCGACGCCTGCTATTTTGGCCTCAAGCACTTCACCGCCCGCGCCAAGGTCGGCTTCGATCTTGCCGAACTCTCGGAAGTGATGCGCACGCTACACCGCCGTGGCGTGCGCGGTTATCTCACCTTCAATACCCTGGTCTTCGATCACGAACTGCGCGAGGCCGCGCGCGCTCTCGCCGCCATCGCCGAAGCGGGCGTCGACGCGATCCTGGTCCAGGACCTCGGCGTGCTTCGCCTGGCCCGTGAAATCGCCCCCGATCTTGGGCTCTACGCTTCTACGCAGACCAGCATCGCCAGCGCCGATGGAGTCAATTTTCTCCGCGATCAAGGGGCGCAGCGCATCACGCTGGCCCGGGAGCTGTCGCTCGAAGAAGTGGCCACCATTTACGAAAAGACCGGCGCCGATCTCGAGATCTTCGTTCACGGCGCGCTCTGCGTCTCCTATTCGGGCCAGTGCTTCTCCTCGGAAGCCTGGGGCGGCCGCAGCGCCAATCGCGGACAGTGCGCGCAAGCCTGCCGCCTGCCCTACGAAATGCTGGTGGACGGCAAACCCAAACCGCTCGGTGACGCGCGCTACCTCCTGTCCCCGGGGGACCTGTCCGCACTCCACCACATGCCGCAAATCATAGAGGCGGGCGTGGCGTCTCTGAAAATCGAAGGCCGCTACAAGGATGCCGACTACGTCGCGCTCACCACGCGCAGTTACCGCGAGGCCGTCGACGACGCATGGGCCGGTCGACCGCTTTCCCTCAGTCCACGCCAGGAACTGGAGCTCGAACAGGTGTATTCCCGCGGCCTGGGTCCATACTTCATTACCGGCGTCAATCACCAGGCCGTGGTGACCGGGCGTAGTCCGCGCCATCGCGGCGTCAAAATGGGCGTCGTGGCCGAAGTTCGCGAGGAGAGCGTTTGCATGGAGCCGGGCGCCGCGCACGCACTCTCGCCCTTGAAGGCAGGTGATGGCATCGTTTTCGATGCAGCCGATTGGCGAAGTCCGGAGGAGCGCGAAGAGGGCGGTCGCGTTTTCCATGTGGAGCCGCATCTGGATGGCCGCCTGGAGCTCAGCTTCGCCAACAACGCAATCGATTTTCGCCGCATCCGCCCGGGCGATTGGGTCTGGCGCACGCACGATCCTGACCTGGATCGCGCCGTTCGCCCATTTCTCGATCCGCCGGCGCCGGTTGCCAGGCAGCCCGTTTCGGTGCAGGTGACGGCTCGCGAGGGGCAGCCGCTTCAAACCCGCTGGGTTCTTGCGAGTGGGAAATTCGTTACCGTGGAATCCGCCGAGCCGCTCGCGCCCGCGGCGCATCGTAGCCTGACTCCCGCGATGATCGAGGACCAATTCAGCAGGCTGGGCAATACACCGTACGAAATCGCGAGCATCCAGGCCGATATTGCCGGCGTTCTGTTTGCACCCGCGTCCGTCCTCAACCGCATACGCCGTGAGGCGGTGGACAAGCTCCAGGAACTGCAATCGCACCCCGCGCCCCAGCGGATTCGTCCGGCGCCGGGTTTCGAGCGCGCGCCGCGGAAGCGAAGGGTCTTGGCGCCGCAACTTCACGTTCTCGTCCGCAACAGCGAGCAGCTCGATGCCGCCATTGCCACCGGACCTGGAAGCATCACGCTGGATTATCTCGATCTCTTCGGCCTTCGCCCGTCGGTGCAGCGTGTCAAGGCCGCCGGCGTCGAGGTGCGCGCCGCCAGCCCGCGCATTCTGAAGACGGGCGAAACTCGCATCGTCGATTTCCTGGCCAGTCTCGACTGCCAGATCCTGGTTCGCGATGCCGGAGCACTCTCGACGCTGCGGCCCAAAACCTCACGGCCGCTGATCGGCGACTTCAGCCTCAATGCCGCCAATACTATGGCCGCGGAAATGTATCTCGAACGGGGCCTCGCGCGTCTTACTCCGACGCACGATCTCAACGCCAGCCAGATCGCGGCCCTGGCAAACACCGTCGGTGCCGAGTGCATCGAGGCCATCGCTTATCAGCACTTGCCGGTCTTCTACACCGAGCACTGCGTGTTCTGCCGGTTTCTCTCCTCCGGCACCACGTATCGCGATTGCGGCCGGCCCTGTGAGCGCCATCGCGTTGCACTGCGCGATGAGCACGGCCGTGCGCATCCGGTTGTCGCGGATGTTGGATGCCGGAACACGGTGTTCGGCGCGGAGGCGCAGGAGGCTAGCGCCCATCTCGATTCGTGGCGCGCAGCCGGCATCGCGCATTTCCGGGTCGAATTCGTGCACGAATCCGCGCGTCAGGTTCAGGAAGTCACGGCCGCATTCCAGGACCATCTTGCCGGCCAAATTTCAGCGGCGGAACTCCACAGTCGACTCAATCGCGTGGTGCCTGCCGGCCTGACCGAAGGAAGTCTCTTTGTGGCGCCGGGATTCGATCGCTTCCCCATCCTGCAATAGATGGCGGATGGAGATCTCATCCGTGAAGAACCGGGCCTGAGCTAAGGCCTTGCCGCAAAATAACATTTACCATATGCAATGTTTTGTGCGATCATGGTCGTATGAATGCGACCGGTGCCAAGCAGGATACGGTCTTATTCCGGAAGGTTCTGGGAACTCTTAACGAA
>JAJYLS010000040.1 GCA_021787555.1 Acidobacteriota bacterium | reverse complement strand
CTCTCGCGGAGCTGGTTGTCCAGCGAGAGCGGCCTGCCTTCCCGCACCTCGAATCCCAGGCGCGCCGCCGGCTGCCAGTCTCCGCCGCGCACCAGCCACAACTCGACCGCGTCCGCCGCGGCGGACCGTGTAATCGCCACGCCGTTCAGCCGGCTGACGTCGCGCGCCAGTTCGTCCCGCAGCTTCAGGACTTCCTGCACTTTCTCGTAGCGCTTGTGCTGCCGCGCCGCCTCCTCGAACAGCATCTCCTCGCTCAGCCGGTCGCGCGAGCGGCGGATGGATTCGAGCAGCGCCCGCCCGTCGGTTTCCAGAAACTCGACCACCCGCGCCACCTCGTGCGCATACTCCGCCGTCCCGACCACCTGCTGGCACGGCCGCAGGCACATGCCCATTTCGCCGTAGATGCAGCCGGGATGCTCGGGCGAAGGCGCCAGGTCTTCCTGGCAGCGGCGCATCTGGAACAGGTCCAGGAATTGCGATTCGAATTTCTCGGCGGAGGCGCGCGAGCGGAACGGCCCGAAGAACAACCCGCCCGAGCGCGCCAGGTGGGTGGTGATGTGGCTGCGCGGGAACTCGTTCGACAGCACGATTTTCACGTACGGCGGCATGCGCAGCCGGAGCACCCCGATATATCTGTCCGGAAACAGCCGCCGCGCCTGCTCGTACTGCACCGCGGCCGATTCCAGCGCCGAGCCGGTGACCCGGTATTCGATGCGCCGCGCCGTGTGCCGCAGGTTCAGCAGCCGCGACGGCGCCGCACGCTCCTTGAGCAGGCGCTGCATCCGGCGGCGCAGCAATGCCGTCTTGGAAAGGTACGGATCGCCCTCTTTGGGCCACAGCACGAAAACCGCCGGCGCGTTCGGCAGCGCCTCCAGTGCCGCGTCGACCTGCGCAAGGTCGTCGCCGATTTCGAGGACGGTCACCCTACTCCGAGACTGTTTTCGAATCGATCAGCCCGCGGATCTCCGCGATAAAATCCGCCACCGCCTGGGCGCCCTGGTCGCCGTGCTTGCGGTTGCGCACGGCCACTTGCCCGTTCTGCTGCTCGCGGTCGCCCACCACCAGCATGTACGGGATCTTCTGCAATTGCGCTTCGCGGATCTTCAGGTTCACCTTCTCGCTGCGCTCGTCGAGCTCCGCGCGAACGCCCGCGGCTTGGAGGTCCGCGAGCACCTTCCGCCCGTACTCCATCTGCCGGTCGGTGATCGGCAGCACGATCGCCTGCACCGGCGCCAGCCACACCGGAAACGCACCGCCATACAGCTCGATCAGGTACGAGGTCATGCGCTCCATCGTGCTGATCACGCCGCGGTGAATCATCACCGGCTGGTGGTCCTTCCCGTCCGCTCCGACGTATTTCAGCCCGAATTGGTTCGGCAGGTGAAAATCCACCTGGATGGTCGAATAAGTCTCCTCGTGCCCCATCACATCCGCAAGCTGGATATCCAGCTTCGGCCCGTAGAATGCCGCCTCGCCCGGCGCCGCGACGTACTTCAGCTCCAGCGCGTCCAGCGCTTCCCGCAGCACGCGCTCGCCCAGCGCCCACATCGCGTCGTTATCGACATATTTCTGCTTGTCCGCCGGATCGCGCAGCGAGAGCCGGTAGCTGTATTGCGTGATTCCCAGGTCCTTGTACGCCTGCTCCACCAGCTTCATTACGCCGATGAATTCTTCCTTCACCTGCTCCGGCGCGCAGAAAATGTGGGCGTCGTTCAGCGTCATGCAGCGCACCCGGCTCAGCCCGCTCAGCGCCCCCGAACGCTCGTAGCGGTACATCGTGCCCAGTTCGGCGATGCGCACCGGCAGGTCGCGGTAGCTCCGCTGCTTCGACTCGTAAATCAGGATGTGGTGCGGGCAGTTCATCGGCCGCAGGACCATCTGCTCGGTCTCCAGGTCCATGGGCGGAAACATGCTGTCCTTGTAATGTTCCCAGTGCCCGGAGCGCTGGTAAAGCTCCACCTTGGCCAGGTCCGGTGTATAGACGTGCTGGTATCCCGCCGCGCGCTCGCGCTCCAGGATGTATTCCTCCAGCAGGCGCCGGATGGTTGCGCCCTTCGGCAGCCACAGCGGCAGCCCCGCGCCCACCGTTTCGTTGACCGTGAACAGCTCCAGTTCCTTGCCCAGCCGCCGGTGGTCGCGCCGCTTGGCCTCCTCCAGCCGCTTCAGGTAATCTTCCAGCTCCTTCTGCGTGAAGAAGGCGGTGCCGTAGATGCGTTGCAACTGCTTGTTGTGCTCGTCGCCCCTCCAGTAGGCGCCGGCGATCGAGAGCAGCTTGAATGCCTTGATCTTCGAGGTGTCCGGCACGTGCGGGCCGCGGCAAAAATCGATGAAGTGCGGCCCCAGCGTGTACTCGCTGAAAACCTCGCCCGCGCGGTCGCGGATGAGTTCGCATTTCATCCACGCGTCGCCGTATTTGCGCAGGCCCTCTTCCTTGCGCGTGTACACGCGTTCGTAGGGGAGATGCCGCTTCTGGATCTCCCACATCTTGTTCTCGATCTTTTCCAGATCTTCGGGCGTGAACGGCGTGGCGCGGTCGAAATCGTAGTAGAAACCGCTCTCGATGGCCGGCCCGATGCCCAGCTTGGTTTCGGGATACAGCTCGAGCACCGCCGCCGCCAGCAGGTGCGCGGTCGAATGCCGGTACACCTGGAGCGCCTCGGGGTCCCTCGGCGTGAGGATCTGCAACTGGGCGCTTTTCTCGATGGGCCGGGTCAGATCGTACATCTCCCCGTCCACCTTGGCGACCACCGCCGCATCTGCCAGCCGCGGGCTGATCTGCCGCGCGATATCGATGGGGCGCGTCCCCGGCGCCGCCGGCTGCCTGCTGCCGTCGGGCAGAGTAATCTCGATGCTGTCCATAGGGAATTTTCAGCGTAACACGATGGAGAAACGAAGTCAGAAACGAAGTCAGAAGTCAGGAGTTAGAATGGCCGCGCCCTTCTCCTGACTTCTGACTCCTCACTCCTGACTCCTGCGTTATCATGACTACAGAGCCCCCATGCCCGTTTCGAGCCTGACCGGAACCGACGAAGCCACCCTGGTCGCGCTGTCGCGCGGAAGGGACGCGCGCGCCTATTCCGAACTCGTGCGGCGCTACGAGGGCAAAATCTTCCGGCTCGCGCAGCACATTACGCAAAACCGCGAAGACGCCGAGGACGTCCTCCAGGAAACCTTCATGCGCGCCTACGAGCATCTGGACCAGTTTCAGGGCGCGTCCAAATTCTATACCTGGATTGTGCGTATCGCCGTCAACCAGGCGCTCATGAAACTGCGCCGCAGGAAGAGCGATAAATCCGTTTCGCTCGACGAAACCATCGATACCGGCGAAGACACCGTGGTGCGGGAAATCGCCGCCTGGGACGAAGATCCCGAGCAGCGCTTCTCCCGCGAAGAACTCCATGGCCTTCTGGATTCGGCTGTCCAGAGCCTCGATCCGCTCTACCGTTCCGTGTTCGTCCTGCGCGACATCGACGACCTCTCCACCGAGGAGACGGCCGAAGCCTTGGGCCTCTCCGTGCCGGCCGTCAAAAGCCGGCTGCTGCGTGCCCGTTTGCAACTCCGGGAAAAGTTGACCCGTTTCTTCAAGCGCAAGGGAGATGACGCCTTTGCTTACCTGTAAAGATTTTCTGAAAGATCTGAACGACTATCTGGACGAAAGCCTGGGCGCGGAGCTTCGCGCCCGGATCGAGCAACATATCACGGAATGCCCCAACTGCTGGGTGATCGCCGACACGACCAGAAGGACGATTCAAATCTACAAAGGGATGGATCCGTATCCTATCCCCTCGGATGTCGAGAGCCGGCTCATGCAGGCGCTGGAGAAGAAGATGGCGGCGAAGCAGCGATAGCGCTTCGCAGCTACTTCACGGCTAACGTCACCCTGCCCTGGCTCTGGGCCGTTCCTGCCGTAACTACCACCGGAATCGCCTTTCCCGAACTGGCATTCGCCGGTATCGTGGCATTGATTTGCAATACACCCGGCACTGAGCCTGCCGGTTCTGTTGCCGATTGAACGGTGGCAGCCTGCCCATCGATCGTCACCCCGATTTGTGCCACCGGCACAACGCTCCCCGAGATCAGGTGAGTCTCGTCTCCAGCCGGATTCGTCTGCCCGAATCCGGTCGCGTAGATCACTACAATGGAACCTTTGGTGGCCGGGTTCGCCGGGCTGTTCAGACTGTAATTGCCGGTGGTTGCATTGTAATTCAGGATTGCCCCCGGCCCCGCGCCGGAAGCATCGAGCGTAAAAATGCCCGGATCCGCATCCACCGCATTCACCTTGAAAGCCGATGAGATGGTGCCGCTGTAAGTCAGCACCAGATCCACTTGGCTCCCGCTTTTGGCCGCCACCGCATACGGCGTAATGCAACTCACCTGCGTCGCGCTGGCGTACAGCAGCGGAGCGGCGTTGCCGTCGATCGTGACGGAAGTGGCAGACCCCGAGGTAGGCAGGCTGGTGGGGATCGGATCCGTGCCCGGAAACAGCGCCAGCGTTGCCGGCCCCAAGCCGACGCCATATATTGTGATGATGCCGCCGGGCGATACGGTCGAAGTCGTGTAACTGGCGCTGTTCGCCACGGCGAAAACCTGCGGGCCGGGTGGATACACGGTGAATGTGGCCCCGCTCGAAGGCGCCGCCGCGGTGGGCGTGATCACCACGATCGAAAGAGCCTGCGCCGTGGTCAACAGCGAAACTGGGATTGTCACCAGCAGGCTGGTGCCGCTGAGCACCGTGGTCGTGAGATTGGTGCTGCCGATGGCCGCCGTCGAGGTCGGGAAGAAATTCGTCCCCGTAAGGGTCACCACGGTCGTGCTGGAATTGACCAGAACGCCAGGGGGCCACACGTTGGTGACCGTCGGAACACCTGCGCTCACATTTAAAGTAACGCTTACGATTAGGCTCTTATTTGCCGCATTCGGCGAGGAAAAAGTGATTTTGCCGGTGTACGTCCCGGGTGCCAGACTGGATGGATTCACGCTCACGTTGACGCTCCCGGGAAGCCCTACCAGGGTGATGCTGGCGTTGGGCGAAGCCGATAACCAGGTGCCACCGGAAACCGCAATGCTGGCCGATAGCGCCCCTCCACTGCTCATCAGTACAATCGCCTGCGACGCCGGCAGCGCGTTCCCGCTGACCCAGTTGAAGGTCAGGCTCGTTGCGTTCGCGGTCAGCGTCGCCGGGGCATCGCCCACATCCAGCGTGACCGCGAAATTCTGCGTGGTAGTTGCCGCGTCGGGCGCGTTCACCACGATGGTGCCGCTGTAGCTCCCCGACGGCAGCCCCGTCGGATTTACGTAAACCTTTATGCTCGCCGGCGTGGTCCCCGCGTTGGCCGAGATGCTCAGCCACTGCGCCGAATAGGGCAACGGCCCGGTAGTCGACAGCGTAAAACTCAGCGCCGCTCCCGTGCTCTTGATTTGCAGGGTTTGCCCGGCGGGCAAGGCCGCTGCGATCTGATAGCTAAATGCCAGTGTGGAGGGATGGAAGGATAGATCTGGAGTGCTCGCCAAGGCAGGATCCGCGGCTGCCAGAGCCAGTGCCGCGAACGCGAAGATGTGGCGAAACCGCCCCGCCCGCCTGCTCATGCGGTTCATGCCCAATACATCGGCGGGTCACCGGAAAACTTTAGGGCATTTGACTTGCCTCCCCGTTTTCTGTAAATATTAAGTAGGCGAATAAAAGGCGAATTATGCCCGCCGCGGTCCTCAAAAAACAGTTCGCATCCTTCCTCCCTCTCGATTGGCAAGACCGCCCGGCCCCTGAATTGGCGCGCACCGGCCTTCCCGAGGTCGATGCCACCACCGGTGGGCTCCCGCGCGGCTGCCTTACGGAAATTTTCGGACCGGCCTCCTCCGGGCGCACCAGCCTGCTGTGCGCCATCCTGCGGGAGGCTGCCGCCCGCGCCGAGGAATGCGCCCTGGTGGATGCCGAAGACGCCTTCGACCCCGTGCGCGCGTCCCAAGCCGGGGTGCGGCTCGATCGCCTCCTCTGGGTCCGCTGCGACCATAACGCCGAGCACGCCCTGAAAGCCGCCGACCTGCTCCTTCAGGGCGGCGGCTTCGGCTTGGTCGCCATGGACCTGGGCGATACGCCCGCCGCGCGCCGCATCTCGCTGGCCTCCTGGTTCCGGCTGCGCCGCGCGGTCGAGCATACCCCCACCGTCCTGCTCATGCTGGCCCGGCAATCCAATGCCAAAACCTGCGCCTCGCTGATGCTGGAGTGCGCGCGCCGCGAAGCGGAATGGTGCGGAAAACCGTCGGGGCGGCTGCTGCGCGGCATCCGCGTGGAAATTGCCCGCCGCAAACCCGGGCGGGCGGGAGCGATGAATGTTCGGTTCCCTCTGCGCTAACGGCAACCTGACCTCGCTGGCGCTCGAATTCTCGCCGCTGGTCGAGCAATCCGCGCCGAACGCCGTGGCGTTCGATGCCGCCGGCCTCACCCGCCTGTTCGGCCTGCCGCAGGATATCGCCGCGGCCATCGCCCGGCGCGCTGCTGAACTGCAATTCAAGGCCAATATCGCGCTCGCCGCCAATCCCGATGCCGCCCTCTGCGCCGCGCGCGGCTTCGCCGGAACCAGCATCGTGCCGCAAGGCGACGAGGCCAAATTTCTGGCGCGCCTGCCTCTGAAGCTGCTGGCCCCCTCGCCCGAATTACAGGACACGCTGGAGCGCTGGGGCATCCGCCGGTTTCAGGATTTGGCCGCGCTGCCGGAACTCGGCATCGCCGAGCGCCTCGGCCCGGAGGGATTAAAATTGCGCCGCCTGGCGCGCGGCGAAGTCGAGCGGAAACTCCGCCCCATCGACGCCCCCGAACGCTTCGAAGAAACCTTCGAGTCGGAATATCCCGTCGAACTGCTGGAGCCGCTGCTGTTCGTCCTGGCCCGGCTGCTCAACGGCCTCACGCTGCGGCTGGCCACCCGCGCCCTGGCTACCGACGAGCTGCGCCTGCGCCTGGCATTGGAAAATCGCGCGCTCCACCAGCGCACGCTGCGCCTGCCGGTCCCCTCGGTAGACACCAAGGCGTTTCTGAAATTGCTCCAGCTCGATCTTTCGGCCCATCCCCCGCCGGCGCC
Organism: Acidobacteriota bacterium; assembly: GCA_021787555.1. GTDB lineage: Bacteria > Acidobacteriota > Terriglobia > Bryobacterales > Bryobacteraceae > JAJYLS01. Next base: position 19,292 of record JAJYLS010000040.1, on the reverse strand, counting down.
CATCGTAGAAGTCTGGCTCGGCATGAACCCTGTGAAGCCGCGCGCCGCCCAAACCGGCTTGTTCATTCCGGCCGCGCCCGAGCCGATCGAGCTGGAAATCACCCTGGCGCGCATCCGGGCGATTGTGGGCCACGACCGCGCCGGCTGGCCGGAGGTGCTGGACACGCACCGCCCCGACGCGTTCAAAATGCGGGCGCGCAGCGCCGCCTCTCCCCGGCCCCTGACCCCTGGCCCCTGGCCCCTTCGCCTCTTCCGCCCCCCGCGGCCCGCGCGCGTGGCCCTGGTTTCCGGCCAGCCGGGCTTTGTCGCCGCCGAAGGCATCCGCGGAAAGGTGTTGGACCTGGCCGGCCCCTGGCGCACTTCCGGCGATTGGTGGACCGCCGATCCCTGGTCCCGCGACGAGTGGGACATCGCCCTCTCCGACGGCGCCCTCTACCGCATCTATTGCGAGCCCCGCGGCTGGTTCGTGGAAGGCAGTTATGATTAGCGCCAAAAAGAACTCACCACAGAGTCACAGAGAACACGGAGGTCACACGGAGAAATTCTTTATTGGTTTTCTCTGTGCAATCTCTGTGCTCTCCGTGGCTCTGTGGTGAATAAGGATCTTCTATGTTCGTCGAACTCCACGCCCGCTCCGGATTCAGCTTCCTCGAAGGCGCTTCCGTCCCCGAAGATCTCGCCGCCGCCTGCGCGGAATTCGGCATGCCCGCCATGGCCCTCGTCGACCGCGACGGCGTCTACGGCGCCCCGCGCTTCCACATGGCCGCCAAAAAAGCCGGCGTGCGCGCGCACATCGGCTCGGAAATCACCTGCACCAACGGCCGCACCTATCCGCTGCTCGCCGCTACCCGCGAGGGCTATCGCAATCTTTGCCGCCTCATCACCCGCATGAAGCTGCGCGCCGGCAAGGGCGAGGGCGCCGCTACGCCCGAAGAGCTGGCGGAATTCTCGCGCGGCCTCGTCTGCCTCACCCGCCATCCCGACGAGCGCCTCGTCGAAATTTTCGGCCGCGGCAACCTCTATGCCGAGCTCCAGCGCCACCGTGATCGCGAAGAGGAAGCCCGCAACCAAGCCATCCTCGAACGCGCCCGCCGCCTTGCCATTCCGCTTGTCGCCACCAACGCCCCCGCCTATGCCGCGCCGCCCCAGCGCGAGCTGCTCGACGTGCTCACCTGCGTCCGCCAACACGTCACCCTCGATACCGCCGGTCGCCTGCTCGAGCGCAACGCCGAGCGCCACGTCAAACCGCCCGCCGAAATGGCGCGCCTCTTCGCCGATCTCCCGGAAGCCATCGCCAACACGCTGGAAATTTCCGCGCGCCTGGAATTCACCCTGGCCGGCCTCGGCTACGAATTCCCGCGCTACCCCGTGCCCGAGGGCCGCACTGAAATTTCCTTCCTCCGCGAGTTGGTGGATGCCGGCGCCCGCCTGCGTTACCAGCCCTACCACGAGCGCGCCCGCCGCCAGATCGAGCGCGAGCTGGCTCTCATCGAAAAGCTCAAGCTCGCCGGCTATTTCCTCATCGTCTGGGACATCGTCCGCTTCTGCCGCGAAAACCGCATCCTGGCGCAGGGCCGCGGCTCGGCCGCCAACAGCGCCGTCTGCTATGCCCTGCAAATCACTGCCGTCGATCCCGTCGGCATGGACCTCCTCTTCGAGCGCTTCCTCTCCGAAGAGCGCGGCGAATGGCCCGATATCGATATCGACCTCCCCAGCGGCGACGAGCGCGAGCGCGCCATCCAATATGTCTACCGGCGTTTCGGCAAGCTCGGCGCCGCCATGACCGCCAACGTCATCACCTATCGCGGCCGCTCCGCCGCGCGCGAAGTCGGCAAGGCGCTGGGCTTCGAAGTCACCACCCTCGACCGCCTCGCTACCCTCGTCCGCGCCTGGGAATGGAAGGACCCCAAGGAAACCACCGAGCGCCAGTTCCGCGAGGCCGGCTTCGACCTCTCCCACCCCCGCGTGCGCAAATTTTTCGAGCTCTACCGAATGGCTCAGGACCTGCCGCGCCATCTCGGCCAGCATTCGGGCGGCATGGTGATCTGCCAGGGCCAGCTCGATTCCGTCGTGCCGCTCGAGCCCGCCACCATGCCCGGCCGCGTCGTGGTGCAGTGGGACAAGGAAGACTGCGCCGATATGGGCATCATCAAGGTGGACCTCCTCGGCCTCGGCATGATGGCGGTCATCGAGGACACCTTGCAACTCATCCCCGAAGTCTACGGCGCGCCCGTGGACCTCGCCCATCTCCCGCAAGACGATCCCGCCGTCTTCGAAGCCCTGCAAAAAGCCGACACCATCGGCATGTTCCAGGTGGAAAGCCGCGCCCAGATGGCCACCCTCCCGCGCCTGCGTCCCGAGCGCTTTTACGACATCGTGGTGCAGGTGGCCATCATCCGGCCGGGGCCCATCGTCGGCAAGATGGTGCATCCGTATCTCAAGCGGCGGCAGGGCAGGGAAGCGCCCGATTGCCTGCACCCTTCGCTCGAACCGGTCCTCAAACGCACCCTCGGCGTGCCGCTGTTCCAGGAGCAGTTGCTGCGCATGGCCATGATTGCGGCGGGCTTCACCGGCGGCCAGGCCGAGGAACTGCGCCGCGCCCTCGGCTTCAAGCGCGCCGAAAAGCGCATGGCGGATATCGAGGTGAAGCTGCGCGCCGGCATGCAGCGCAACGGCATTACCGGCAAAGTGCAGGACGCCATCGTGCACTCCATCACCGCCTTCGCGCTCTACGGCTTCCCGGAATCGCACGCCGCCAGCTTCGCGCTGCTGGCCTACGCCAGCGCGTATCTGAAATGCCATTACCTGGCCGCCTTCACCTGCGCCCTGCTGAACAACCAGCCCATGGGCTTCTATCCACCGGCGATTCTGATCAAAGATGCCCAGCGCCACGGCCTCCGCGTGCTGCCCGTGGACGTGCTCCACTCCGCCTGGAACTGCACCATCTCCCCATCCCCCAGCCCCCAACTCCCCACCCCTGTTCTTCGCCTGGGCCTGCGTTACGCCCGAGGCCTGCGCGAGGAAGCCGCCCGCGCGATCGTCCGCGCCCGCCCCTTCACCAGCATCGACGATCTGGCGCTGCGCGTCCCCGAACTGCGCAAGGACGAAATCAACCGCCTCGCCGAAATCGGCGCGCTCAATTCCCTGGAGCGCAGGTCCCATCGCCGCGACGCCCTCTGGCGGGCGCAGCGCGCGGTCCTGCCGGTCGGCCCCTTGTTAGCGCCGCTCGAAGAGACCGGCGAGCCTGGGCCGCTCGCGCCCATGAACACCGAAGAACGCCTGTGGGCCGATTATCGCGGAACCGGCCTGACCGTCGGCCGCCATCCCATGGCTTACCGCCGCGCAGAAATGAACGCGCTCGGCGTCATCCGGGCCAGCGACCTCGCGCGCGTTCCCAATGGCCGCATCGTGCGCATCGCCGGGTCGGTCATCGTGCGCCAGCGCCCCGGCACCGCCAACGGCTTCGTCTTCCTCAGCATGGAAGACGAAACCGGGATTATGAACGCCATCGTCACCCCGGATACCTTCGACCGCTACAAGTTCCAGGTGCTTTCCGAACCCTTCCTCATCATCGACGGCATCCTGCAAAACCTCGACGGCGTGATCTCGGTGAAGGCCGCGCGCATCGAAGGCCTGCGAGCCGGCGCCACCGCCAACTCGCACGATTTCCACTGATGTGCGCGCGCCCGACATGTCTTATTCATTCCATTTTCAAATTTATTTCTCCTCCCTTTTCAATCGCTTCCAAGCCTCACCCCCCGAAATCCTTGGTGCCGGCATGCTCCACTGGAAGTGGAGATATTCTTATGCAACACGACCCCCACCGCCATCCCAAACCTCCCAAGCCCGCCTCCCTCGCCCCGCTCCTCCCTTTCGTCCGCTGTGCCATCCCCTTCACCTCCACTGCCGGTCAGGCCTTCCTCCGCCTCCCCGAGGGCGACGGCCACCTCGCCCTCCCCGTCCGCTCCCGCGACTTCCGCGATTGGTTCTTCCGCGCCTTCTTCGCCCAATACCAGTCCCTCCCCTCCGCTCACGCCTGGCACGCCCTCCTCCACCACCTCGAAGCCGCCGCCTCGGCCGAACCCCAGAACCTCCGCCTCCAGGTCGGACGCCGCGTGGCTTCCTTGGGCGCCTACATCCCCGAAAAAATCTTCCTCGATCTCGCCAACCTCCAGCGCGAGTACGTCGAAATTTCTCCCGACGGCTGGAAAATCGGCCAGGACGAAGCCATCCTCCTCGAAACCTCCCGGAACATGCTGCCGCACTTCACTCCCGCCCCCTCGCCCGATCCCGCCGCCGATCTCGAACTCCTCCACTCCTGCCTCAACCTCCCGCGCCCCGCCTGGCTCCGCGCCCTCGTCTGGCTCCTCTCCGCTTTCCGCCCCCGCGGCCCCTACCCCATCCTCGTCCTCCAGGGACCCCCCGGCTCCGGCAAGTCCTTCGCCGCCACCGTCCTCCGCACCCTCGTCGATCCCTCCACTTCGCCTCTCACCCCCATCCCCGCCGGGCCGCGCGACCTCCTCGCCCTCGCGCGCTGCAACCAGGTGCTCGCCTTCGACCACATCTCCGCCTTCTCACCCCAGCTTGCCGCCGCCCTCTGCCGCCTCTCCACCAGCCTCGGATTCGCTTTCCGCGAGCGCGGCGAGACGGAAGCTCTCCAGGAATCTTACTCGCGCCCCGTCATCCTCACCGTCACCGATCGCTGGTCCCCGCCCTCGGACCTTGCCTCCCGCGCCTTCACCGCCACTCTCCCCGCCATCCCGCCCGCCGCCTTCCGCACCGAGGCCGATCTCCTCACCGCCATCCACTCCGCCTGGCCGCGCATCCTCGGAGCCATCTGCTCCGCCCTCAGTGCCGCCCTCGCCGGTGCCACTCCCCAAACCCGCTCCCCCGGACGCCACGCCGCCGCCCTCGATTGGGCCATCCCCGCCGCCTCAGTCCTCGGCGTCCCCGCCGACGAAATCCGCGCCGCCTTCGCCCATCCCCCACCCCTGCATCCCCTGGTCGACGCCATAGGAAAGCTCCTCCTCCAGCGCCGCCACTGGACCGGCTCAGCTTCCGAACTCCTCGCCCTCCTCCAGCCCGCTCTCGACTGCGAAACCCCCAAGGGCGTCTCGCAGCAGCTCAACAACTGCGCCCTGATCCTCGCCGATGCCGGCATCGAACTCAAATTCAAGCGCTTGCATGGCCGTCGCATCATCCGTCTGGAGGGTGACGCATCTTGCGAAAATCCCTCGCAAGATGCGTCACCCAAAATCGAAGCGTCCTCGCAACCCGCGCCAGATGAGGAGCTTACCGCCGCATAAGTCTTTCTCCGTGTCTTCGTGGTGAAATCGTACTATGAGCTCCTCTAATCTCACCCGCCGAAACTGGCTCGCCTCCGCCTCCGCCTTGGCCGCCATGCCCGCCGATGCTGCCGGGCAAACCGGGTCCTCCCGCAGGAAACCCAACATCCTGATCGTCATCTCCGACCAGTTCCGCGGAGATAACCTCGGCTGCCTCGGCAACCCCATGAATCTCACGCCCAATCTCGACGCCATGGCGCACCGCGGCGTGCTCTTCCGCCGCGCCATGACCAACCAGCCGGTCTGCGGTCCGGCCCGTGCCGTGATCTTCAGTGGCCGCTATCCCCAGCAGAACGGCGTCTGGCGCAACGGCATCGGGCTGCGCCCTTCCGATACCACCATGGCCAAGGAACTCACTGCCCAGGGTTATTCGGCCAACTATATCGGCAAGTGGCATCTGGCGCCGGGCCGGCAGATCCCCGGCGGCGGCAACGGACCGGTGGCGCCCCAGTTTCGCGGCGGCTTCACGGGCCTGTGGGAGGCGTCCAACGTTCTGGAACTCACCTCCCATCCCTTCGAAGGCGAGATGTACGATAACGACGGCAAGCCGATGCGTTTCTCCAACCAATATCGCGTCGATTTCCTCACCGACCGCGCGGGCCGCTTCCTCACCCAACGCCAGGACGACAAGCCCTTCCTGCTGGTGGTCTCCTACCTCGAGGTGCATCACCAGAACGATCTCGATAAGTTCGTGCCGCCCAAAAAATACGCGGACTCCTACCGCAATCCGTTTATCCCGCAGGACCTGCGGCCTATTCCGGGCTCCTGGCCGAGCCAGATGGGCGATTACTACGGCTGCGTGAAAGCCATCGACGATGCTATGGGCCGCCTGCTCGCCACCCTCAAGCAGCAGGGCGTGGATCGCGACACCGTCGTGCTGTTCGTCAGCGATCACGGCAACCATTTCAAGACCCGCAACCGCGAATACAAGCGCAGCGCCCACGACGCCTCGATCCACATTCCGCTCATCGTCCAGGGACCGGGGTTCGACCGCGGCGTCGAGGTGAACGAACTGGTAAGCCTCATCGATTTCACGCCCACGGTGCTGGACGCCGCCGGTGTCAAGGCGCCGGCTTCGATGCCGGGCGCGAGCCTCATGCCGCTGGTCGAGCGCCGCGCCCCGGACTGGCACAACGAAATCTATATCGAGATGAGCGAATCCACCACCGGCCGCGCCCTGCGTACCCCGCAGTACACCTATTCAGCAGCTGTTCCCGGCCGCGAGGCCACCGGGGACCGCTACATGGAATACCAGCTCTACGACAACTTTGCCGATCCCTTCCAGCACGTCAACCTGGTGGGCCGCGCCGATCGCAAGCACGTCTCCGACCCGTTGCGCGCGCGCCTGCTCGATCGCATCGCCGCCGCCGGCCAAGCCAAGCCCGCGATCGCCCCGACCCCGCTCCCCTACGTGTGCTGAGTGGGGTAGGCCTTCCGGCCTGCCCAGCGCCCGAAGCGCGCCGTTTACCGGTACGCCTTATCGTCCACGCGCGTCAGGTCGATATCGTCCCCCAGCACGCCGAGCGTGACTGAAGCGAACGTGAACACCGTAGTCCCCGGCTCCAGATGCCCGCCGAAGGCGCCCTGGGGATTGGCCAGCGTGATATGGGCGTGAACCCTGCCGCCCAGGATGGCGCCGTTCATCCCGATGATATCGGCGGGCGCCGTGGGATCCTTGGTGTACATGTCCTTCGAAGGGAACGTGCGGTTGCTGACCTGGTGCACCTGGTAACCGCGCACCGATCCGAAGGCGGAAAGGATGATCGCGTTGTGGATCTTCTCCCGCGCCACCATCTTTTCGAGACCCGCCAGCAGGTCGGTCTCGTATTTGAAGCGCAGCACCACCACCCGCCGGAACTGCGTGTTCATCGCGTACACGTCGGGCACCTTGGCGGAATTTGGCCTGGTGTCGTCGGCCGGATTCGGCGAGCGCCGCACCTCCTCCCGCCGGGTCTGCTGCGCGGAAAGGAGCAGAGGCAATACGATAAGCAGAAAGAGCTTTCTCATAAGCCGCATCATCTCACAACGCGACGCGAGCGAAAGCGAGCCTCCTTCCCCGGCCCCCTACGTGGACACCACCGCTTGCTTCTGGTCGCCGGCGCCGCTCCCGGGTCCGCGCAGCCATTGCTGCAAGCGCTCCATGTAAAGGTAGATCACCGGCGTGATGTACAGCGTCAGAAACTGGCTCACCACCAGCCCGCCCACCACCGACAGCCCCAGAGGCTGCCGCGCGTCGCCGCCTTCGCCGTAGCCCAGCGCGATCGGCAGCGTCCCGAACAGCGCCGCCACCGTGGTCATCATGATCGGCCGGAACCGCAGCAGGCACCCGTTCCAGATGGCCTCGTAGGGCTTGCGCCCCTCGCGCTGCGCGTCGATCGCGAAGTCGATCATCATGATGGCGTTCTTCTTCACCACGCCGAACAGCATGATGATCCCCACGAAGGCGTACAGGTCGAGCTGCTTGTGGAACAGCACCAGCGTCAGCAGCGCGCCGAAAACCGCCGAAGGCAGGCCCGAAAGGATCGTGATCGGATGAATGAAGCTCTCGTAGAGAATCCCCAGCACGATGTAGATCACCAGGATCGCCACGATCAGCAGAACCGAGAGGTTCTGGAACGACCGCTGGAATTCCTTCACCGTGCCCTGGAAACTGGTGCTCACCGTGGCCGGCATGCGCATCTCGGCGATGGCGTTGTCCACCTGCTGCGCCGCCTGGCCCAGCGAAAAGCCCGGGCGCAGGTTGAAGGAGATGGTCACCGCCGGAAGCTGCCCGAAATGGTTGATCGAGAGCGGCCCCGTCTGGCGCTTCATCTGCACCACCGAACCGAGCGGCACCAGCGCGTTCTGCGACGACCGCAGGTACAGCTTCGAGAGCGAATCGGGATTGCGCTGGTATTGCGGCAGCACTTCCAGAATCACCGAGTACTGGTTTGCCGGCGCGTAGATCACCGACACTTCGCGCTGGCTGTAGGCGCTGAACAGCGCGTCCTGCACCTGCTCGGGCGTCACCCCCAGCGCCAGCGCCCGGTCCCGGTTGATGTCCACCATCACCTGCGGGCTCGATATCTGCATGTCCGTGTTGACGTCCACGATGCCCGGAATGGCGCCCATTTTCTGCGCTAGTTGCGGCGCCCAGCGGTAGATCTCGCCCAGATTGCCGCTCTGCACGATGAGCTGGTAAGCGCTGGCGGAGTGTTGGCCGGTGACCGTGATGGGCGGCGGGTTTTGCATGAAGGTGAAAATATTGGGCACCTGCATCACTTTGGGCCGCAGGTCTTCGATGGTCTGGTCCACGGAGAGCTTGCGCTGGTCCCGCGGCTGCATGCGGGCGAACAGGAAATTCTGCGTGCCGCCCACCACGAATGCGCCCACGTCCCGCACCCCCGGCTCGTGCCGCACGATATCGGCCACCGCGTGCACGTGCGCCGCGGCGGCGTCGAAGGACGTATCCTGCGGAGACATCGTCACCGCGAACATGAAGTCGCTGTCCTGGCTGGGAATGAAGCCGGTCGGCATAGTCACGTACAGATACACGGTGCCCACCAGCATCAGCGCGGCGACCGCCAGCGTGGCCAGCCGGAAGTGCAGCGCGATCCGCAGCGTGCGCTCGTACCAGCGCGCCATCGCATTGAAGCCGCCTTCCAGCACGTGGTAGAACCAGCCATGCTCGCCGTGGTGCTCGGGTTTCAGGTATCGGCTTCCCAGCATCGGCGTCAGGCTCAACGAAACGAAGCCGGAAATCAGGATCGCCACCACGATCGTCACCGAGAACTCGTGCAGCAGGCGCCCTACGATGCCGCCCAGGAACAGCACCGGGATGAACACCGCCACCAGCGAGAACGTCATCGAGAGAATCGTGAAGCCGATCTCGTGCGCGGCGCTGAGCGCGGCATGCCGGCGCCCCTCGCCCATCTCCATGTGCCGCACGATGTTTTCCAGCATCACGATGGCGTCGTCCACCACGAACCCCACCGAGAGCGTCAGCGCCATCAGCGAGAGATAGTTCAGGCTGTACCCCAGCAGGTACATCACCGCGAACGTGCCCACGATCGAAAACGGCACCGCCGCGCCGGGAATCAGCGTGGCGGATACGTTGCGCAGGAACAGGAAGATCACCAGCACCACCACGCACACCGTGAGCAGCAGCGTCAGTTCCACGTCGCGGATGGAATTGCGGATGAACTCGGAGGCGTCGAACGCAATCGTCAGATGCACCGACGGCGGAATCTCGCGCTGCAATTGGCCGAGCAGCTTGCGCACGTTGTCCACCACGTCCACCGTATTAGTTCCCGGCTGCCGGCTGACGGCCAGGATCACGCCCTTGGTGTCGTTGTACCAGGCCACGAGGCGGTCGTCTTCGACGCCGTCCACCACGTTGCCGATCTCGCCCAGCCGCACCGGCGCGCCGTTGCGCCAGGCCACGATGATGGGCCGGTAGGATGCGGCGTTGTACAGCGTGCCGCTTGATTCGATGGTGAACGCCTGCCGGTCCCCTTCGATGCGCCCGGTGGGCAGGTTGGTGTTGCTCGAAGCAATGGCCCGCTGCACCTCGTCGATGCCGATGTTATGCGCCGCCAGCTTATCCGGATCCACCTGCACGCGCACCGCGTACTTCTGCTCGCCGTAGACCTGCACCTGCGAAACGCCGCTCACCATGGAAATGCGCTGCGCCAGCGTGGTGTCGGCGTATTCCGTCACCGTGTACATGGGCAGCGTGTCGGAGTCCAGCGCCAGGTAAAGCACCGGCTGCTCGGCCGGATTCGCTTTTTCGTACGACGGCGGGCGCGGCATGTTGGGCGGCAGTCGGCCGCCTGCGCGCGCGATGGCCGCCTGGATGTCCTGCGCCGCGGCGTCGATCTTGCGGTCCAGCGTGAACTGCACCGTGATCTGCGTCGAGCCCTGCGAGTTGGTCGAGTTCATCGACGAAATCCCCGCGATGGTCGAGAACTCGCGCTCCAGCGGCGTGGCCACCGAAGACGCCATGGTCTCCGGGCTGGCGCCCGGCAGGCTGGCGCTCACCTCAATGGTCGGATAGTCCACGCTGGGCAGCGCCGCTACCGGCAGCGCGCGGTAAGCCACGGCGCCGAACAGCAGAATGGCCAGCACCACGAGCGCCGTCATCACCGGGCGTTCGATGAAGATGCGCGAGAGGTTCATGATTGCCCCAGCCCGAACTTGCCCGGTGCCACCGTCTCGATACGGGCTCCGGGGAAGAGGCGCAACTGGCCGTCGATGACGATGGTTTCGCCGGGCGCCAGGCCTTTCTCGATCACCATCTTCTTGCCGAACGCCACCCCCGGCGTGACGATGCGCGCCTCCACCGTGCTGTCCGGCTTCACCACGTAGATGAACGAGCCTCGCTGCCCCGATTGCACGGCCTCCGCCGGCACCACCGTGGCGTTGGGAATGTTGTCCAGCGTGAGCACCGCGGTGACGAACTGCCCGGGCCACAGCATCCCGCTGCGGTTGTCGAATACGGCCTTCAGATGGATGGTGCCGGTGGTGGTATCCACGGCGTTGTCGATCACCGCCAGCGAGCCGGTTTCGGAGCGGCCCGGATCGTCCTGCGAACTGACCGTCACCGGCAGTTTGCGGCCGGTGCTCAGCCTGCGGATGGCCGCCAGGTGCTGCTCCGGCACGCTGAAGTTGACGAAGATGGGCACGACTTTATGGATCACCACCAGCGGCACGTCGTTGACCTTCACCAGGTTGCCCGCGTGCACCAGAAGATTGCCGGTGCGCCCCGAGATGGGCGCGTGAATCTCGCAATAGCTCACGTCCAGCCGGGCCCGCTGAACCGCGGCGAGGTCGCTTTCCAGCGTGGCGCGGGCGGTATCCAGGCTGGCGTGCGTGGCGCGGGCGGATTCGCGCGCCGTGGCGGCGGTGGTGTGCGCCTGGTCGGCCTGTTCGGTCGAGGTCAGCCCTTCCTTATGCAGGCTGGCTTGCAGCGCGGCGTCGGTTGCGGCGTACTTCGCCTGCGCTTCGTCGCGCGCCAGCATGGCCTGGTACTGCACGATCTGGGCGCGGTCGCGCGCCACGTTCGCCTCGGCCTGCTGGAGTGCGTCCTCGTAGGGGCGCGGATCGATGACGAACAGCAGGTCGCCCTGGGCCACGTTCTGCCCTTCGGTGAACGCCACCTTGACGATTTCGCCGGCAATCTGCGATTTCACCTGGACGATCGCCGAGGCATCCACCGTCCCGATGGCGCGCAGTTGGGTGGGCACGGATTCCTGGTCGGCTTTGGCCACCATCACCGGAACCGGCGGCATGCCGGCCAAACCCTTGCCGCCCATACCTTTGGTGGGCTGCTTGTTGCAGGCGGCCGGAAACCCGGCCGCGACAGTGACCAGCATTGCGACGAGACATTGGGATCTGAGCATTGGTTTACTCCGAGGGGTACGAAACGGCGCTCCCCCATGTTCCCGGATTGTTCAAGTGTAGCAGTCAGCGCCGCCGAATGCCCCTTCGGAGTCGCGGCCGTAGGAAGCGGTGGTGGCGGCATAATGAATCAAAAGGAGAACGAGGCCCATGACTACGATGGCTTGCATCCAGGAATTCCTGGGCCAGCGCCGGCTGGCCCTGGTAGGCGTCTCCCACGCGCCGAATGATTTCTCCCGCGCCCTGTTCCGTGAATTCCAACGGCGCGGGTACGACGTCGTGCCGGTGAATCCTGCGGCTCGGGAGATTGAAGGACAAACTTGCTACGCGACGGTCGCGGACGTACAGCCCCCGGTGGCGGCGGTTCTGGTGATGACTCCTCCGGCCGCCACCGAGGCGGTGGTGCGCGATTGCGCGGCCGCCGGCGTCCAGCGCGTCTGGATGTTCCGCGGCGGCGGAAAGGGGGCGGTCAGCCGCGAGGCGGTCGGCTTCTGCGAATCGAAGGGCATCGCCGTGGTCGCCGGGGAGTGCCCCTTCATGTTTCTGCCGGCCACCGGCTGGATTCACCGCGTCCACGGTTGGCTGAGGAGGCTGGGGAGATCTTATCCGCGCTGAGCGGTTCTTCGGGCGCGCAATGGGAGCGTTTGGCTATCATAAGAGTCAGGTTTTCCCATGAAAATGTGGCTCAGGCACGGCGCGCTGGGGCTGTTGCTCGCGGCTGCTTTGCTGGCGCAGACCGGCGAGCCCGGCCGCCCCGATTACCCGGACGACAGCCAGCAGAAAGATGTGAAGCTCCCCAACGGAAAATCGCAGCGCGACGAGATCCTCAAGGCCGAGCGCAAGCAGAACCTCAAGGATGCCGCACAGCTTGTCCAGTTCGCCCAGGAATTGCAGCAGGAACTCGAAAAGAACGACCGTTTCGTCCTGCCGCTCTCGGCATTGAAAAAAGCGGATGATATCGAAAAACTGGCTCACAAGATCCGTAGTCGCCTGCGGCATTAGCGCTCTGTTCTGCGGCGCCGCTTCAGCGGGTGCGGCGGAAGGCGCTCCGGCCATCGCGCTGATCGACGCAGCGGACGCTCCTCATTGGCAGGCGCCCGCGGCGGCGCGCGGCTGGCGCGTGATCGCCGGTGCCGCGGCGCAGGGCGGGGGACCCGCCACAAGCATCGACGCGCGCGTGCAGGCACTCGCGGCGGCCGTCAGAACGGCCATCGAAAAGGGCGAAGCCGACCCCGCGCGCATCTATCTGGCCGGGCGCGGCGACGCCTCGGCCGGCGTCTTCTACACCGTTTCCCGGGTGCCGGACCTGTGGGCTGCGGCGGTGGCGATCGGCGGCTCTCCGGCCCCCGCCATCGATACCGGCCGCCTGTTCACCGCCAACTTGAGCCGCGTGCCGTTGCTGTGGGCTGGCGCGGGCGCCGGCGGTGAGGCGCTCGCCGCCAAGTTGAAAACCGCCGGCCTGGACCTGGAATGGCGTCCGGCGGCTGGCCTGACCGATACGGCTGTGTTCGACTGGCTCGCCACGCACCAGCGCGAAGCGTTTCCCGCAACCATCGACTGCGAGACCAATTCGCCAACCTTCCCGCGCTGCTACTGGATCGAGATGACCAGGTTCGATGCCCAGGAGCGCAACGACGTGCTGCCCTCCACCGAGCTTCGCGGCGGCTCGGGTGCCTCGCTGGACCTCGGCGCCTTCAGCTACAAGACGGACGATCCTGGCCCCGGCATCCTCGTCTCCGCGCTGCCGCCGAAATACAACGGTCCGCTCAAAGTGGGTGACCGCATCGTGGAACTCGACGGCGGGCCCATCGCCGACGCGCAGGCTTACACCGCGATGATGGCGAAGGTCACCGAGGAGAAGCAGGCCGTGGTCATGGTGCAGCGCGGCCGGGAGCGCAAGCGCGTGGAAACCCGCATCGTGCTGTCGCGCCGCGACGCCTTCGTCACCGCGCGCGTGCAGGGACAGTATCTGCCGGCCGAGAAGCAGATCCAGATTATGAGCCGCACCGTGACCGAAATGCGGCTCACCGTTCCGCCGCAGTGGGCCGGAAGCAAGCTCTTCTGGAACGGGCTGGTGCTGGAGAAAATCGACGCGCCGGGCTGCTACCGGCTGACCATCGACAAGGAACTGCTCCATGCCGCGCCCTGCCGCTGACCGGCCAATCCCGCGCTGCTGGTGGGCCGGCGGCTCGGCGCCGATGATCGCTTACCACGATCGCGAGTGGGGCGTGCCGCTGCACGATGACCGCGCGCTGTTCGAGTTGCTGATTCTGGAAGGCGCGCAGGCGGGGCTGAGCTGGTCCACCATCCTGCGCAAGCGCGACGCCTATCGCGCGGCGTTCGACCGCTTCGAAGCGCGCAAGATGGCGCGCTACGGCGAGGCCAAGCTGGCGGCGCTCATGGCGGATGCCGGGATCGTGCGCAACCGGCTTAAAATCGCGGCGGCGGTCGCCAACGCACGCGCGTTCCTGGCCATTCAGAAGGAATTCGGCACCTTCGACTCCTACATCTGGCAATTCACCGGCGGCCGGCCGCTCACCAACCGCTGGCGCCGCAAGGAACAGGTGCCCGCGCGCAGCGCCGAGTCCGATGCCATGAGCAAGGACCTGGCGAAGCGCGGATTCCGCTTCGTGGGCTCGACCATCTGCTACGCCTTCATGCAGGCGGCCGGAATGGTGAACGACCACCTGCTGACCTGCTTCCGCTACGAGGATCTGAAGTGAAGCGCAGGCCGCCGGCGGAGGTGATGCGGCGCATCCAGCGGGCGCCCAAAAGCGCGCAGCGCGACGCCGCGTTTCGCAAGGCTATCCGCCAGATCCCGCGCGGCAAGGTGGCGACCTACGGGCAGGTGGCCGCCGCGGCAGGCTATCCGTTGTTTCACCGCCACGTGGCCGCGCTGCTGCGGAAATCCGGCGGCAGCCTGCCGTGGCAGCGCGTGGTCGGCGCCGGCGGTGCCATCAAGCTGAAGTACGAAGCCGGACTGGAGCAGCGCACGCGCCTCGAAATGGAAGGCGTCCGCTTCCGCGGCAAGCGCGTGGATATGGCCGAGCACCAGCACCGCTTCCGCACCTGGGAGTTCGAAAATTGAAGTGCACGCGGCCGGGTGATACCGCCCGATAACATTTCCGGCCGAAAATCGTCATACTCTTGAGCCCCGGTTCGTTATCCTGACGGGGAACTTCGGATCGAGAAAAAGCGTCATGACAATCAAACCCCGGGCCGCAGATGAATAGAAGGATTCGCACATTTGGGCCGTGGAGGCTTCTTGCGGTGGCTGTGCTGGCCGTCCTCAGCCTGCGGGCCGCCGAGCACCACGGCGTGGTGAAATTCGGCGCGCTGCCGGTTCCCGGCGCCACCGTGACCGCCACCCGGGGGGACCGGAAATTCGTCACCATCACCGGCCAGCAGGGTGTCTATTCGTTTCCCGACCTGCCGGATGGAACCTGGAGAATCCGGGTCGAAATGCTGTGCTTCGCCCCGATCGAGCAGGATGTCGCCGTGGCGCCCGACGCGCCCAGCCCGGTTTGGGAGCTGAAGCTGCTGCCTTTCGCGCAGATCCAGGCCGCTGCGCCGCCGCCAGCCGCGGCAGCCACCGAAACTCCGGCTAAGCCGCAGGAAGCCGCCGCCGGGAAGCGCACCGGTTCCAAGAATGAGAAAAACGGCGCGGAGAAGGCCGCGGCCGATCAAACCGGCTTCCAGCGCGCCAGCCTGAACGCCTCAGGCGAAGCCGGCAAGGAGGAAGGCGGCGCGCCCGGCATCGGCGAACTCAACGAGCAGCCTTCCGAAGGCTTCCTGATCAACGGCAGCGTGAACAACGGCGCGAATTCGCCTTTCGCCCAATCCGCCGCCTTCGGCAACAACCGCCGCGGCGGCCGGAAGCTTTACAACGGCAATCTGGGCGTGGCCCTGGATAACTCCGTGCTGGATGCCACGCCTTATTCCATCACCGGCCAGAACACGCCCAAGCCGGCCTACAACCATTTCATGGGCATGTTCGCCTTCGGCGGGCCGCTCCAGATTCCGCATATCTGGAATGTCAACAACGCTCCCAATTTCTTCGTGAACTACCAGTGGATGCGCAACCGCAATGCCAGCGTCGATCCCGGTTTCATGCCCACCGCGGCTGAGCGCGCGGGCGACCTCTCGCAGACACTCGATGCGTTCGGCAGACCCGTGCAGGCCTTCGATCCGAAAACCGGGCTCCCGTTCGCCGGCAATGTGATTCCGGCCAGCCGCATCTCGCCGCAGGCCACGTCGCTGCTGGGGCTTTACCCGCTCCCCAATTTCACCGCGACGGCGCGCTACAACTACCAGGTTCCCCTGGTGGGCGTCACCAGCGCGGATGACTTGCAAACGCGGATCAACAAGATTCTCGGCCGCGAGAACCAGATCTTCGGAAATTTCGCGTTTACGCGCCGCTCCATCGAGTCCCCCAACCTGTTCGGTTTTAGCGACAGCACCGCCCAGCAGGGCATCAACGCTGGCGCCAACTGGGGTCACCGCTTCAACAACCACCTCTTCACCACCCTGGGTTTCAACTTCAGCCGGTACGCCAACCAGGTTACGCCGTACTTCGCCAATCGGACCAACATTGCCGGCGCAGCGGGCATCACCGGCAATAACCAGGAGCCGGTCAATTGGGGTCCGCCGAGCTTGACCTTCGCCAGCGGTATCAGCGGCCTCTCGGACGCGAATTACTCCGACACGCGCAATCAAACCAGCGCGGTTTCCGCCGACACCTTCTGGAACCACGGGGGCCACAACATCCGTTTCGGCGGCGACCTCCGGCGGCAGCAGTTCAACTATCTCTCGCAGCAGAACCCGCGCGGCAGCTTTGTCTTCACCGGCGCCGCCGCCGGCTCCGACCTCGCCGGGTTTTTGCTCGGCATCCCGGATACGGCCTCCATCGCCTTCGGCAACGCCGACAAATATCTCCGCGACAGCTTCGACGACCTGTACGTGAACGACGACTGGCGCGTCGGGCCGGGCCTCACCCTGAACGTTGGCCTCCGCTGGGAATTCACCTCGCCGGCCAGCGAGTTGTACGGCCGCCTGGTGAACCTCGATATTCTTCCCGGCTTCGCCGCCGAAGCGCCGGTGGTCGCCTCGGACCCGGTGGGTCCGCTCACCGGCCAGCGCTATCCGGCTTCGCTGCTGCGCACCGATTGGCACGAATTCGAGCCGCGCATTGGCTTCGCCTGGCATCCCATCCTGGCATCCTCGCTGGTGGTGCGCGGCGGATACGGCATCTATTACGACACGTCGGTCTATGGCACGCTGGCGCTCAAGATGGCGCAGCAGTATCCGCTCTCGAAGACCCTGGCGGTCGAGAACACCGCGGCCAATCCGCTCACCCTGGCCAACGGGTTCGTGGCTTCTCCGACGATTACGCCCAATACCTTCGCCATGGATCCCAACTTTCAGCCGGGATATGCGCAGAACTGGAATCTCTCGGTGCAGAGCGATCTGCCCGGCTCGCTGGTGGCCACTGCCACCTACCTGGGCATCAAGGGGACGCGCGGGCGCCAGGAATTTTACCCGAACACCTACCCGGTGGGGTTTGCGAATCCCTGCCCCACTTGCCCGGCGGGGTTTGCCTATCTGGCTTCCAACGCC
Organism: Acidobacteriota bacterium; assembly: GCA_021787555.1. GTDB lineage: Bacteria > Acidobacteriota > Terriglobia > Bryobacterales > Bryobacteraceae > JAJYLS01. Next base: position 1,953 of record JAJYLS010000040.1, on the reverse strand, counting down.
AATTTGACGCGCCAGGCCGCGCAGTTCCAGCTTCGGCGAAGGCTGCACAGCGGCATCACCGCCACCCTCCAGTACACCTACGCCAAGTCCATCGACGATGGCGCGGTGGGCGGCAGCCCCAGCGGCCAGGGCGCTTCCTCTTACATGCCGAACTTTGTGGCGCAGAACTGGCTGGATCTCTCGGCTGAGCGCGGCCTTTCGACCTTGGACCAGCGCCATCTGCTCAACGTGCAGTTTCAGTACAGCACGGGTGTGGGCTTGGCGGGGGGCGGGCTGATGGGCGGCTGGCGCGGCCGGCTCCTCAAGGAATGGACCATCAGCACGAACATCACCGCGGGCAGCGGATTTCCGCTGACGCCGATTTATCTCGCCGCGGTGCAGGGTACCGGGCAGACCGGCAGCATTCGCCCCGATTACACCGGCGCGCCGCTGTATGCCGCGCCTCCCGGGCTGGCGCTCAATCCCACGGCTTACGTGCCGCCGGCCGCGGGCTTCTGGGGCAATGCCGGGCGCAACACCATCACCGGGCCGGCGCAATTTTCGCTCGACGGCTCGCTGGGCCGCTCGTTTCAGTTGACCGACCGCAAGAGCCTGGATTTCCGCTTCGATGCCGTGAACATCCTGAACCACGTCACGTATCCGAGCTGGACCACGATCATCAACAGCGCGCAGTTCGGCCTGCCGCCCTCGGCCAACGGCATGCGCACCCTGCAAGCCAATTTTCGATTCAGGTTTTGATATGAGAAAAGGAGTCAGGAGTCAGAAGTCAGGAGTCAGGAGGCGGGGGGCGGCAGCGGTGGCCTCCATTTTCTGTCTCCTGAGTTGTGTATTCTTCCTTGGCGCCCAGCAGCCGCAGACCGCGCCCGCCGTGAAATTTTCCGCCAACAGCCAGCTCGTGGTGGAGACCGTCACGGTGAAGGATAAGAGCGGCAAGTCCATCGAAGGGCTCACCGCCAAGGATTTTGCGGTCACCGAGAACGGCGCGCCGCAGGAAATCAGGTTCTGCGAATTCCAGAGGCTGGATGAAGCCGCGGAAACACCGGCGCCCGCAGCACCCGCCTCCGCGCCGCCGATTCCGGCTCCGCAGCCCGCCTTCACTCCGGCGCCTTCGCAAAGCCAGATCGCGCCCGAGCAGCCCGGCAACATCCGCTACCGCGACCGCCGCCTCCTGGCGCTGTACTTCGATATGACGGCCATGCCGGTCCCGGATCAGTTGCGCGCGCTCAGCGCCGCGGAGAAGTTCATCAAGACCCAGATGAAGCCAGCCGATCTCGTGGCGGTGATGGAATTCGACAGCGGAGCTATTAAAGTCCTCCAGGATTTCACCGCCGACCGCGACCAGCTTTTCATGGTTCTCGACAAGCTCATCAGCGCCATCGGCCTGGGCAACGACGAGACCACGCAGGACGAAAGCGCTTCCGATACGGGCGCGGCCTTCGGTCAGGACGATTCCGAGTTCAACATTTTCAATACCGACCGCCAGCTCTCGGCGCTCCAGACCGCGGTCACCATGCTGGGCCGCCTGAACGAGAAGAAGGTGCTGATTTATTTCGCCAGCGGTCTCAATTTGAACGGCGTGGACAACCAGGCGCAGATGCGCGCCACCACCAACGCCGCCATCCGCGCCAATGTGACGCTGTTCAGTATCGATGCCCGCGGTTTGGTGGCCAACGCACCCATGGGGGATGCCACCATGGGCCCGCCCGGCGGCAGCGGTATGTACACCGGCCATTCGGCGGGGATGTACGCCGCTAATTTCCAGCGCTCCCAGGACAACATGTATTCCATCGCCACCGACACCGGCGGCAAGGCTTTGCTCGATATCAGCGATTTGTCCGTCGGCATCGTCCAGGCGCAGAAATACCTCTCCAGTTATTATGTGATCGGCTATTACACGACGAATACTACGCTCGACGGTAAGTTCCGGCGGATCAATATTACTTTGAAAGATCT
>JAJYLS010000346.1 GCA_021787555.1 Acidobacteriota bacterium | reverse complement strand
AGGTGTGCCCCTTGCCGTCTTTGCTGCGATGGTTCGGCCGCAAAAACATTCTGAGCAGATCGTGTCATGAAGCCGAGCTGCTTTCAAGGGGGTCGGTCTACACTACATCGCACTTTTCGCCAACCCCCATTTGCAGGCACGGCACTTGCTGCCCGTATAGAGCCTCAAAAAAGCAGAAACCGGAGGCTGCGTGACGAACACCGGCTAATCTCCCGAGACGGTCTCGTATTCCGGCGCTGCCGGGCGGCTGGCGGCCAGCGCGCCCACGCTGACGTGGATTTGCGGCAGGGCGCCGGTTTCGAAGGCATCGGACATGCCGTCGAGCTTCTCCCGCAGCAACTGGCGGCGCAGGCGCGCCTCGAACCGGTGAAGCTGCTCCTCGATGGTATGCTCCTTCTGCTTGTTGCGGACCATGTCCTCGCGGTAGCGCTTGAGGAAATAGCCGATGGTCTCGACGCGGATCTTGATCGAGCCGGTGGGCTTGTTCTCGTCGATGTCCTTGAAGCAGAAGTACGGCGTGCCGGAGTGCTCGACGATCTCTTCGACGACGGTGTAAATGGGCGCGTCGTGACCGCACTTGAAGCTCGAAAGCTCGAGCGCCACCAGGTTGGGATGCCGCGCCACGTACTTGGCGGCCCAGATCTTGCGGCTGGTGTTTTCGCTGTAGGAGTTTTTCCAGACGTCCGTGATGGCCATGGGGTGCGGGATCTCGCCGGCTTCGACTTCGTCGCCGAACAGCCGCCAGACAATGTCGTCGTCGATGGGCAGGCAATCCTGGGCGAACACCGGGTAGCCGAGCTTCTGGAATTCCTCGAGGATTTCGTGGTTCACCCCAGGATCGTTGTGATAGGGGCGTCCCAGCACGACGACCCCGAGGCGGTCCTCGCGCTCGAGCTGCTCGAGCACTTCGCGCGCCGCGCCGCGCATGGTTACGTTGTTGAACTGGTCGAGCGCGCGATAGCCCTGCTCGACGGCGCGGTGATTCTCCTCGGGCGACAGCCCCAGAATGTCTTTGAACTGTTCATAGAGCTGTCGCTCCAGGAGGTCGGGCCTGGACAAATTGACGAAGGTGTCCAGGAAGAGTACGCCTTTTTCAGCGAACAGATCGCCTTCCTTGGTGAAGGCTGCCTTGACCGCTTCGGGCGTGGTGGCCACGGTCGGGCAGGAGCGGCTGGCCTGGGTGGCGTGGAGGTCGCTCGTCAGGCAGTCGATCATGGGGAAGAAAATGATATCCAGCGGCCTTTTGGCGTGCACCTTATAGAGCAGGTTGTGCACGTGCGGGATGCCCAGCTTGGAGGGGAAGCAGGGGTCGATGGCGCCGCGCTTGGCGCCTTCCTTGTACAATTCCTCGCTGGTGTAGTCGGAATAGAGGATGTTTTCGGCCCGGATGCCGAGCGAAGCGAAATAGCCCGTGAACACCGGCGTCTGCGAATACATGTTGAGCACGCGCGGAATGCCGATGCGGATTTCGCCACGCTTCTTCATCAGTGCGGCGCGCTTCTTCTGCGCGGCGGTGAACCGATACCGGGGCGGTGCATCGGCCACCAGCGGCACGTTCGGCACGCGGAAGGCGGCTTTGGCCGCGACTTCCACGAAGTTGGGATTTGCCTTTTTGACCTTGTCGAGATTGCCTTTGATCTGGCGCATCTCGTCGATGTTTTCGACCGTGCCTTTTTCGCAGGTGGCGATGATGAGCCGCTGCGCCCCCGGATCGAGCGGAACTTTCGTCTTCGCCGGGGGCCTGTATTCGGGATTGATGAACGTGGTCTTGACGTCGATGAACGTGCGCAGGCACTTGTTCTTGCAAAAGTAGCAGCGGGTGGACTCGTTGCGGGTGGTCTTGTATTGGATGTGCGAGCAGGCTTCGAGTCCGATAAAGGTGGACTGGCGGCCGTTGTCGTAGAGGCGGCCGGCTTCGAGCGCCGCGCCGATGGCGCCGGCTTCGCCGCAGTGCTCGTGGACGATCACGTCCGGCTGGAGGTCCTTGCCCTTGAAGCGCGATTCGATGAAATCCACCTGCGCCTTCACCGCGGCGAGGTTGTACTGGGTGCCGCCTTGCAGCAGGAAGCGGCGGCCGATGGCGGAGAGATTGGGAATCTGCGAAACGTAGAGCCAGATATTTTTCGGCAGGACGTTGCAGAGCCCCGCCATGATCTCTTCCGGCTTCCATCCCTGGCGTTGGAAATCCACGATGTCGGACTGCATGAACACCGCGCAGCCGTAGCCGAAGCTGGGGAAGCCCTGGGCGCCGAAAGCCGTGTCGGCGTACTGCTCCACGGGCACGTTGAAGCCCTGTGCAGTGGATTGCAGGAAGTAGCCGTTGCCGGCCGAGCACTGCGTGTTGAGCTTGAAATCCTTGACGCGGCCGTTCTTCAGGATGATGATCTTGATGTCCTGGCCGCCGACATCGCAGATCACGTCGATGTCTTCGTAGAAGTGCAGGCCGGCTTCGGTGTGGGCGACGGTTTCTACGAGGGCGGCATCGGCGCCGATCACGTCGCGGAGAATATCCTTGGCGTAACCGGTGGTCCCCACGCCGAGGATCTTCAGTTCCGCGCCCTGGTCGCGAACCTGGCGCTCCAGTTTTTGCAGCACCTCGACGGTGTCCTCGATGGGATTGCCCTTCGAGAGCTGATAGGTTTTGGCGAGGATCCGGCGCTTGTGCTGCTTCGAGATCAGCACGGCCTTGGTAGAGGTGGAGCCGCCATCGATGCCGACGAAGCCTTCCACCACTTCGCCCGGCTGGAAACTCGCGGGAATGAATTTCCTGTGGCGGTATTTCTTCTTGAACGCGGCGAGCTCGTCTTCATCTTTGGCAAGGCCGCCGGTGGCGCCGCGTTTGGCCTTTTCCTCGTCGCGGCCCACCTTGATGTACCATTCGAGCTTCTCGAACCCCAGATACTGGCCGACATCCGCATCTTCGGTCTTGCCGAATTCCACCGAGCCGATGGCGGCGAAATACTGGGCGTTATCCGGCGTCTGGATGAGGTCCGCCGGCGGAACGCCTTCGGGCAAAGGCGTGTTGCGCTCGTGCCAGATCTTGGGGATGTTGTGCTTCCAGCAATCGCGCATGCCCTGGATGTAGCAATTGGGGCCGCCGAGCAGCAGGACCACGGGCTGGAGCGTGTTGCCGCGCGTGAGCACGGAGAGGTTCTGCATCACGATGGCTTCGAACAGCGAGGCCATCAGCTCGTTGGGCGGCACGCCCATTTTTTGCAGGCCGTTGATATCGGTTTCGGCGAAGACGCCGCACTTACCGGCCACGGAATGCAGTTTCAGGCCCGTGTAACCCATCTGGCAAAGCTGGTCCGCGGGAATGCGCAGCTTGGCGTTGATCTTGTCGATGACGGCGCCGGTGCCGCCGGCGCACTTGTCGTTCATCGAGGGAATTTTCTTCTTGCGGCCGGTTTCCGGATCCTTCTTGAAGATGATGATCTTGGCGTCCTGGCCGCCAAGCTCGATGACGGAGCCGCATTCGGGATACAGGCGCTCGACGGCGAGCGAAACCGCGTTCACCTCCTGCACGAATTTCGCGCCGAGGTATTTGGCCATGCCGTTGCCGCCCGAGCCGGTGATGAACATGCGCGCGCGCTGTGGCGCGAAGTTAGGGACCTCGGCTTCGAAGCGCTTGAGGAATTCGAGGACTTTCTCGGGCTGCCTGGTATCGTGGCGCTGGTAATCCTGCCAGAGGATCCGGTCGCTGGCGGCGTCGATCACCACGGACTTCACCGTTGTGGAGCCGACGTCCATGCCGATAAGGAAGTGTTGATCCATAGGAGTTAGGTGCTAAGGAGTTAGGAGGCCGCGGCGACAGGTTCTTCCTCCTGTCTTCTGACTCCCGTCTTCTGACTCCTGTTTCTTGCAATGTAATACACGAAGTTAGCGGCCTGTCCGACCACGCCTTTGGTGTGCGGAACATGATACATGGGCCGCCTGGATTCCGGATGCGCTTCGACCCACGCGCGGCATTCTTCGAGCGTGAGCCCGTTCTTTTCCAGCGCTTCGGCAAATTCTTTCTTGGCCTTGTTCTTGGCTTCGCCCAGCGCCATCTGCACGCGGCTGTGGGCGTTGATCTCGCCTTCGCCGGAGGTCTCGATGGGCAGATAGATCATGTCCTTGTAATTGGAGACCACGGCCGATTGGGCGCCGTCGGACTGCGTGGAGGGCATGCAGCCGAAGGGTTTGAGGGAAAGCACCATGTGGGCCAGATCTTTGTTCGAGTAGTAAATATTCTTAGCGACTTCCAGGTGGCCCTCGCCGCCACCGGCGCGGGAGTTATAAAATGGATGGCCCATGCGCTGGAGTTCGTATTGGTCCACTAAGTGGTGCGCGACGCCGCCGAGCGCCTCCACGATGCGGTGGTATTCGCGCTTGAAGATCGCCTCGGCCAGTTTGAGTTTGGCGACTTTCTGGCGGTAGCCGAGTTCGATTTTCGTGCGCGTGCCCAGCTTCCAGATGGGCGGCAGCACGGCGCCTTCTTCCAGTCCCTTGAAGTCCTTGTACTTCTGCACCACCTGGTGCATCATGTACATGATCCAGGTGCCGATGGGCTCGACCAGCACCTGTGCGCCTTCGCGCTGGAGGAAGGTGAACATATTGAAGTTGCCGTCGCCTTCGGTGGTCTGGGCCCAGAATTCGCCGGTGATTTTCACGATGGGCTTGGGGCGGAGGCGGTCGATTTCGATCTCGTTGAATTTGTCGCGGCTGCGGCGCAGAGCCGAGGTGTATTCGTCGCCGCGGACCTGGTCCACGAATTTGCCGATGTATTCGGCGGTATCGGAGAAGCCGCCGAGGTATTTCGTGAGATTGCCCTCCAGCTTCCGGGGGCGCCTGGTGCGGAAGACCTCGTGCAGGTAATCCATGTTTTCGCCGAGCACGCGGTCGGTCTCGCCAGGAGTAACTTCGTACGGGCGGATGGCATAGGCGACTTCGTTCATCACGTCACCGCAGTTGAGCGCGTTGAGGATGCCTAGGAAGAAATCGAGATTCATCTCGAGGCCGGCTTCGGCATCGGACTGGCTCAAGCCGCCGGATTGCTGGAACAGGAGCACGCGGAAACCGTCGAAGCCGGCATTGCGCAGCGCCAGGCGGTACTCGGATTCGTACATACCGAAGCGGCAGGGGCCGCAGGCGCCGGCGGTGAAGAAGACGTACCGATCGACGATCTCCTGCTTGGTGAGGCCTTGTTCTTCGAGGCGTTGCAGGAACTGCACCAGGTTTCCGACGGTAAAATAGGTCGGATTGCACTGTCCGTTGTTGCCGTATTCTTTGCCCGTCTGGAAGGCGCGGACGTTGGGGGTGGGAACGGCTTCGGCGCGATAGCCCAGCCCCTCGAGGGCGCCGTGCACCAGCTTTTCGTGTTTCCAAGTCAGGCCACCGAAGAGCAGCGTGGTGTGGGCGCGCTGGTC
>JAJYLS010000345.1 GCA_021787555.1 Acidobacteriota bacterium | reverse complement strand
TGTTTTGTAGTCCCTGAGCGGCCTGGTTCGCCGAATTGCCCACCTGCTGATAGGCCGTCCCCGCCGTGTTCGACACGGTCTGCGTCGCCTGCTGGGCGGCCTGCCCCACCTGTTGCTGTACCTGGCTGGCGGCCTGTTGCGTCATCTGACCGGCCTGCACCGCCGCCTGTGTGGCCTGTTGCGTGGTCTGCTGAACCTGTTGTTGTGCCTGGTTCGCTGCTTGCTGCACCTGTTGCTGAGCCGCTTGCGTCGCCTGCTGGAGTTGCTGTTGCGTTTGTTGCGCCATCTGCTGCGCCTGCTGGGCCGCAAGCTGGGCCGCCTGCTCCGCTGCCTGCGCGGCCTGCTCTGCCTGGGCCGCGGCTTGCTGGGCGGCCTGTTGCGCCTCCGCCGCCGCCTGCTGAGCGGCCGCCTGTGCCTGCTGGGCGGCCTGCTCGGCCGCCTGTTGTGCCTGATTGGCGGCCTGGCTCAATTGCTGGGTGGCCTGATTCAGCGCTTGCTGACCCGCCTGTTGCGCTTGTTGCGCCGCCTGCTGCGCTTGGCTTGCGGCGTTCTGCAACTGCTGTTGGGCCTGCTGCACTTGCTGCTGCGCCTGGTTTAGAACCTGCCGGCCGGCCTCCTGTGCCTGTTGTGCCGCCTGCTGCAACTGCTGCTGCGCCTGCTGTTCCAGTTGCGCCGCATGGTTCTCCAGTTGCGCGATCTCGCTGCTCACCTGCTCCACCGCCTGCTGCACCCCGGTGCGCACCGCGTTGATGCCGGCATTGAGCATCTGCTGGCCTCGGTCCGCGGCGCTGTTCAACATCTGTTGGCCTTGCCCCACCGCGCTGTTGATCTGGCTCAGGAGTTGGTCTCCTGTACCCTGCGCCACCTGCCCCGCCTGCGCAGCCGCGGTCAACGCCTGGAGCGCCGCAGCCGACACCCCGCCCAGGGCTTGCTGCCCCACGCTCCGCACCAAGTTTCCGGCCACCCCCGCCGACGCGTTCACCTGCTGCGCCACTTGCTGTGCCATGCTCGACGCCGCTTCCGCTGCCGCCGCGCCGTCCCGCTGCGCCAGCGCCAGCACCTTCTGACCCGGGGAAATCGGCGATGTCGGCGACGACCCGCACCCCGCCACGTTCGCCGCCCCCGTGTTGATGAACACCATGTTCCCCTGGATGAAAACCCCCACCGGGTTGATATCGATCGACCCCCCTGCCGACTTGATCGTCAGCCCCATCCCCGCCTCGATCACCGCCGTCATCCCCGCCTTCAAGTGCACCGCCATGCCGGCATCCATGCCGTAGTTCATGCCAGCCTTGTCGTAGATGTTCATGCCCACCTGCCGGCTGTAGGTCATACCCACCTTCTCGTTCTGGTCCTGGCTGGCCGTCACGTGCAGGTCGCCGTCCGTCTGTATCTGCTCCTCTCCCACCACGTAGTGCTTTCGCCTGCCCTGGATCGTGACCGTCTCGTCGTTCTGAATATTCGTAGTCCGGTCGTGCTCCACCGTGCGAGTTTCGTCGTTCTCCACTTCGGCGGTGAGGTTCTTTTCCGCATGGATCAGAATCTCCTCGCTACCCTTCTTGTCCTCGAACCGGATCTCGTTGTAATTGGCCCCGGTCCCGCCTTTCGAGCTGCGCGATTTGATCCCGCTCTGTGTCCGGTCGGAAGGCAGAGCGTAAGGCGGTTTCTTTTCGCCGTTGTACACGCTCCCCACGATCAGCGGCGAATCGGGGTTGCCCTCCAGAAACTCCACAACCACTTCCTCACCGATCCTGGGAATGTGGATGGCGCCCCACCTTTTGTCGGCCCAGAACGTGGCCACGCGGATCCAGCAGGAGCTCGACGCGTCTTTCTTCCCCTCCCGGTCCCAATGAAACTGGACCTTGACGCGCCCTTGGCTGTCGGTGTAAATCTCTTCGCCCGGCGGCCCTACCACCACCGCCGTCTGGCAGCCCCAAACGTGGGCTTTCGGCGTGGTTTGCGCGGGCCGGAATTGCAGCGCCGTCGGAAAGCACGTGAAAACATTTTCGTAGTGGCTCTCCGCCGCTTTTTCCCGCGAGTGAAAATCGCCTTCCACCGCCGAGTGCGTCACCGACCTCGCCGCATAAGTCCCGTCCGCGTTCGGGTGCCGGGTGACCGTAAACCGGTAGCCCGGCGTCAGGCAGTGCACCGTGCTCTCTCCGCGAATCAGAAACTGCGCAAACTCCATTTCCTCCATGCCGGACTTGGCCAGCTTGTCGCCCTCGGACTTCGCTCCTCCATCCTGGCACGGGATGCCGTAGCCTCCCGGATAGTCATATACCTCGAACTGATCGTTCCCTCCGATTTTCAGCTTGTGGGTGACCTTGCCCACCTGAACGCTGTCCATGATGGGCGCCGACACCATCATGTCGAGCGAGGGCTTGCCGTAGTTGTAATCGTGTAGGGTGTTCTTCCCCGACCCCAATTCCTGGGACTTCATCCACCCCGTTATGCGCAATTCCTCTCGCGTGCCGCCGGCCAACTCGTCGTAGATCAGCGTCGACCCCCCGGCGATGTCCTGGAACGATATCTTGTCGTCGGCGATCACCATCTTGTGCCCGCTGTCGGTATGGCGGAAGAAATAGAAGATACCTTCTTCCTCCATCAGCCGCGAAATGAAATTGAAATCGGTCTCGCGGTACTGCACGCAGTACTCCCGTCTGGGATACGACCCTTGCAGCTCCCAGGCGACGTCGAAACCCTGCAAGACCTTCTTGAGGATATCGGGCGCACTCAATCCTTGAAAGATGCGTATATTGCGTTTGCGCGTCAGCGGCCAGATCTTCGGCGACACCGTGGCCCGGTAGCGCGCGAGGCGCATGGTTCCAGGCAGTTGCGCAAACGCCGTCACGATCCCGTTCATGTGTCTCGGCGCGCACCCTACCGGTCCAATCACTCCGAAGGACATGTCCTGGCCCAATATGTCCTCAAATTTGATCCGCGGATTCTCCGACCACAACTCGAGCTGGAAGGAGAAGAGCCGCGAGATGGCTTCCTCTCCCGTGAACGACTCCAGCAGCAGTTCGTCCGGCCCCAGGCTCGATTGAATGTAGAGAAACCGGTTCCCTTCGAGAAACCGGGTCCCTTCGAGATACTGCTCCTCAGCCATGCACTGCCTCCCGAAGAACTCTTTTAGCCGCCGATCAACGCCGATCGGCGCTCATCCGCATTCATCGACGTCCTACTTTCTTCCGGCCCCGACGAATACACGAAATTCCCGTCCGCCCCCACATCCACTCGGATCGATTCCAGCTTCTGCCCTTCCGCGATCCGGCCCAGCAACTGTCGCGAGATCTCCGGCAGCAGCGTGTTGGTAAGGATGTTGTCCACGTTGCGCGCCCCGCTCTCCACCTCCGTGCACCGCCGCGCGATTTCGTCGATCAGCGCCCCGTCGCACAACAGGTCGATCTTGTGGTTTTCGCGAATGCGCCTCTGGATCTTCCCCAGCTTCAGCGTGATGATCTTCTTCAGCGCCTCGTCGCGCACCGGGTAGTAGGGAATGATCACCAGCCGCCCGAGGAACGCCGGTTTGAAGATCTTGTTCAGCTCCGGCTTGATCGCCTTGACAATACCCTCCGGCGTCGGCATGGTCTCCGGGTCCGCGCAGAGCTTCATCATCGCTTCGGTGGCGGCATTGGAGGTCAGCAGAATGATGGTGTTCTTGAAGTCGATCTCCCGCCCCTCGCCGTCTTCCATACTCCCTTTGTCAAAGACCTGGAAGAACAGCTCAAGCACATCCGGATGGGCCTTCTCCACCTCGTCCAGCAGAACCACCGAGTACGGATGCCGCCGCACCGCTTCCGTCAGCACTCCGCCTTCCCCGTAGCCGACGTATCCCGGCGGCGATCCCTTGAGCGTGGAAACCGTGTGCGCCTCCTGGAATTCCGACATGTTGATCGTGATCAGATTCCGCTCGCCGCCGTACATCAGGTCCGCCAGCGCCAGCGCCGTCTCTGTCTTCCCCACGCCGCTCGGCCCCACCAGCAGGAACACGCCGATAGGCTTATGGGGATCTTCCAAGCTCGCCCGCGACGTCCGGATCCGCTGTGCGATGCCCTCCAGCGCATGGTCCTGGCCGATGACGCGCGCCCCGAGATGGCTGTCCAGCTTGAGCACCGTCTCCACCTCGTCCTTCACCATCTTGCCGGTGGGGATTCCCGTCCACGCCGAGATCACCTCTCCCACGATCTGCGCGTCCACGCACACCCGCATCAGCGGCGTCTCGCCTTGCAGCGCCGCCAGTTCGGCGTTGAGCTTGTGAAGCGCCTCGCGCGATTCTCCCTTTCCTTCTTCCAGTTGGCCCCGTATCTCGCGCACCCTACTCACCAGCGCGGATTCTTTCTCGAACCGCTCCTTCAATTCGGCCAACTTCGCAGCCACTTCGGCCCGCTTGGTCCGGATCTGTTCCAACCGCTCGGCGTGGTCCGCCCCCGCCGCCGACTCACGCGTCAGCACGCGCTCCTGCACGTCGAAATCGTCGATCTGCCTTGTCGCGTCCTCGATTGCCGGAGGCGTCGAGTTGTGCCCCAGCGCCAGGCGCGCGCACGCCGTGTCGAGCACGCTCACGGCCTTGTCCGGCAACTGCCTCCCCGCCAGGAACCGGTGGGAATATCGCACCGCCGCCGCCACTCCTTCGTCGAGGATGCGCACATTGTGGTGCTTCTCCAGTGATGACACGACTCCCCGCAGCATGGTCATGCACTGCTGCTCCGTCGGCTCTTCGACCTTCACCACCTGGAACCGCCGCGCCAGCGCCGGATCCTTTTCGAAATATTTCTTGTACTCGGACCACGTGGTGGCCGCGATCGTCCGCAGTTCGCCCCGCGCCAGCGCGGGTTTCAACAGGTTGGCCGCATCGTTTTGTCCCGCCTGCCCTCCCGCCCCGATCATCGTGTGCGCCTCGTCGATAAACAAAATGATGGGAGTCGGCGATGACTTCACCTCTTCGATCAGCCCCTTCAGGCGGTTCTCGAACTCGCCCTTGATCCCCGCCCCTGCCTGCAGCAGCGCCAGGTCCAGCGTCCGCACCGTGACGCTCTTCAAGGGGGGCGGCACGTCGCCCTGTGCGATGCGCAGTGCGAAGCCTTCCACCACAGCCGTCTTTCCGACGCCGGCTTCCCCGGTTAGTATGGGGTTGTTCTGCCGCCGCCGCATGAGGATGTCGATCACCTGCCGGATTTCCGTATCCCGTCCCAGCACCGGGTCGAGCTTGCCCTTCTTGGCGTTCTCGGTCAGGTTGACCGTGAACTGATCGAGGTTCGCCGTCTTCCCGCCCGCCGGGCGCGGGGCGCCGGTTTCGCCTTCCCGCTCCACCGCCACTTCGTCTTCGCGCGACCCGTGAACCAACGCGACAAAGTCTTTCTTCAGCGTCTCCGGTTCGATCTTCGGCAGCTCTTTGCTGACATCGCGCA
>JAJYLS010000344.1 GCA_021787555.1 Acidobacteriota bacterium | reverse complement strand
TCAGTCAGCTTCAACCGAGCACGACGGCTGACGAAAGGCAAGTGACAAGCCTCCTCGTAATGGTATACGAGAAGCTTACACCATCAACCGGCTGTATTGCAATACTATTTTGGAATCACTCTACTAGCCCATTTCACGTTTCCAGCGCTGCCTTCGCAACTTGGCCGCAGAATCGCGGTCTGCCGAGTGTATTCTTGGAATGGCGGTCAAGTAAGGCACTTGGCTCGCTTGTCGCCGAGCCGTGGAAGTGTCCAGGCATTCGCTCAATCTGAGCTGCTACCAAGAAATGAGCCTCAGAAGATGCGGCGCTTGAGGCGATCGATGCTGAACTTGGCGGTGTCGGCGACAGCCATGACGGCCATGACGCCGGCCTGGACGGGATCGGTGACTACGAGGTCGGCGGCTTCGGGCACGCTGCCGGCCATGTTGAGGCTGATGACCAGGAGGCCCTGCTGGCGTACCTCGCGCACGGCACATTCGATATCGCCGCCCATGAGGGAGCCGGCGAGCACCAGGGCTTTGGCGCGCGGGAGGCGGGCGACGGCGCGGACGGCGTCGGCGAGTTTCTGCTCGCCGACCAGGGGGATGGTGTCCACGGAGATGTGCTCGCCGCGGATGTTGTGGCGGTCGGCTTCGGAGACGGCGCCGATGGCCACCTGGCCAACCTGCGCGCCGCCGCCGGTGATGATGATGCGCTTGCCGTAAATTTTCTGGAGGCTCTTGACCTGCTCGACCGAGCGCACGATGGGCAGATTACGCAGGTCGTCGAGGAGGGCTTCGACACTGCCGGGAAGTTCGATTTCGAAATAGGTGCGGGCCTCGTCGGGGCGATTGTCGAGGATCTCGACCGAGGCGATGTCGCCTTCGTGGCGAGCGATGACGCCGGTCAACTGGTGGAGGACGCCGGTCTTGCCGACGGCGTAAACAACGAGGCCGATGGTTTCGTTTGGCATGGGTGATTTTAGTGTAGCGATAATAGAGACATGCCGCGTGCGGTTGCCCCGGCCGCTATTTCCGTCGAGCGCTTTTTCCAGTTCTCGGTGTGGGGACTGGTGGCGAGCGGGTTCCTGGCGTTGGTGGGATCGGGGTACCTCGATCTACCGAGCACGATCCTGGCGGGGGCGGGGCTGCTGCTGCGTGCGCTGGCGATCCAGGGGCTGGTGCGCTTGGATTTTTCAGAGCGTGCGGTGAGCCTGCTGACGGCCGGGTATGCGGCTTTCTACGCAGCGGATTACCTGTGGCTGTCGCGGGAATTTCTGCCGGCCACGGTGCACCTGGTGCTGTTTATCGCGGTGCTGAAGGTGCTCACGGCGCGGAGCGGACGGGACCATCTTTATACCGCCATCGCGGCGCTGCTGGAATTGCTGGCGGCGGCCATGCTCTCCATCAATTTCAATTTCATCGCGTTCCTGGCGCTGTTTCTGGTGTTCGCGGCGGCGGCGCTGATGAGCGGCGAAATCCGCCGCTCGATGCGGCAGGCGGCGACCCCTTCGCGGATGCGGCTGAGGCGCTTTCATCCGCGGCTGGCGATTCTTTCGGGGCTGGTGGCTGCGGGAATTCTGGTGCTCACGGCGGGACTTTTTTTCATCCTGCCACGCACCGCCGATGCGGCGCTGGCGCGGCTGATCGAGCATCGCATCTACGTTCCGGGGTTTTCGAACGAGGTGACGCTGGGCGAGATCGGGGCGATTAAGACCACATCGCGGCCGATGATGCACATCCGCATCTTCAGCCGGGAGCCTGCGAGCAATCTGAAATGGCGCGGCGGGGCGCTGGCGATATTCGACGGCAAGCGCTGGACGAATCCGGCGCCGGCGCCGGTGAGAATTCCGGTGGATGACGGGCAGGCGGACGTGGCGGCGGCGGACTCGCATCCCGCCGGGCGGCGGCTCAACTATCACGTGGAATTCGACGAAATCGACACGGACGCGCTGTTTTTCGCCGGGAGTCCGGAAAAGGTAGACCTGCATGCGCAGGAACTGCTGCGCACGCGGGAGGACACATACCGGCTCCCGTATCACAGCATTTCGGGGTTTCACTACGACGCCTACAGCCTGCTGGAAGACCCGCCGGAAACGGCGGCGGCGCCGGATCCCGCGCCGGTGCTGGCGCCGGAGGACCGCGCGCGCTACCTCGAGCTTCCACGGCTGGATCCGCGGATCGCGGCGCTGGCGCGCTCCTTCACCGCCGGGGCGGCCGCGGACCTGGAGCGTGCGCGGGCCATCGAGCGGCGGCTGCGCACGGGCTACGGGTACACGCTGGATTTGCCGAAGCGCGAGCCGGCGGATCCGCTGGCGTGGTTTCTGTTCACTCGGAAGAAGGGCTACTGCGAGTACTTCGCTTCGGCGATGGCGGTGATGCTGCGGTCGGTGGGGATTCCCTCGCGGCTGGCGACGGGGTTCCAGAGCGGCACGTACAATCCGATTTCGGATTTGTGGGTGGTGCGGGCGTCGGATGCGCACGCGTGGGTGGAGGCGTGGATGCCGGGCTACGGCTGGACTACATTCGACCCGACGCCGCCCGATCCGCATCCGCCGGGCTTCGCGCTGCTGGCGCGGCTGGGGATGTACCTGGACGCCGCGGAGACGTTCTGGCAGCAGTGGGTGGTGGGGTACAACATCGGGCGGCAGGGCTCGCTGGCGGACCGCGCGGAGCAGGCGGCGCGGCGGATGGGAATCCGCTGGTTCGATTCGCTTTCGGGAATCGAAGCCGGCTGGGACGTGGACGCGGTGACGGGGCTGAAGCGGTTCGGGTTGTGGGCCACTGCGGTTCTGCTGGCGGGCGTGTCGCTGTGTTTCGCCGGGCCGCGGATGGCCAGGCTGCTGCGCATACGAGTGCGGGTTCTGCGGGTGCGGCGCGGGCAGGCGAACGTGGGCGACGCCACGCTGCTCTATGGCCGCATGCTGCACATCCTGAAGCGGCGGGGCTTTCAAAAGCCGGTCTGGTTTACGCCGGCGGAGTTTGCGGCATCACTGGCCGGGAGCCATTTCGAGCGGACCGTGGCGGAGTTCACCGCGACGTACAATGCCCTCCGCTTCGGGCGGCGCACGGGGGTGGCGCCGCGGCTTTCGGCGCTGCTGGACGAACTGGAGCGGCAGTGAGGCCGGAAGAAGAGGCACGATTAGAGGAGATCGAGCGGCGGCTGGCTGCGGTGGAGGCACAGTTGGCGGGAACTGGCGCGTCGCTCTCCGCTTCGCGGCGGCCTGACGCGGACAGGCGAATCGCTTGTCCCACCGCCAAACCACGGGCTACGTTTGAAACCACGTTCGGACTCACCTGGCTGAGCCGGATCGCAGTGATCACGGTGGTGCTGGCGCTGGCGTTCTTTTTCGAATGGGCGTTTGAGAACCACTGGATCACGGGACCGGCGCGGGTGGGGCTGGGGCTGGCCGGCGGCGCGGCGGCGCTGGCGTTCGGAGAGCGGCTGTGGCGCGGCGGACGCCATCGCGCTTACGCGCGGGCGCTCACCGCAGCGGGGATCGCGTTCCTGTACCTTTCGTTCTGGGCGTCGTTCGGGCTTTACCACTTGATTCCGCAGGCGGCGGCATTCGCCCTGATGGTGCTGGCCACCGCGGCATCGGGCGGGCTGGCGCTGCGCTACGACGCGGTGGCGGTGGCGGCGCTGGGGCTGGCCGGGGGACTCGCGACGCCGCTGCTGCTGCGGGCGGTGGAGAATCCGTGGTTCGTGCTGGGATACGCGCTGGTGCTGGATTTGGGCGCGACGGCGCGGCCGTTGGTCGCGCGCGGGTGGCGATGGCTGGCGGCGCTGGCGTTCGCCGGGACGGCGGTGCTTTACATCGACCAATCGCCGGCGCCCGAGGGGATGCGATGGCTCTTCACGGCGTTCGTGCTGGCGTATTACGGGCTGTTCACGATTTCGGAGAATTGGCTGGCAGCGGCGGCGGCGCGGCTGGCGGCGGGCCTGGCGGTGGTCGAGATCTGGATGCCACACACCGGCGCGTTGTTCGTAGCATGGCTAATGGCGCTCGCGGGATTGCCGATCGGCGGCAGGCGGCGGGCATCCGCATGGCTGGCACTGGCGGGCTTCGGCGGGTATTGGCTGGCCTACGCGTTTTCGGATGGGAGCGCGGCGATGGGGATGGCCGCCGGCGCGAACACGCTGGTGTTTCTGACGTTCCTGGCGTGGCCGGTGTGGCGCGCGGGGCGCGGCGCGGCGCCGGGAGCGGCGGACCTGCTGCTGGTGCCGCTCAACGCGGGGTTTTATTTCGGCGCGTGCTATGCGCTGTTTCAACATGGCTACGGCGCGGCCGAAGGGCTGTTCGCGGTGGGCGTGGCGGCGGTGCAGATGGCGGGCGCGCGGGCGTTGTGGCGGCGCGATCCGCGGGGCTCGCTGCTGGCGGCAGGGGCGGCCTGGGTGCTGCTGGTGCTGGCGGCGCCGATCCAATTCACGGCCTGGCGCGTGACGATCGCCTGGGCGCTGGAAGGCGCGGCGGTGGCGTGGATCGGGCGGCAATTGGGGGAGCGGCGCGCAGTAGCGGCGGCAATCGCGGTGTTCGGGCTGGTGATCGCGCGGCTGCTCATCGTGGACACGTGGATGTTTGCGAGCCCGGCGAGCTACGACACGATCGCGAACGCGCGGTTCCTGGCGTTCGCGGTGGCGGCGGCCAGCATGTGGGCGGCGGCGTGGTGGATCGGCACCGGAAGGCTGGCGATGGCGACGTACACCGGCGGGCACGCGGTGCTGTTATGGGGGCTTTGCCTGGAAGCCGCCGGGTGGGCGGCGCGGCACGCCGCTCCGGGGAATGTGCGGAGCATGACGAGCCTCGCGATTTCGGTGGTGGCGGGCGGGTATGCCGTGGCGCTGGTAGCGGCCGGCGCGAAAGGCCGCAGCGCCGCCACGCGCGCACTGGGTATGGGGATCATCGGGCTGGTGATTGTGAAGCTGTATGCTTATGATGTGTGGCTGCTGCCGCAGTTCTACCGCATGATGGCGTTCGGCATTTTGGGGGCGCTGCTGCTGGTGATGGCGGGGCTGTTTTCACGGCAGACGAAACGGCGGGCGGAGTAATCAACCTGTGCTCCGAACTCATGTCGTGACCGGCTCGGGCGAGTTGGTCTCCCTCCCCGTGCGCTCCAGATCGCAAACACTTCATCAGGAACGCCCGACTGAGTTTCTGTCGCAGGATATGCTGCCAACTGCATAGAATTCACCGTCGGATTCTGTTCCTGACCTCTCCGGCGATGCCGCCCAAGCGCAAAAAGGCTGCGGGTATAGAAACCGGCGTCGAGTTGACCAAGGTCATCCAATTGTTCGGTATGACTAAGGTCGAGAGTATCCGTCAAGCCAACCCCATTCTTGACAGGCGGCCCGCGCTGGATTACGCGCGCCTGGCCGCCCAGGCCAGCGGCGTGAACTCCGCGATCTTTTGAATTGAAACCGCGCCCAGCCCCGGCAG
>JAJYLS010000039.1 GCA_021787555.1 Acidobacteriota bacterium | reverse complement strand
TTCCGGTTGAGGAGAACCTTTTCTGCCCCGAGGCTATACCCTTATTTCTGCGGCCCCTTCAGCCGGAGACCATTCGCGATCTGCTCATCGGTAAACTGATGCACTCGGTCTTTCTGTTCTTCGATTGGTATGTCTTTGGGCAAATGATCGCGGAATTGGGTGCGCAACTAACGTGGAGTACGGCGAAAGAAGGTCGCCGAACGAAAGCGAAACCCGAGCCACAGCGCCAGGCGACGTTCGGAGGGCGGATCCCGCGCATCCAGCTTCCGGACGGCCACCTTGTCGAAGGCCTTTCGAAGATTTATCGCATTTTGTTCGATGGCATCACACCAAGTACGATCGCCGCGCAGTACGTCGAACAACTCAAGCAGGGCCTGCCGGCAGAAAGCAGTGAATAGTGATCAACGCAGTATAGATGGGGGCGCGACAACCCCGGATGCCAAAAGATCATTGTCGCAGACCACTTCCGGCATCTCAAGTTCATCCACTGACGAAGGGCAGAATCTAGAGGCGCTTCGACAGTCCAGTTATGAATTTCGAGAACAACTCAATGCGCTCCCTGACTTGGTTTCTCACGCGGCCAGCCGATTCGTCCAGCGTTTCCTCGCCAAAGTGCTTGGGGCTAACAATGTAGTTGTCAAACTCCCGATAGCTCTCGTACATCTCCTCGTCGATGTCTCCTATGGTGTTATCGTTCCGCTTCTCCCATTGGGCCAGCAATCCTTGCATCTCCTCCAGTTGTTCCGAGGTGCTGGGCCGCATATTGAGAATCTTGCGACCCTCTTCAATCTGTCCTTCAAAGAACGTCCTGCCCTCGGCCGGCGACATGGGAGGCGGAATCTTCGGTGACACGGACTTCTTCGTCACGGCGAGTTTCTTTTGGGTCGGTTTCTTGGACGCCATGCAGGACATGATCGCACGCGGCGAAGCGACATTCTTAGACTTTCCAGCTTCACTTGTGAGCCACATGTTCTGACGCGAGCCGGAAGCAATCCATATGCCTGAGAAGTCGCCATCTCGGACTCTGGCAGGCGCCCGAACAATGCCAAATCCTCCCACGTCGCCAAGCCCTTCCTACAACCGCCCCAACCGCCGCACCGCCCCAACCTCGGCACTGCCGCCGCCTCCCGAACGCCTCCTCCCCCCAAAAAAACTTGTGAAATTCTCCGCGCCGCTCGCACCATATTGGTGGAGGGGTACGCGGATGTTTTTGTCTTCCAAGAGGAAATCGGCAAGGGGACACCGGAAGACCGGAAATTTACTTCCGGTTTCCGAAGTACGTTTTATTGCAAACAAAGCCACTTGCGCGTTCCGGACCGGAAATGTACTTCCGGTTTTCCTGCGCGCTACCCCATAACCCTGTCGAAATTCCTGGCCCGCGCTGATTCACTCGCCCCGCCCTTGAAGCCATTCGGCCCCGCCGCGCATCCATTAAACGGGTAATCTTGACTAAGAAGTACAGATTAGCTAATCTGGTGACAGTACAACAGTTTAGGAGTGTCCGCCGGTGAGCGATTCCAGCCAGACCATTGAAACGTTTGCGAATCAGGAATATAAGTGGGGGTTTGTTACCGACATCGAAGCCGAATCGGTGCCCCGCGGCCTGAATGAAGACATCATCCGGCTGATTTCCGCCAAAAAGCACGAGCCCGAATGGCTCCTCGACTGGCGCCTCAAGGCCTTCCGCCACTGGCAGACGATGAAGGAGCCCACCTGGGCGAACGTGCACTACCCGCCCATCGACTACCAGGACATTATTTATTACGCCGCGCCGAAGACCAAAAAGGACGCGCCCAAAAGCCTGGATGAGATAGATCCGGAGATCCTGCGCACCTACGAGAAGCTCGGCATCCCACTGAAAGAACAGGAGATGCTGGCGGGCGTCGCGGTCGACGCCGTGTTCGACTCGGTTTCCGTGGCCACCACCTTCAAAGAGAAGCTCAAGGCCATGGGGATCGTGTTCTGCTCCTTTTCGGAAGCCGTGCGCGAGCACCCTGACCTGGTGCGGCAGTATCTCGGCTCCGTGGTGCCCAGCTCGGACAATTTCTTCGCTGCCCTTAACTCGGCGGTGTTCAGCGACGGATCGTTCTGCTACGTGCCCAAGGGGGTGCGCTGCCCCATGGAGCTTTCCACCTACTTCCGCATCAACGCCAAGGACACCGGGCAGTTCGAGCGCACCCTGATCGTGGCGGACGAGGGTGCCTACGTGAGCTACCTGGAAGGCTGCACCGCGCCCATGCGCGACACCAACCAGTTGCACGCGGCGGTGGTGGAAGTGGTGGCGCTGGATAACGCCCAGATCAAGTACTCCACCGTGCAGAACTGGTACCCAGGCGATAAAGAAGGCAAGGGCGGCATCTACAATTTCGTCACCAAGCGCGGCGCCTGCCGCGGGGTGAATTCGAAGATTTCGTGGACCCAGGTGGAAACCGGCTCGGCCATCACCTGGAAGTATCCAAGCTGCCTATTGATGGGCGAGAACTCGGTGGGTGAGTTCTATTCCGTGGCGCTGACCAACAACTACCAGCAGGCGGACACCGGAACCAAGATGATCCACATTGGGAAGAACACCAGTTCCACCATCGTGTCGAAGGGCATTTCGGCCGGCCATGGGCAGAACACCTACCGCGGCGGGGTCAAGATTCTGAAATCCGCCACCGGTGCGCGCAATTATTCGCAGTGCGATTCAATGCTGCTGGGCGACAAATGCGGCGCGCACACGTTCCCGTATCTGGAAGTGAAAAATACCAGCTCGCAGGTGGAGCACGAGGCATCGACATCGAAGATTGGCGAGGACCAGATTTTCTACTGCCGGCAGCGCGGGATCTCCACCGAAGACGCGATCTCGATGATTGTGCACGGATTCTGTAAGGAGGTTTTTCGCGAGCTGCCGATGGAGTTTGCGGTGGAAGCGCAGAAGCTGCTGGGAGTGAGTCTGGAAGGAAGCGTGGGATAGGCGTTGAGGAGTCAGGAGTCAGGAGTCAGGAGTCAGGAGTCAGGAGTTAGGAGTTAGGAGTCAGGAGTTGAGGAGTCAGGAGTCAGGAGTTAGGAGACGGCGTGGCGCTATTAGAGATTCGAGATTTGCATGCGACGGTTGGGAATCGCGAGATTCTGAAGGGTATCGATTTGACGGTGAAGGCGGGCGAGGTGCACGCCATCATGGGGCCGAACGGCTCCGGGAAAAGCACGCTGGCACAGGTGCTGGCGGGGCGCGACCTGTACAACGTCACCGGGGGCCAGGTGCTGTATGACGGCAAGGACCTGCTGGAGCTCGATCCCGAGGAGCGGGCGCAGCAGGGAATCTTTTTGGCGTTTCAATATCCGGTGGAGATCCCGGGTGTCAGCAACCTCTATTTTTTGAAGGCGGCGCTGAATACGATTCGCAAGAGCCGCGGCGAAGCGGAGCTGGACGCCATGGATTTTCTCAACCTGGTGCGCGAAAAGATGTCGCTGATGGACATGGACCAGGCGCTGCTGAACCGGCCGGTGAACGCGGGATTTTCGGGCGGTGAAAAGAAGCGCAACGAAATTTTTCAAATGGCCGTGCTGGAGCCGCGGCTGGCGATCCTGGATGAGACCGATTCCGGCCTCGATATCGACGCGCTCAAGCTGGTGGCGCACGGAGTGAACACGCTGCGCTCGCCGGAGCGCTCGATGATCGTGGTGACGCACTACCAGCGGTTGCTGAATTACATCGTGCCGGATTTCGTGCACGTGCTGGCCGATGGGCGGCTAGTGAAATCGGGCGGCAAGGAACTGGCGCTGGAGCTCGAAGAGAGCGGCTACGCCGGCCTCGGCATCTACGACGAAGAAGAGGCGGTAGGGAAGGCATGAGCGCTGTCGCGGAAAAGGTTGGAAGCTGGCTGGAGGAATTCACGAGACAGCCGAAGGCGGAAGACCGGCTTCAGGAGTTGCGCGAGGCGGCTTTCGAGCGGTTCTCGAAGACGGGCTTTCCAACGACTCACGATGAAGAGTGGCGGTTTACGAATGTGGCGCCGATTGCGCGGAAGCCGTGGAGGGTGCAGGAGCCAGGAGTCAGGAGTCAGGAGTCAGGAGGGCTGCTGGCTCAGTTGGCGAAATACGCGCCGCAGACCAATCCCTTCGTGGCGCTGAATACGGCGTTTCTGAGCAACGTAGCGTACCTCCACGTCCGACGCGGCGAAGTTAGCGAGGAGCCGATCGAGATTACGCATAGGGCTTCGGGCGATGGGGCGTTCCATGCGCGCACCCTGATTGTGGTGGGCCCGGGTGCGCAATGCACCATCGTCGAAACCTACGAGGGCGAGGGGCAATATTTTCAGAACGCCGTCACCGAGATCGTGGCCGGCGAAGGCGCAGTGGTGGACCATTACAAGGTTCAGCGCGAATCGGCGGAAGCGTTCCACGTGGCCACCATGCAGGTACAGCTCGGCCGGAGCGCGAATTTCACCTCGCACAACATTTCGCTGGGCGCCGCACTGGCGCGCAACGATATCGGCGCGGTGCTGGCGGAAGGCACCGAGGCCACGCTCAACGGCCTCTACATCGTCAACGGCACGCAGCACGTGGATAATCACACCTCGATCGACCACGCCAAGCCGCACGGCACCAGCCACGAGCTGTATAAGGGCATTCTGGACGGCAAGGCGACGGCGGTGTTCAACGGCCGGATCATCGTGCGCCAGGACGCGCAGAAAACCGATTCCAAGCAGACCAACAAGAACCTGGTACTTTCCGATGAAGCCGTGATCGACACCAAGCCCGAGCTTCAGATTTTCGCCGACGATGTGCGCTGCACGCACGGCGCCACCATCGGGCAGTTGGATGCGGAGTCGCTGTTTTATCTGCAATCGCGCGGCATCGGCAAGTCCGCGGCGCGCAGTCTGCTGACCTACGCCTTCGCGCAGGATATCGCCGACCGCATCAAGATTCCATCGTTAAAGGATTCGCTGGAGCGGATCCTTATTGAGAAATTCCATGAGCACGCTTGTTAGTGTTGCGCCCGCCGGTTTTAACGTCGAAAGGATCCGGGAGGATTTCCCGGTTCTGAAACAGACGATTCACGGCAAGCCTTTGGTATATCTGGACAGCGCCGCCACGGCGCAGAAGCCGCACCAGGTGGTGGAGGCCATCCGGCGCTTCCACGAGGTGGATTGCGCCAATATCCACCGCGGGGTGCACGAGCTGAGCCAGCGCTCGACGGCGGCGTACGAAGAGACGCGCGTGAAGGCGCGGCGCTTCATCAACGCGAAGAAGAACGCCGAGGTTATCTTCGTGCGCGGCGCGACCGAGGCCATCAACCTGGTGGCTTCGAGCTGGGGCCGCAAGTTCGTCAAGGAGGGCGACGAGATCATCGTTTCCGCGCTGGAGCACCATTCCAACATCGTTCCCTGGCAGATCCTATGCGAGGAAAAGGGGGTGAAGCTGCGCGTCATCCCGATGAACGAGCGCGGCGAGCTGATCCTGGAGGAATACGAGAAGCTGCTCAACCCGCGGACGCGCATGGTGGCGGTGGCGCACGTCTCGAACGCGCTGGGGACGATCAACCCCGTGCGGGAGATGATCGCCATGGCGCACCGCGCGGGCGCGCTGGCGCTGATCGACGGCGCGCAGGCGGCACCGCACATGAAGGTGGACGTGCAGGCGCTGGACACCGATTTCTACGCCTTTTCCGGCCACAAAGTTTGCGGGCCCACGGGCGTGGGGATTCTTTACGGCAAATCGAAGCTGCTGAACGCCATGCCGCCTTACCAGGGCGGCGGCGACATGATCCGCACGGTGAGCTTCGAGAAGACCACGTATAACGAGCTGCCGTACAAATTCGAAGCGGGCACGCCGAACATCGCCGGCGGCATCGGGCTGGGCGCGGCGCTGGATTACGTGAACGGCATCGGGCTCGACAAGATCTCGGCCTACGAGCACGAGTTGCTGGTCTACGGCACCGAGGCGATCTCGCAAATTCCGGGGCTGCGCATCATCGGGACGGCGCGCGAAAAAGCCGCGGTGCTCTCGTTCGTGATCGAAGGGATTCATCCGCACGACATTGGGACGGTGCTGGACCGCCAGGGCATCGCCGTGCGCACGGGGCACCACTGCGCGCAGCCGGTGATGGACTGGTTCCACGTGCCGGCCACGACCCGCGCCTCACTGGCGTTTTATAACACGCCCGCGGAACTGGACGCGCTGGCGGCGGGGCTGCGGAAGGTGAAGGAGGTGTTCGCGTGATGCGAGGTGGGCAGGGGCTAAAGCCCAGGTTAGTGGTAGTGGCCCGGGCGGCACGACTAAAGTCGTGCCCTGATACAGCGCGAACGGCAGGACTGATGTCGTGCCCTGATACGAGGCGCCATGGTTGACGATCTTTATCAGGAAATCATTATCGACCACAGCAAACGGCCGCGGAACTTCCATGACATGGAAGACGCCAACCGCAAGGCCGAAGGCTACAACCCGCTGTGCGGCGACAAGTTGAAGCTGTACCTCCGGATCGAGGGCGACATGGTCAAGGACGCCAGTTTCGTGGGCGCGGGCTGCGCGATTTCCACGGCATCGGCGTCGCTGATGACCGAGAGCCTCAAGGGGAAGAGCCGCGCGGAAGCGCTCAAGCTGCTCGACCGCTTCCACGAACTGCTCACCACCGATTCCCCCGTGAGCCAAGAGTTGGGCAAGCTGGTGGTATTTTGCGGCGTGCGCGATTATCCGGCGCGCGTGAAGTGCGCGACGCTCGCGTGGCACACGCTGAAATCGGCGCTGGAAAACAAAGAAGAGCCGGTGACCACGGAATGAGCCTGCGCGACCAGATCATCGCCGCCCTGAAGAGGATCTACGATCCGGAGATCCCGGTGAATATTTGGGAGCTGGGACTGATCTACGGGATCGAGGTTGATGAGGCAGGCAAGGCTGCGATCCGCATGACGCTCACCGCGCCGAACTGCCCGGTAGCGGGATCGCTGCCCGCGGAAGTGGAGCGCGCGGTGCGCGCGGTGCCGGGGGTTACCGGCGTGAAGCTGGAACTGGTGTTCGATCCGCCGTGGAGCAAGGAGCGGATGTCGCAAGCGGCCAAGCTGGCGCTGGGGCTCGAAGACGTGCTTCCCATCACGAGGCTGCAAAGATGAAGGTCAGCGCCAACGAGGAATACGGTTTGCGCTGCCTGGTGCGGCTGGGCTACGTGGACCGCGACGGCGGCACCTTGACGATTCCGGAGATGAGCCAGGCGGAAGGCGTTTCGCCGGCTTACGCCGCGAAGATCCTCCGTGTGCTGCGCAAGGGGGGATTCGTGAAAGCGGCGCGGGGTAAGGACGGCGGCTACACGCTGGCGCGTCCCGCGGAGGAAATTCTCATTGGAGAAGTGATCGCTTCGCTGGGCGGCCGCCTGTTTGAGAGCAATTTCTGCGACCGGCACGCCGGGCGGGGTACGACCTGCACGCGCTCGGTGGATTGCTCGGTGCGGCCGGTGTGGCGGGCCGTGCAAGGTGCGGTAGACGAGGTGCTGAGCAGGACCACGCTGCGGGACCTGCTGGAGAACAACGAGCAGGAGATGAACTCCTGGGTGCGCACGGTTCACGGAGCCACGATTCAGTGGTTGCCCGCTCCCTCCCCCCGGTAGTAGATTAAAGCCTGGACGCACTCGGGAGGAGGATCGGGAAAAATGCACGTGTTCACACGAAAATACTGGGGCGGCGGGCTGGCGCTCGCGGCGGCGCTGGCGGGCGGCATCCATTGGGCGGCGGCGCAGCAGCAGATCATCACGCCCAGCGCGCGGGAGCTCAACAAGTCTTTCGACGCCGATGCCTCGCAATGGGCGGGGCGCTTCGAGCATGAAGGCCGCGCGATCTACGACAAGCGCTACGAAATCCTGGACTATATGCACCTCAAGCCGGGGATGGACGCGGCGGATATCGGCGCGGGCACCGGGCTGTTTGCGCGGCTGATGGCGCAGCGCGTGGCACCGGGCGGTACTATCTATGCGGTGGATATTGCCAAGGCTATGGTGGATTACACCGCCAAGATGGCGGAGGAGCAGCACATCACGAATATCAAGGCCGTGCTGGGCGATCCGCGGTCGCCGAGGCTCGCGCCCAACTCGGTGGATTTCGTCTCCATCATCGATTCCTATCACCACTTCGAATACCCGAAGGACATGCTGCTCGAAATCTCCAAAGACCTGCGGCCCAACGGCGTGCTGATGCTGGTGGACTTCAAGCGCATCGACGGCGTTTCCAAGCCGTTCATCCTGAACATGGTGCGGGCGGGCGAAGGCACGTTCACGGACGAATTCCGGAATGCGGGCTTCGAGTTGATCGAGGAGCGCGACGATATGTTCCCGGACAACTACCTGCTGCGCTTCCGCCATCGCGGGGCAAAGGTGGAATGACGCGGCGCGGATTCGTGCAGGGCGCCGCGGCGACGGCGGCCCTGGCACAGGCGCAGGCACAGCGCGGCGGAGCGGCCGTCTGCGCCTACGTGGGCAGTTACACCACCGCGCAGCGCTACGGCCGCGGGGATGGCATCCACGTCTATCACGTGGATACCGCGACCGGCGCGTGGAGCCATATTCAGCACGTGGGCGGGCTGGTGAACCCGTCGTTTCTCGCGGTGCGGCCGGACCGGCGCGCGGTGTGCTCGGTGCACGGGGATGAAACTTACGCCACCAGTTTCGCGGTGGATCGCGGAAGCGGGCGGCTGACGCCGCTCAATCGCGCGGCCACCGGCGGGCGCAACGGCGTGCACCTGGCGTTCGACCCCAGCGGGCGATTCCTGATCGTGGCGAACTATGCCAGCGGGAGCGTGGCGGTGCTGCCGGCGGAGGAGGACGGGCGGCTGCGCGATGCGGCGCAGGTGGTGCCGCTGCCCGGGCAGCCGGGACCGCACCGCGTCGAGCAGGCGAGCTCGCATCCGCACCAGATCGTGTTCGACCCCTCGGGGCATTACGTTATCGTGCCGGACAAGGGGCTCGACCGCATTTTCATTTTCCGCTTCGAAAACGGCAAGTTGACGCCCACGGCGCAGGGCTCGGCGCCGGCGCGCTCGGGCTCGGGACCGCGGCATGCCGCGTTCCATCCCACGCTGCCGGTGGTGTGGGTGGTGAACGAGCTGGCGAGCACGGTGGCGACGTACTACTGGGAGGCCGAGCCCGGCGCGATGCACGCGGTCGAGATTCTACCGCTGCTGCCGCCGGACTTCACCGGCGAGAGCACGGGCGCGGAGATCGCGGTGGGGGCCGGCGGGCGGTTCGTATACTGCTCGAACCGCGGGCACGACAGTTTAGCGATTTTTTCCGCGGATGCGGAGACCGGGAAGCTGACCGGTGTGGGATGGGAGCCCAGCCGCGGGCGCACTCCGCGGTTCATTGGGTTCGAGCCCGCGCGGGTGTTCCTGTATGCCGCGAACGAGCAGGGGGACACGATCGTGTGCTTCCGCGCCGATGGGGCGACGGGGCGGCTGGCGATGGCGGGAGAGCCGGTGCGGAATGCCAGCCCGGTGACGATCGGGTTCGCGAGGGTGTAGGGCGGCCAGACCGCTCCCTACGGTCGCGGCTCCGAGCGGTGGCGTTGCTACAGGAGCCCGGCGGCGCGGGCGAGTTTCAGGGCTTCGATGGCCGCGCCGCGGGCGCCGGCGGTGTCGCCGTTGGGCATCACGTGGACGGGAATGGACGCCTGCTCCTCGCGCTGGGGCGGCATGGCGGAACGCGCCTCGGCCAGGAACCAGCGCTGGAAATCCTCGCAGGTTTCGAGCGCGCCGCCGCCGACGATCAGGACGTCGGGATCGAACGTGTTGATCATCTCGTCGAAGAACAGGCCGAGGGCGTGGGCCTGCACGCGGAAGATTTCCTTGCACAGCGGGTCGCCTTTCTCCGCCATGCCGCGCACCAGCTTGGCCGCCTTGCCGATTTCCATTTTGCCGAGTTCGTGGCCGGGATAGCGCGGGAGAAAATAGGGCAGCAGGGTTTTGGCGATGGCGGTGAGGGAGCAGAGCGACTCGAGGTCGCCCGTGCGGCCGCAGTTGCATTCAGGCTTGAGTCCCTCGATGCCGGAGATGCTCTGGTAGGGGATGAGGACGTGGCCGAGCTCGCCGCCGAATCCCATGCGGCCCTTGAGCACGGAGCCCTCCATGATGACGCCGCCGCCGAGGCCGGTGCCGATCACCGCGGAAATGGAGGTGGCGCGATTCTCGGCGCCGAAGATGGCGAAGTGTCCCCACAGCGCGCCGGCGTTGCCGTCGTTGAGGTAGGTGACGGGCCTCGCGAGGCGCGCTTCCAGGTTGGCGCGAATGTCGAAGCCGGACCAGTCGCAGTGCACGAAATTGGTCGAACCCTTGGCGCTGAGCACGCCGGAGGAGCTGGCGGGTCCGGGGGTATCGAGCCCCACCGCGACCACGTCTTTCAAGTACACGCCGGCTTTTTCGGCGGCTATGCCGAGGCCCTCTTCGATCTGGCGCAGGCACACGCCCGGCCCTTGGGTCGAGAGCGCGGGATGCTCGCACAGCCCATCGATGAGAAACCGCTCACGCGGGTCGATGATGGTATAGTTGATCGCGGTACCGCCCAGGTCCACTCCGGCAACAACTGGCACGTTGGTTTTTTCCTCCCATGCCAGCTTAGCAGGCCGGTAGAATAAAGGCGCTATGGCACTCGTGCAGGATATCCGGCTCACGCTTCGGCTGCTGCGGCGCGCGCCGGCGGCGGCGGGGATCGCGTGGCTCTCGATCGCGCTGAGTGTGGCGGCCACGGCGGTGGTGTTCGCGGCGGTGAAAGCGGTGCTGATCGAGCCGCTGCCGTATGCGGACGCCGGGCGGCTGGTGCAACTGCGCACCGAATTCCCGAAGATGAACAAGCAGTCGAGCGGGGATTGGGTGGTGTGGAACGATACGGTCGAAGTACCGCGGCGAACGCGCACGCTGGGGTTGCTGGGGGTTTATGGGAATGCCGTGCTCAACCTGGCTGGGGACGCGCATTCCACGCCCGAAGCGCTGTACGGCATCCGCATGAACTCCGCGCTGTTTCGCGTGCTGGGCGTGGCGCCGATGCTGGGGCGCAACCTCCTGCCGGAAGAGGATGAGCCCGGGCATGCGGACGTGACGATCCTCAGCTACGGGCTGTGGGTGCGGCGGTTCCACGCGGACCGGGGGATCGTAGGCCGGAGCGTGACGGTGGATGGGCACGCCTGCCAGGTGATCGGGGTGATGGCGGCGGATTTCAATTTTCCGCTGCGGCGGCAGGCTACTCGCACACCTGAGCCGTACGTGGAATTTTGGGCGGCGCCGCTGAAGGGGGCGGGGAACCCGTTGGCCGGAGCGGGAGCGGTGGCGCGGCTGCGGCCCGGCGTTTCGCTGGCCGAAGCGCGGCAGGATCTGGCGGGGATCAGCCGCGACCTGGCGCACGATTTTCCGGCGCTCGATCGCGACCGCGTGCTGAAGGTAAATGCGCTGCGGGATCGCGCGCTCGGACCGGCGGCGAAAGCGCTGTGGCTGCTGCTGGCGGCGGCGTGCCTGTTCATGCTGATCGGCTGCGCGAACGTGGCCAACCTGCTGCTGGCGCGCGGCCTCGCGCGGCAGCGGGAGATGGCGGTGCGGCTGGCGCTGGGGGCGAGCCAGGGGCGCATCGTGCGGCAGTTGCTCACGGAAAGCTGCGTGCTGGCGGTGCTGGGCGGGCTCGGCGGATACGCGCTGGCGGCGCTGGCGTGGCAGGTGCTGCCGGCGCTCGCGCCGGTAAGCATTCCGCGGCTGGCGGCGGCGCGGGCGGACAGCATGGTTCTGGCGTTCGCGATGGCGGCTGCGATGCTGAACGGAATTCTTTTCGGCATCGCGCCGGCGCTGCGCATGTCGCGCTGGAAGCAGTGGGGCGTGCGCGGCACGGCGGGGCGAGACCGTGTCCGTGGGTTCCTGGTGGCCGCCGAAGTGGCTGTCGCGGTGCTACTCGTCATCACCGGCGGAGAGGTGCTGGGCGCGTCCGCGCGGCTGGTGAAGGAAGATCCCGGGTTCGATGCACGGCATGTGGTGGCGTCGGTTTTGCTGGCCGCGCCCGAGCGCTATCGGACGCCGGAGCAGCGCGGGTTGTTCTACCGGCGCGTGCTGGACGCGGTTCGCGCGATGCCAGGAATCGAGAGCGCCGGGACCGTGGATGCGCTGCCGTTCAGCGGTGAAGATCATGGCGGCTTCGTCAGCCTTGGCCTCGCCGACCCGCAGGCGCTCGACGCGGAAATCGACGTCACCGGCGGGAATTATTTGCAGTCCATGGGCATCCGGTTGGACGAAGGGCGCTGGTTCCGGCCGGAGGAGATGGCACCCGGCGGCGATTCGGCCATCGTGAACACCTTACTCGCGCGGCATTTCTGGCCGGGCAAAAGCGCCATCGGAAAGCGTATCTGCGTTTACTGCACGCCGGAAAATCCGGACAATTGGAAGCGCATTGTCGGGGTGGTGGCGAGCGCCAGCCATGCCGCGCTCGGCGAGCGGAACATGGGCATCTATCTGGCCGCCGGAGCGCTCCAGAAGGCCCAGTTCCTGGTGGTGCGGACGGCGCGCCCCGCGGGCGAGGTGGAGCGGGCCATCCGCCGCGCGATCGCGGCCATCGATCCCAACCAGCCGGTTCTGCTCAGCGCCACGATGGGGCAGTTGGTCGCCGATTCGGTCGCCGCGCGCCGGTTTATCATGCTGCTGCTGGCGTCGACCGGCGCGCTGGCGCTGCTCATGGCCGCGGCGGGGATTTACGGCGTCATCTCTTACACGACGGCTCGCCGCACGCCGGAAATCGCGGTGCGGATGGCGGTGGGCGCCACGCCGGAGAGAATTTTCGCGCTGATTTTCCGCCAGGGATTCGGCACGGTCGCCATTGGGCTGGCGGGCGGGCTGGGAGCGGCGTTGGTCGCGGTGCGGCTGCTGCACGGCGTCATTTTCGGGCTGGGGCCGGGGCATGCGGGTTCGATTGGGATTGCGGCGGCGGTGGTGGCGGCTACGGCGGCGCTGGCCTGCTGGATCCCGGCGCGCCGGGCAACGCGCACCGATCCGAGCGCGGCGCTGCGGGAAGAATGACGCGGACCCTGCTAAGATAAAGAATTAAGGAAATTTCCATGCAGAACGCGTTGCTGACGAAGTTCATTAACAAAAACAAGCGGACGGACCTTCCTTCCTTCCGTCCCGGTGACACCGTGCGGGTCCACGTGAAGATCAAGGAAGGCGATAAAGAGCGCCTACAGGCATTCGAGGGAACGCTCATCGCCCGCAACAACACGGGCCTCGGCGAGAGCATTACGGTGCGTAAGGTCAGTTTCGGCCAGGGCGTCGAGCGCATCTTCCCGGTGCACGCCAAGGTGATCGACCACATCGAAGTGGTGCGGACGGGGCGGGTCCGGCGAGCCAAGCTGTACTATCTCCGTGGTCTGAGGGGCAAGGCGGCCCGCCTGCGAGAGCGCGAGTAAGACGCAGGCATTTTCATGCGGCCCGAGGGGACGGGTAGCACATTCCGCTGCGAAGCGACGCTGGAGCGCGAGTTGCACGCGCGCGGCTTCGGCGCGGTGGCCGGTGTGGATGAAGTCGGGCGCGGCGCGCTGTTCGGGCCGGTGGTTGCGGCGGCGGTGGTCCTTTCCCCGGACCGGCCGGTGCGCGGGTTGAACGACAGCAAACTGCTCGAAGCGGAGCGCCGCGAGACGCTGGCGCCGCGCATTCGCGAACGCGCGGTGGCGTGGGCCATTGCCGCGGTGGATGCGGCCACCATCGACTACATGAACATCTACCAGGCGTCGCGGCTGGCGATGCGGCTGGCGGTGGGGCGACTCGATCCCGCGCCGGATTTCGTGCTGATCGACGCGGTGCCTCTGGACGTGCCGCTGCCGCAGCGCTCGCTGATCAAAGGCGACCGGCGATGCCACGCCATTGCCGCGGCGTCGATTTTGGCCAAGGTCTACCGCGACCAGTGCATGCGCGTGTGGGACGAAGTTTTCCCGGAATACGGGCTGGCGGAGCACAAGGGCTATGCGACGCCGAAGCATTGCCGGGCAATCGAAGAGTTCGGGCCGACGCCGCTGCACCGGCTGAGCTTCGAGCCGGTGCGCGCGCGATCGCGGTTCCCGATCGATTACAATCCTCAAATGGAGCTTCTGGAAACGAGCGGGTTGGGCGCGGCGTGACGATGCCTTCGGAACACGACCCTCGGGCGAGCGAAACTATCACCGGCCCGGTCTGCGAGCCGGTTGACGGGCAGCCACAGCCGTCGAATGGGGTGACGGCAGCGGGCCGCAGAGGCGCCCCGCCCGGATACAGGTGGTTCCACAAACTCGCGGCCGTGCTGTTCATCACGTTTTGCCTGGAGATCGGGCTCTTTCTGCTCATCTTTCCCTGGACGGAGTACTGGGATGCCAACTACTTCTCCGCCCTCATACCGGAGTGGCACCAATACTGGACGAACATGTACGTGCGCGGCGCGGTCAGCGGGCTGGGGGTGGTGAACCTGTACATTTCGTTCGTGGAGATTTTCCGGCTGCGGCGCTTCGCCGGTCGCTGAGCGTGCCGCGCCCGCTATGCGACTCTCCACCCGGCACGGGGTTAGTATGAGATAGGAGCGGGAAAATGCGATTCATGCTGTTAGCAGCGTGTCTTCCGGGCCTGTTGGCAGGGGCGGAGATTCCGCAGGGCAGCCATCTTTTGCTCCGCATGGTAAGTTCGGTGAGCACGCGCACGGCGCGCGAGGGCGATTACGTATACATGCGGACGGCGGCGCCGCTGGCGGTGAACGGGCACATTCTGATTCCGGTGAACAGTTACGTGCAGGGTGTGGTCACAGACGCGCGGCGCAGCGGGCGCGTGAAGGGGCGCGCGGAACTGGCCATCCGGATCGACAACCTCACGCTGCCGAGCGGGAAGATGATCGGGATCTCGCCGCGGCTGGCTTCGGTGGATTCGGAAGGGACGACGCAGAAAGTCGCGGGGAAAGAGCAGGAGATTCAGCAGGGCGGGACGAAAGGCCGGGACGCCGCACGCGCCGCCGAACTGAGTGGCACGGGCGCGGCTATCGGCGGGCTCGCCACGGACACCTGGCGTGGCGCGGGCATTGGCGCGGGCATCGGCGCGGGCGTGGGGCTGGCGACGGCGCTGCTCACGCGCGGGCGAGAAGTGGACCTGAGGCAAGGCGCGACGCTCGACGTGGTATTCCAGCGCGCGGTGCAGGTGGAGTGAGCGGGGCGCCGAGGGGGCGCTAGGCCCAGGTCTCGTGGCGCGGCTGGGCGAAGATTTCCTCGGAGATTCCCTGGGCGACGGCGGCTTCTTTGGTGCAGATCCAGTATTCGGCCTGCCAACGCTCGCGGCGATCGTACGGCGGGCGGTAGACGTAGAAATCCGGGGCGCGGCGGCGCACGCGGGGCTCGGCACGGGTTTCGTTCCCCAGTGTACAAGCTTCCTTCAAGGCCGACTCATAGCTATCAAAAGGGCCGTCGATATAATCACGATAATTGATAATGTGCCAGTCCATGGGGCGAAGAGGGGACGGATTCTCCGGGGACTTTTCTCCCTGGGATTCCCTGGTGTTGGATGCGGGACGGGTGCCCGAGGTTTCAGGCCGAGTGCAGGACGCGAGCGCGGGGCATCTCCCCGGGCGCGCTCCGCCGAGCCATATCTGCGAGAGTGGCTTTGCGGAAAACGCCGGACAGCGCGTCCTGGGCGTCGGCGCAAACGGTCTGAAACGCGCACGAGTCCTGCCGGTCGCAGGACTGAGCGGGATCCAGGCACAAGTTCAGGTGAATGGGTCCTTCGATCGCTTCCATGACTTGCATCACGGAGGCGTGGCGTTGCCCTTCCGGGAGCTCGAAGCCGCCGGTATTGCCGCGGTGCGAGATGATCAGTCCAGCGCGTGTGAGGCGCTGGAGGATCTTGGAGAGGAATTGCCGCGGACAACCGGCGCCTTCTGCCAGCTCCGCGCGGCTGGCGCGCGCGTGCGGCGGCATGCCTGCGAGATAGATCATCACTCGCAAGGCGTAATCGGCGGCTCGTGTGATCTGCATATAATACCTGATTATCCTAAATTATGGATGCCGAGGGCAAGCCTCTTCGCGCCTTTTTGAGGGGGCGGCCGGGGCGCGGAGCCGGAGGCTTGCCGGGTGTGCTGGCCCGTCCGGCAGGGCTGGGGGAAAATAGGGTGGGAGGGGAAAGATGCCTGTCGTGATCGGCGCCCGGCCGGAAAGCAGCTTTGCGGACCCGATCGGGTTGCTCACGGATTGCCATCGGCGGATCGAGAGATTTCTGTCCGTGTTGGCGCAAGCCACGCAATACGAGTCGCTTACGGAGGGACAACGGACGAGTTTGGAGACCGCGCTACAGTATTTCCGGGAGGCTGCGCCGAAGCATACGGCGGATGAGGAAGAGACGCTGTTTCCGCGGCTGCGGGCGCTCGAACGGGCGGAGGTGAAGGCGGCGCTGGCGAAGATCGATTCGCTCGAAAGCGAGCACGCGCGGGCGGACGCGATGCACGCGGAAGTGGATCGGATCGGGCAGGCGTGGCTGGCGTCGGGAACGCTCGGGCCGGACGACAGGGCCCGGCTCGCGGCACTGGTGGGGGAACTGGGGGAGCTTTACCGCGGGCACATCGCGGTGGAGGAGCAGGAAGTGTTCCCGATGGCGGCGGTGCTGGCGGTTCCGGAGCGCAGGGCGATGGGCGGCGAGATGGCGGCCCGGCGGGGCTTGCGGGAGGGCTGATGGCGGCTCCGGCACGGCAGCGGTCATTGGTGGTTCCGCGCGAGCACGGGGCGTGGGGGCTCCTGCTCGTGCCGCTGGCGGCAGGTGCGGGCGTGGGGCTGCTGGCGGGCGGGCGCGGCTCCGGGCTGGCGCCGCTGGCGATGCTGGCGGTGGCGCTGTTCTGGCTGCGGACGCCGGTGGAAAGCTGGGCGGGAACGGCGGCGGTCCGGGCGAATTCGGCGGGCGAGAAGCGGCTGGTGCGGAGGGCGGCGCTGGGGCTGGCGGCGATTGCGGCTGCCGCGGGACTGTGGCTGTTCTGGGGCGGACGGAACGGGAAGCTGGTCTGGATCGGCGGAATCGCGGCGGCGGCATTTCTGGCACAGGGGGTGGTGAAGCGGCTGGCGCCGGGAGCGCGCGGGGCGGCGCAAACGATCGGGGCCGCCGGCCTGACGGCCACCGCACCGGCGGCGTATTACGCGGCGACAGGGGCATTGATCGGCACGGCGTGGGCACTGTGGGCGGCCAACTTTCTATTTGCGGCGAACCAGATTCATTTCGTGCAGTTGCGCATTCGCGCGGCGCATCTGAAGAGCCGGAGGGAGATCGCGCGGACGGGGTGGGGATTCCTGGCGGGACAGGCGGTTCTGATGGCGCTGCTGCCGCTGTTCGGCGGGCGCGCGGCGGCGGCGTTTCTGCCGATTCTGCTGCGCGGCTTCGCGTTCTTCGCGGCCAAGCCGGGGCGGCTCAGGATCCACAGGCTGGGAAAAACGG
The DNA here is from genome assembly GCA_021787555.1 of Acidobacteriota bacterium. Lineage (GTDB taxonomy): Bacteria > Acidobacteriota > Terriglobia > Bryobacterales > Bryobacteraceae > JAJYLS01. Next base: position 9,177 of record JAJYLS010000039.1, on the reverse strand, counting down.
AGCTGGCCTACGGATGCCTTTTCGGGGTGCTGCTGATTGCCGGGATGGGGTGAGCGCGTCGAAACCTGACAAATTGCGAGGTCTGGAGGTGACGTGCCGGGCTGAATTTCGCGACGAACCGCGCGACCGAGGCCGATCCGGCGGCGGAGATGCTCACCGCGAACATTCTGGCGCACGTTTCCACGTGGCGGGCGCCGGTGAGAAAACCGGTGCGGTATTGCGGGGCCGCGGCGGGCACACGATACCTGGAAGCGGCAGGAATCGCCATTTCCGGGCAGGCGTACACGGTGGCGGCGTTCGGGATGGAAGAGCAGGCGGCGCGCGCGCTGGTGCCCGGCATCTCGATCGAGGCGCGTGAGCACATCGCCGCGTACTTCGAGCCGTTTGGCCCGGGATCGCCATTCGCCGGCATCTCACCCGCGGACCTGTTCAATCGCGATCCGCGGAAGGCGCCGCTAGCGACAAGAGGGGCGCAGATCGCGGCCGGCGGAGCACTGGGTGCTTGTTCCCATGGGGCCCTGGGACTTCGACTATTCCGGCGGCTGGATGAACGCGAAGCGCACGTTCCGCAATTTCGCGCGCCTCGCGGCGCGGGTCTTCGGGAACCTGGGCGCGGAGATGCGCACCCCGATTCTCGAAAGGTTCTTCGCGCCAGCCGCCGCGGAGGAGCGGCGGTGGCTGCGCGGCCTGTACATGGATAGCCGGGGGAGTGGGACGATCCCTACCGCTTTTTCCGATGGTAGGGGAGTTTGCCGCAAGGGCTAAACCGAAGTTCCACCTCTGATCGCATGTAGAATCCTTTGTTGACAATGAGTTGCGCAGGTCTTTGCTCCTCAGCCTTCGAGATCACCCGCTCGCTCCCTCACGGCCACGTCGCCGCCGTGCTCGCTACCATCCGTCACCTCAAACTCGATACGATCCACGCGTCCCACTCCCGCCCAGCAGTATGCTCTCGACCTGCTACGCGTCCGGCTATAAATCTTGTAGTCAGTAGATTTCAGCCCTCAGGAGTCCACCACTCGTAGAATCAGCAACTCCCTCGCCAACGGGGGAGTTCCTCCAGCATCATTTTTCGTAAACGGGTCACACAAGGACACCTCCTTGTGGCCCACGCTATTCCCATCAGGTCACGAATGCTGCTCTCACACCTCACGCGTAGCGTCCGCTGCGCCAGCGGCTTCGTCCTAGTCGCCTACGCTGAGAAGTGCCGATCGGGGGAAAGGGCCGATGCCAATCGGCGGGCGCGTAGCCGCGGCAGTTGAATCCGGAAACCACCGCACGGCATCGGGACCTGGCTCTACACCGCCACCAGCAAATTCTCCGCGAAAGGCCACTCTTCATCGATCCACTGGGCCTCCAACCGGAAGCCGGCGGTGCGGGCCATGGTGCGGATCTGCTCGGGGCAAAATTTGTAGCAGGCTTCGGTGCAGATGGTTTCGTTGGGGACGAAATCGACGATCAGGTCGGCACCGCGGATGCTCACGATTTGATAGATCCGCGAGCGCAGGTGCATTTCGATGCGCTGCGCCTGCTCATCGTAGCGGATGACGTGCTCGAACTGCCGGAGATCGAAATCCCCGCCGATCTCGCGGTTGATGCGGGCCAGCATGTTCAGGTTGAAGGCGGCGGTGACCAGCGTGGGATCGTCGTATGCGGCCAGGAGGCGCTCGACCGGCTTCACGAGGTCGGTGCCGAGTAGCAGCGCGTCTCCGGGATGCATCGTCAGGCGGATAGCGTAGAGGAAATCGATCGCGGCCTCGGGCTCGAAGTTTCCGATGGTGCTGCCGAGAAAAAGCGCCAGCAGGTTCTGCCCTTCCGCGCGGCGTTCGGCGACTTCGCGGAGCCCTTCGAGGTAGCTGGTATTCAGCGGGCAGACCGCCCCCAGCGGCGCAAGCTCCTCCGCGCACTTCGCCAGCGCCGTCGAGGAGAGATCGATGGGGTAATACACGGCGATCTGCCGGCGGCGGAGGCGCTCGATGATGGGCTTGGACTTCATGCCGTTGCCGCTGCCCAGCTCGACCACGATGGTATTCCGCGGAAGCCAGTCGACCAGCTCCCCGGCGTGCGCCTGGATGAGCCGTGTGTCGGCGCGGGTGAGGCCGTACTCCGGCAGGTGCGTGATGGCCTCGAAGAGAGCGGAACCGACATCGTCGTAGAGATAGCGGCACGGCAGGGTCTTCTGCTCGGTGCGCGTCAGGCCGCACCGCACCTCGCGCGCGAATTCGCTATCCAGCGCGAACGCGTACATCAGGGTTCCACCAGCCGGAAGGTGGCGTAAATGTAGGGATACTCGCCGCGAAACCAGTTGCGGAACGAGGGCCGCGCCAGGCGCGCGGCGGTGCGCGGCGAAGCACCTTTCAGAACGTAGTGCTGGCGGTCGAAAAACGGCTCGGAATAATTCGTGTAATACGGGAACGGCTGGAAGCCGGGGAAGGGAGCGAACACCGTCGAGGTCCATTCCCACCCGTTGCCAATCAGCTGCATGGGGTGTTCCACGCCATTGCCGCGGTCATCGGCATTCACCGGCATGGGGTCCCAGCGGCGGAAATCGAGATTCGTGGAAGCGGGCGAATATTCGGCCGCGCGGTGGAATTCGGCCTCCGTGGGGAGACGCATGCCGCGCCATTGGGCATATTCCGTTGCCTGGCGCTGGGTGACATACACCGGCCAATCGAGCGGCAGGGGAATTTCGCCAAACATCCCGCGATAGGACCAGCGGCCCCCCTGATCGGTCCAGAAGAACGGGGCCTCCGCACCGGCGCGAACGAACTCCAGGTATTCGCCGTTGGTCACTTTGTACTTGCCGATAGAGAACGCGGGAACATCGACGGCGTGCGCCTGAAACTCGTTATCCCACCCGAAGGCTTGCTCGCCGCCGAGGCCGAGCTGCGCGGTGCCGGCAGGAATCTCGATCGTCCGGAAAACGGGGACTGGCGCATTTTCCGCCGGTTTGTGGCGGAATATGGGCCTGTCCCCTTTTTCGGGGATAGGCGCCTGCGCGCGTTTGCTTGCGTACGGCATGTTGTGCAGGATGTAAGCGAAGGTCTCGGCGTGCATGAGGCGGTGCTCGATCGCCGTGTGGAGGAACTGCTCGGCAACCTCGGCCAGCGCGGCATCGATTTCGTCGCGCGTGCGGCCGTTGTAGCGCTCGACTTCGGCGAGCGAAGGCCAATCCGAAGGCTTGTCGGAAGGAAGCTCGCCGGGCGGCGGATCGATCCCAAAGGCGAACAGCTTGTCGAATTCCGGATGGAAGCCAGCCAGGCCGAGAGCGTGGCGGCCGATGAGGTTCCAGTCGAAAGCCTCGAGGTGCCCGATGTAGAAGATGATGCGGTGGCGCTCGGGGATGGGGCGCTCGTACAGCGAATCGGGGCGTACGATGCGGAACAGCTCATCGGTGCGTTCGCGCGCCTCCGAAAGCTCCCGCGCCAATGCAGATTGCGACGGCATCGTGAGGTTTAGTTTATCGAAACCGGGAAGACGAAGGTGTGGGCAGAAGCACGTTACAAAACGTGCGGCTTATACCCGTTGCGGCGCATAATCTCGTGCGCGGCGGAGACGGATTCGGGCAGCACGTAAAAGAAGGCGCCCGCGCGAGTGGTGCTGAAAATGATGCCGCCGCGATAATGATCCACCTCGACCCCGTAATCCAAACCCGCGGCCGTGAGAACGGATTCCAGGCGCAGGGCATTCCGGAGCCGTTTGGCGATGTAGATGAGGACGGGCTCCTTACCCTCGAAAAATGTTGCTTCCTGCTTCAAATTACCAGTGTAGCGAGTTGGGGGGTGCCAGCGCGTGCTCGTTTACTGCGCGTCCCGGCCGATGTCAGGCTCCATATGCTCACAGATCAAGTGCAGTATCAAGCGTGGATTCATAATCGGGAAAGGGATGTGCGGATCGCTTTCGTCTATATGGATATGGCAGCGTGGAACCTTCAATGGGTTGTGCGCGCCGGTCGCCCTCAGATGGATTCGAACGTGCCGCATCCGCCGACCAGCAATAGCCAAATGAAATTCGCCTCCTCTCATGAGCCAGCCCTGCTGAGAATGCTCCAATGCGATGCTGAAATCGAGAACGGACTCAGAAACGAACTCGACACGGTCGCAGGTGAGTTCCGTCAGGGTAACAAAGGGCCATCCGGCGCTGCGGCAGCAGTCGCCTCCTCGAACGCCCTTTCGGGCCAGTCCGAGTGGGCGACCAGACGGTCACAGCGGTTCGTCACGCTCACGCCATTCGACCGCGGTAGCTTTATCTTGACGGTTTCCAGATGGGACAATCGGATGAGGTCTTGTCCATATGAAGTTCCCTTCTCAGGGACAATTCCGGCTTCCTGGGTTCTCAGATAGACCGATGTTTGGCACGCTCATCTTTTCGAGGCAGGAAGGCGCGAACCTAGCGCTCGCCGATACGCTGCCGGGCGCTGACAGCCGTGCATACGAAGTCATTCAGGGCCAGACAGCTTCCGGGGAATACGTGACGCTCCTCCATGCGATCCGAACGGCCGAATCGTTTCTGCCGATCCAGTTCAGGCTGATGAAACTGAACAGCCGATGTTCGATCTTGTCCCACTTGCTGGTTCCTGGCGGGTAGTGGCATACCGTGATCGCCATGCCAGTCTCATCGCTCAGTTCTTGGAGGTGCACTTTCCAGGCTCGTTGCCGACTGCCGTTCCCGCCGCCGCTGTCGGCGCAGATCAGCAACCGCTGCGCCTCCCGGTAGTGCCTCTTGCCATCCATGCGCCACCACCGCCGGATGCTCTCGACGGCGAACTCCGCGGTTTCATGGGTCACTCCCACGTTGACCACCGCCCGGTTGCGCGCGATGTCGTAAGCGCCATAGGGAATCGCTTGGCCTTCCGCCTGAAACATACACCAGTCACTCTGTTTTGTCCAGATTATTATTTAACGGAGCCCAAGGCGATTTTCGATGCGGTGCGGGAGCGAGAATCCAAAGCACCCAAAGAGTGACCACCTTAGGTAGAAGCCTAAGAGAGCGAACGCTGAAAAGTTCATGCTCTGCATCCCACCATGCCAGCGAGGGCACCCAAAAAAACAATAAATCATTGTGATTCCTCTTGCCACGTCCAGCATAGGATTCCCGACCAATGCATCCGTTGAACGCGCACACTGAAATTCAGAGGGTCGCCGGCCTGATTCGAGAAGGAGTTTCAACGTAGGAACCAGTTCGCGTTGAGGTGACCGGATGAGTTCTTCCCTTTCAGCGGGGGGGGCAACTTCCAGGGGTGCTATTGCCCACCCCTCTTGGGATTGCTTTGCCGCTCACACCTGATGTATACTCCAGGCTGCCTGGAGCCTTCCCCGGCTCGCTATGGCTTTGACTTGACGACGCAAAGAGGAATGCCATGAAAGTTCTCTGCTTTCGTTACGCTGGGCTCACGGCCAGCGCGCTCGCAGTATTGCTCATCGCTTCTTGCAGCAAGAGTCCCACACCGCCGGCGACGGAAAAAAAGGAGGCGGCTAAGCCTACGCCTTCCATTCCCAACATCAAAGTGACACCGGCCGTTCAAAAAAGGGCGGAGGCCGCCAAACCCGGGCCCAAAGCCACGAAGAAGGCCACTGCCGACACGTTCGGTAATGGCAGGGCCTCCATCACGGTAAAGGGCCATCCCGGCGGCGTCCACCATTCGTTCTGGACCGAAGAGTTGGATGTCGATGGATCGGGCAACCCGGTTCAGGTGGATGATGCCTGGGATAACCGGCACAAGGTCCTGTATGTGAGCAAGGACCGCACTTTCACCTGCGGAAACGGGCAGACCGCCGATGGGTCCACGCTGATGGTTGTTTACGGCAAAGGAAACACGCTGCACAAACCTACGGGCTCGGGTTGGTGGGTGACCGATCTGGACCGGGGCAAATGCGCCGTGGAACAAGATGGAATTTACGGCTGCCGTTTCGATGCCAACGGAAATAACAGCGATTGCGGAATGGCCACTGTGCACTCCGATGAAGACGACGTGGAGATCCTTCCGCTCCCTGGCACCGCTCCCGGCTCTTCGGGCGGCCCGGCGGCTTCACCGCAATCTCCAGCGCCTGCGCAGCCGCAGACGCCGGCCCCGTCGGCCCCCGAAAAGCAGCAGTAACTCGCGGTCTCGAAGCACCGTCGCCGCGGGGCGTAGCCGCGCTCTTGCAAACCCGTTCGTATGTCAGCGGGATGGCTTCTCCTCCGCCCGCTCGGTTAAGCTGGGAGCTAAACTCCAGTTTTGATATGCGAACCTTCGTCGTCTTCCTATTCGCGCTGGCTGCGCTTCAACCGCTCGCCGCTCAGCCTCCCGCGGCGCGGCGCCCCGGCGGCCCCCTGCCGCTGCGCATGCAGAACGCTACCGCGCCCTCGCACGTCTTCACCCGCGGCGACGTCGAAATCCTCAGCTATGAAACCGAGCAGGATTACGACCGCCTCCAGCAGCTTTATCGCAACACGCACAACACCCGGCCCGAGCCCGGCACACCCACGGTGCTCTATCTCCGCTCGCGGACCGACGGCTCCGTACAGCCCTACACCGTCCGCCTGCCGCTCGGCTTCGACTCCGGCCGCCGCTATACGCTCGTCATCCAGCTTCACGGCTTGAATTTTCATGAGGTCCTTTCCGGCGCGCGCCTGCACTGGCGCGGCATGGCCGGCCCGCAATGGATCGAGCCGGACCTTCCGGTCATCTACGCCGCCTGCTTCGGCCGCCCCAGCGCTTTTTACCGCGGCATGGGTGAAGAGGATGTCCTGGAAGTGCTCGCCGATGTCGAGCAGCGCTTCCCGGTGGACCGCGACCGCGTCTACCTCATGGGCCATTCCATGGGCGGCTCGGGTTCCTACACCGTCGGTCTCCACTATCCCGACCTGTTTGGCGGCCTCATGCCCATCGACGCCGCCATGTGGGCCAAAGATGCTCCCCCCGAGCCCCCGCCCCCGGCCTGGATGCAGCCGCAGATCGCCATCCACTGGCCCGACCGCCTCTACCCCAACGCCCGCAACCTCGACGTCTTCTTCAAGAACGCCGGTGCCGGCATCCAGCGCCGTTCCACCGAGTTCGCCGACGGCATCGTCGCGCAGGGCGGCTTCGCCACCATGGAATCCTTCCCTGGCATGCCGCACAATTTCGCCGACCAATACGCCTATGCCAATTTCGTCCCCGAGCTGATCCAGCATCCCATCCGCCGCCATCCCGCGGAGGTCCGGTTCTACACCGACACACTCCGCTACAACCGCGCGTACTGGGTGACCATCGACCGCCTCACGCGCCACAACGCCGATGCCCGCGTCACGGCCAAATGCGATGACCAGGGCACGATCCGCGTCGAAACCGCGAACATCGACGCCCTCACGCTGCGCCTTGAGGACTCCCCCGCCACCAAGGCAGGCCGCGTCTCCCTCATCGTGGACGGCACCGCCGTGCTCACCGCGGCCGCGCCCGCTACCGAACACATCTCCAAACCTACCGGCGCATGGCGCGTGGGTGAATGGCCCGCCACCGGCCTGGTGAAGCGCCACGGTTTGCAGGGGCCGCTCGACGACGCCTTCAACTCGCGCTTCCTGGCCGTTTATGGCGATGGCGACCGCGACTTGGCCGTTGCCGAACTGGACGCCATCCGCAATCCGCCCGGGCCCGTGGATATCCATGGCGATTTCCCCATGAAACCGGCGGCCAAGGTCACCCGCGCCGATATCGATGCCGCCAACCTCATCCTGTTCGGCACTCCGGAAACCAACGCTGTCCTGCGCCGCATCGCGCCATCGCTTCCCGCCCCGCTCCTGCGCGAAACCAACGGCGCGCGCGCGATCTTCATCTACCCCAACCCGGAGAACCCCTCGCGCTACGTGGTGGTCTGGCAGGCGAAGCTCCTGAGCGGTCCCGAGCCGCCGCACTACGGCTGGATCATGCCGCTCTGCCTCCTCCCCGATTACGCCTGGGTCAAGGACGGAAAGATCGCTTCGGCCGGCCACTTCGATAGCGATTGGGCGCTGCATTAATCTCGGGCTCGGCGCGTGGTGTACCATAGCAGAACAGAGGACTCCAAATGGCGGTATACCTCGTCGAACGCGATTTGCCGGGCGCGACCCTGGAGGACCTGGCGGCGGCCCAGAAGCGGGCCATTCAGGCCGGTATCGAGATGACCGGCCAAGGCCGGGAGGTGCGCTACATCCGCTCCACGTTCATCCCCGGCGAGCACCGGTGCATGTGCCTGTTCGAGGCGCCCAATCCGGAGTACGTGCGCGAAGCCAACGAGCGCGCCGCAATCCCATTCACCCGCATCATTCGCGCGGAGGACCTGACGCCGGGCTCCTGAGCGCCGCCTCCGGGTCCCGCCCCTCCAGCGCGCTTCGCAGCGCATTCGCCAGCGCGTTGATCGAAAACGGCTTCTGCAGGAAATGCGCGCCGTTCATTTCCAGCCCCGCCTCCTGCCCCGGATAGCCGGACATGAACACGACCTTCAGGTCGGGCATGGAGCGCTTCAGAAGCGCCGCCAGCTCGGACCCGCCCACCTCGGGCATGATCAGGTCGCTGAGCAGTAGGTCGATCTTGCCCTGGTGGGAGTGGGCTATGTTCATCGCTTCCCGGCCGTCCGGCGCGCTGAGCACGCGATAACCCAGCACCCCCAGGGCGTGCGCCAGCATCGATCGAATCGCCGCATTGTCTTCGGCGAACAGAATGGTCTCCTTCCCGCCCGGCAGCGCGCTGAGCGCCGCCGGCACGGGCGCACCCGCCTTCCTGGCCGCGCTCGCCGCCACGCGAGGCAGATAGATCCGGAACGTGGTGCCCTTCCTCGGCTGGCTCTCCAACCGGATATGGCCGCCGGTCTGCCGCACCACGCCGTAAACCACTGCCAGCCCGAGACCGGCTCCTTCCGGCGACTGCTTGGTGGTGAAGAACGGCTCGAAGGCGCGCGCCTGCGTTTCGGCATCCATGCCCACGCCCGTATCGCGCACCGCCATCTCGATGTAATCGCCGGGCCGGGACTGCTCCGCGCCGGCCTCAGATGGGTCGTCCAGCCGCACGTTGCCCGTCTCGATCGTCAGGCGGCCGCCTTCCGGCATGGCCTCCTTCGCGTTCACCGCCAGGTTGACGAGCACGCGCTCGATTTCACCCGGATCGGCGCGCACGCTCCCCAGATCTCTCGCCGGCAGGAAGCGCAGCTCGATGTTCTCGCGGATCAGCCGCCGCAGCATGGA
>JAJYLS010000343.1 GCA_021787555.1 Acidobacteriota bacterium | reverse complement strand
AGATTATCGCGGATCCCCGATATTTTGGTGCGTTGCGGATCACCGATGTGGTTGCGCAACCGAGCAGAGCGGCGGGCGTCATCAATTTTGCCTTTAATTTGTCGGAAGCGGCTCAGGTAAACGCCGGCGACGATCCAGAGCGTTCCGGCATGGTCGGTGTAGAGATCACTGATGGCGTTGTCCGGCAAGCCGTCTTTGACGGTGTAGGTGTGGAATTGCTTATTGCGGTAGCGGGTCAGCCCGTTGGAGGTGCCGATCCACAGCGAGCCATCGGCCGCCGCCGTGAGGGTAGTGATGGCGTTGGCCGGCAGTTCGTCCTTGGCTTTGTTGAAGACCGTGAAATCGTAGCCGTCGAAGCGCGCCAGACCTTCGTCGGTGCCGATCCAGAGATAGCCGTTGGGGGTTTGGGTGATGGCGCGAATGGTTTCCTGGGGGAGGCCGTGCTCCTGGGTCCAGACGGTGCGCGAGTATTGCGTCAGGCCTTTGCGCGGGTCCAGCGCAAGCGCGTCGCGCACGAGCCACAGCGCCGCGGAGATCAGAAAAAGCGCCCGCAACCGGCGCGCCACTGTACCCTTCACCTTTCTTTTCAGTATACCCGAGGAGGAAGCGGAAATCGGCTTCCTTGACCACTGCCAGGAGGGCCACCACCGTGAGACGCGCGGGTTCGTGGATGAGGCGGTCCAACTCGCCGAGGCGCGCGATCTAGCGCTCATCCGAACCGGCCTCCCGTGTTTCGGAGAGGAAGCGCATGAACGCGATGGTGCCTAACACCAGTTCCAGCAGGCCCATCACGCCTAAGAAAACGATGAGGGCGGCCCCCATCGGCAGGCCTGCGAGTGCCACCGCCAAACACGTTTGCGAGGCCGCTTGTCAAGGGCGAAGCACTTGCACCGTTGCTCCCGGGTGCGCACTCCACTATGCTGAATTCAAGCGCGGTGGAGTTCACTGGAAATGGCTGTTTGTCTTCACATTGCGCGCGCCGTCCTCGCATCTCTGCTGGTTTGCGCTACGGGCGCAGGGAATACCCCGGCGGCAATCGAAGTCTCCGGGCGCGTGATCGACGATACCGGCGCCGGCGTCGGGGGCGCGCGGGTGGAGATTCGTCCCGCGGACGGAAGCGCCACGATCTCGGCCTCGTCCGACCGCGCCGGCAATTTCGCGGTGACGCTCCCGGCTGCCGGCGACTACGCCATCCGCGCCGAGCGACTCGGCTTCTATGTCTACCAGGCCGCCAGGCAGCACTTCGACGCCGAATCGAGCGAGCTCACCATCACGCTCAACCATCTCCAGGAATTCTCGGAGCGCATCGACGTGAGTTCTTCGGCGCCGGCCATCGACACGACCGAGCCCGCCGACCGCAAGGAACTCGACAACACCGAAATTCTCACGGTCCCCTATCCGGCGCCCGGAGACTACCGCAACGCGCTGCCGCTGATGGACGGCGTGGTACAGGATAATTCCGGCCGGCCGCATTTCAACGGAGGGCAGGTCAACCAGACTAATTACACGCTCGATGGCTTCAATATCTCCGACCCCGTGACCGGCGCGCTGAACACGCAGATCAATATCGAAAGCATCCAATCGATGACGGTCGAGACCAGCCGGTTTTCAGCGGAGAACGGGCGCGGTTCGGCCGGGGTGGTCGATCTCCAGACCAAAATGGGCGACGACCGCTTCCGCTTTGCCGGCACGAATTTCGTGCCCGGCATTTCGTCGGAAAGCGGCTTCCACATCAGTAAATGGACGCCGCGGCTGGAGGTTTCGGGGCCGCTGGCGAAGGGCCGCGCGTGGTTTCACAACGGCATCGACGGTACGTATATTAACGACATCGTCCCCGGGCTGCCTCGCGGCCAGAACCGCACCGGGGGCATTGCGGTCAGCGATCTCAGCCGGCTCCAGGTGAACCTCACGCCGGCCAACATCTTCACCGGAAGCTTTCTGGTGAACATGACCGACCTGCGCCACGATGGCCTCAGCTTTCTCGACCCGTTGGAGACCACAACCAATCATCGCCACACGATGTACATGACCACGCTCCGCGACCAGGCGTATTTCAGCGGCGGGGAACTGCTGGACGTGGGCTTTGCCGACACACGAGGCGAACTGCGGCTGACGCCCCAGGGCGGCTCGCTTTTCGAAATCACGCCGTTCGGCGACCGGGGGAATTACTTCGAGAACCTCGACCAGCATTTCTACCGGCAGCAGTGGATCGCCAATGTCTTTTTGCCCGTGGTGCACGCGGCCGGCACGCATCAGTTGAAGTTCGGGATCGATTTCGAGCGCGAGGCGTTTCACCAGAAAGCGCTGCTGCACGACTACGAAGTGCTGCGCGCCGACAATTCGGTGGCGCGCCATGTGACCTTCGGGGGGAGCCCGTTCCAGGGGCGCAAGAACTTCGAAGGCGCGCAGTATATTCAAGACGCATGGAAGATCCGCGAAGGTCTGCTGCTCGACACCGGGCTGCGCGTCGAATGGAACGAGATCGTCCGCGACCTGGAGGTGGGGCCGCGGATCGCCGTGGCCTGGGCGCCTTCGTTTTTGCGCGACACCAAAATTTCGGCGGGGTGGGGCATTTACTACGATGCCATCAATCTGGATATGCTGACCCGGCATCAGGCGCAGGCCAGCTTTTCGACTTTCTATCTTCCGGATGGCATTCCGCAGGTGCCGGTGACGAGTTACTTTCTAGCGGATGAACAAGACCTGGAAACGCCTTATTACCGGACCACGAGCGCCAGCCTGGAGCGGAAGCTGCCAGGCGCTTTCTACCTGACAGCGGGATACACGCGCCGCACCGGCGCGCACGGGTTTACTTTCATGCCCGAGTCTCCCATACCCGTGGCACCGCCGTACGGCAACATCCTTTACCAGTTGCGCAATGCGCGGCGCGACCGGTACGATGCGGTGGACGTTTCCCTGCGCCATACTTTCGCCGCGCAGTTCGAATGGTTCATCGGCTACACGCGTTCCAGCGCGCGCTCGAACGCGGCCGTGGATTATAGCCTACTGAACCCGATCTTTGCCGCGCAGGCTCCCGGCCCTTATCCCTGGAATACACCCAACCGGGCGCACATGTGGGGATGGGCACCGCTCCCCAAACGGATTTTGCCGCAGTCCCTGCAATTCGTGACACGCAACACCACGGCCGGGTATCTGGTGGAATACCGCACCGGCTTTCCTTTCGGGGTCGTGGACGAAAACGGGTTCATGATCGGTGCTCCCAATTCCATGTGGCTTCCCGCCTATTTCAACATCAACTTACACTTGGAGCGTAAGTTCAGTGCGCTTCATTACCTTTGGGCCTGGCGTTTCGGTTTTAACAATCTGAGCAACAACGGCAACCCCAACGTTGTCAATAACGTAATCGGAACGCCGGCGGTTCTGACTTATGGCCGCGGCCAAGTCAGGGCTTTCAGTGTGCGGCTGCGTCTTCTGGGCCGTAACTAAACTTACAACATTCCAACTACACCTATCGAATAATATGATCAGGGAGGGTAATATGAAGGCCTTACTGATCGTGGCGTGTGTGCTTTCGTCAACCACGCTGGCGCTGGCGGAGACGCCGCAGGAGCGCCTGACCGATGCGGCGGAGGTGTTTTCCGAAGTCATGTCGACGCCGGACCGCGGCATTCCGCAGGACCTGCTGAACAAGGCGGAATGCGTGATCATCATTCCGGGCCTGAAGCAAGCGGCATTCGTGGTCGGGGGCGAATACGGGCAGGGATTCGCGGAGTGCCGCAAAACGAGCGGCAGCGGCTGGGGAGCGCCGGCGGCGGTGAAGATGGAGGGTGGCAGCGTGGGGTTCCAAATCGGTGGATCTTCGACGGACTTGATCATGCTGGTGATGGACCGGAGGGGCATGAACAAGCTGATGCAGGACAAGATCACGCTGGGCGCCGACGCTTCGGTAGCGGCGGGTCCGGTGGGCCGGTCGGCCAATGCCGCTACCGATGTGAAATTGTCAGCGGAGATTCTGGCCTGGTCGAGGGCCAGGGGGTTGTTTGCGGGAATTGCACTGAACGGCGCGACGCTGCGTCCGGACGAGGAGGCCAACGCCAAGCTCTACGGCCGTAAGATGAACACCCGCGAGGTGATCATGAGCAACATGCAGCCGCCGGCCGTGGGCCGGCAGTTGATTACCGAGTTGGAGCGCTATTCCGCCCGGCAAACGAGCGGCGGGACGGCCACGCGCGAGAAGCGCTAGATCCTTCCCGCGATGACCCGCGGGATGCCGGCGAGGTCGGGTGCGATCCCGACCTCGCTCCATCCATGGAGCAGGCGTTCCACATATTCGGCGGCGCCGAATCCCAGTTCCATGACGAGCCATCCGCCGGGTCGCAGCACGCGCGGCGCATCGGCGGCGATGCGGCCGTAAATCTCGAACCCGGTATCGCCGGCGAACAGCGCGACGTGCGGCTCGAAGTCGCGCACCTCACGCTGCAAGCCCGCGCGCCCTGCCAGCGGGACATACGGCGGGTTGGAAACGATCAGGTCCACGGAATGCGGCGCAAGGGCGTCCATCACGTCGCAAACCACGATCGCGAGGCGCGCGCCGAGGCCGCAGGCGTTTTCAGCTGCGACCGCGGCCGCGGCGGCGGAGATTTCGGTGGCGAACGCGGATGCGCCGGTCTCGAGTGCGAGCGTCACGGCCAGGGCGCCGGAGCCGGTGCCGATATCGAGCACGCGCCGCGCGTCGCGTGCCACGCGCAGCGCCGTCTCGACAACGTGCTCGGTCTCCGGCCGCGGAATCAGCACATCCGGGGTGACGCGGAAGTCGCGCCCATAGAATTCCTGGCGTTTGGTGATGTACTGTGTAGGCTTGCCCTGCATGCGCTCGTGCAGGTAGCGGCCGTAGTGGAGCCATTCAAGCTCGGCGAGTTCGTGCTCCGGATGCGCGAAGAGGTATACGCGCTCGCGGCCGAGGGCGTGGGCCAGGAGCACTTCGGCGGTGAGCCGCGGCACGGCGATGCCGGCCTCCTCCAGGAGGCGCGTGCCCTGCAAGAGTGCGGTGTGCACGGTCATACCACTTGCACCCCACCGCTCCTTGACGGTCGCGGCTCTGATACCGTTTCGGAGCCGCGACCGCCAGAGAGCGGTCTTGCTGACGTCATGGCAGGGTCACACCGTTACGCCCTGCTCGGCCTGCTGCTTGAGTTTTTCGGTCTGGAAGTGCGTGGTGAGCGCATCCACGATGGCGTCCAGCTTGCCGTCCATCACGAAATCGAGCTGGTGCAGGGTCAGGCCGATGCGATGATCGGTGACGCGGTTCTGCGGAAAATTGTAGGTGCGGATTTTTTCGCTGCGGTCGCCGGTGCCGACCATGCCGCGCCGCTCCGCGCCCAGCGCGGCCTGCTGTTTTTCGAGCTCCATCTCGTAGAGCCGCGAGCGCAGCACGCGCTCGGCCTTGGCGCGGTTCTTGATCTCCGATTTCTCGTCCTGG